>NZ_CP045292.1:638018-957027 GCF_009363055.1 Flavobacterium haoranii | reverse complement strand
AGAGTTAAATGGGTAATTTCTATTATTGGTATTTTAGTTGTAGCGTTTGCAGTAAAAAGAGTTTTTTTTACAAAAATGGAATTTATTCAATCCAATGTTTATTCCAATTTATATATTGTAGAAAATCCAGAGAAAGATGCTTCAAAAGTAAAAAAAGCAATCATAGATAAAATAAAAGAACATCTTAAAGCCAATCATAAACAAGAAAATAAGCTTTCCTATTCTAATGAAACAGAATGCATTTACTTTTATGAACTTGGCGGAAGAACATTCGGTTTTTTGGGCGAAGCAGGAACAAGTTATTTTATAGACCATGAAGAAGATTTAGGCGGATTTGTAACCGAAGAATTAGGAATGTATCAAGAATATAGAATGGCTGAGTTTTATTATAAAATTTCCGAAAACGAATTAAATTCAACTTGTGGCGAACTCAATTGGTTTGACGAAGGCGAGTTTATAAAAACAGATACAATTTGTAATTTAGAAATCATTAAATAGAAAAATGAGAAAAAAAATAATTACATATTTAGTAGTATCAGTTTTCACGCTTTTTATAAGTTGTAAAAAACAAGAACAAGATACTATTGAAGTTGAAGAAATAGAAACTTCTCAAAACTCGCCAACAAAATTTAAGAATAGTGCTTTGAGTAATGCCGGTAAAATTGAAATTGGAGTAATTTATACAGATACTGTTCAATATGTAGAATTTAATGATAATTACGATGATTTTCTAGTTATTGTAAATAAAGGCAAAGATACAATTGCACTTATTTATAACTATAATGATCCAAAATTTATAAAAGGCGACCAACTTGAAATTAAATGGAAAATTGACAGCTTACGTCCGGCTGGTGATCCTACACACTTAGATTATGTCGAATATTTGGTAACAGCTAAAAGAATAGGAGAGCGTTCTAGTTTTATGCATGAATTTAATAATTTACCGCTTAAAAAAATGCCAATTACTGAAAACACTTCATTTGATAGTTTTATAGAAGCCGAAGACATGAAAAATATAAATCCAGAACCATTTAATTTATCATTTGTTTATAAAAATTGGTATGTAAAAGGGTATAATTTCAAAGCCATTTCAGGGTATAGAATTAATTTGTCAAAAGAGTTTTATTCTGTTGTTTTAACAGTTAAAAAAGGCGATCATGAAATGGAAACGAATTTAATTAATTACGATTTAAAAGGAAATATAATAGATTTCAAATTAATCGCCTATGATGAAATTGCCGAAGGTTTTTTCAGATCAACTTCATTATTAGAGAAAAATAAAGTAACCATTAAAAATATAGAATTTACAGACGAAGGTCATGAATCAACAGATGTTTTTAAAATAAACGTTGATGGAAAAATTAGAATTCAAACAATAGATGAGGTTCTTATAAATGATGTTATTTCTCAATTAGGCCTTAAAAAGCAAAATATAAAACAGAGTCTAATTGCTCAAAAGTTAATCAATAATTCAAACGAAACAATTATTGTAATACCAGAAATTGTAGAAGAAACCCAAGAGTATTTTAGTCTAAACACACATATCGTAATTTATAATAACGAACTTCAGAAAATCACTCATAAATATTTTGAAAGTCACAAAACAAACGATTGGGTTTCCGATGCTATTCGTTTAGATGGTATAACCATCGAAAAAATGAATTATAGAGTAAAAGAAAATACACATGCTTTTGGAATAAGTGTTGATTATTTTGGTTCATCAAGAGTAAACCCATATCATAAGCATTTACTATCGTTATTTGTTAAAGAAAATGAGAAGCTAATAAATATCCTACATAATTACATTTTTGAGGAAAATTTAGCAGAATGGAATGGTGCTTGTGAAGGCGAATTTCAGGATAAAAAAACCAAATTTATCTTTACGACAGATATTACCAATGAGTATTACGATATTATTGTCAAAAAAACGATTACAAAAACCACAAATTTTGAAACAGAAATTGGCGATTGCGATTACAATGAAGAAATTAAAAGAGAAACAAGTGTTTTAAAGTTTGATGGTAATGAATATAAATAGTTTTAAATGGATAAAATTCTAACTGATATCCATCTATAAAGATTTTAAACCAAATGAAGTGAAATTGGTAATTGACGAATTGTCATCTATTACGTTAAAAGATGTTATGGCTGAATCTGAATATAATTTGTTAAATACAAGAATGGCTATTTTAAAAATAGCAAAAGGAAACGTTGAAGAAGTAAAAGAATTTACTAAATGTGCTAAATTAGATTTTCGAGACCTAATTATTTGGTCTATGCAAGATAAGTAAAGATAATTCTGTAATTTAAAATATAAAATTTAATCAAAAACCTTATTATTTTCATATTAAAGTTTTGGAAATAAAGCTATTTGCCAATAAAATATCTTTTTTCTCTTTATTTATAAGGGTTAAAGAGGGTACAGGTGTGCTCGAGGTGTTAAAAATAAGGTTAAAATATCATATTAATATCCAATGATATCTTTTTTTAGTCCAAAGTATAAATATTACCCAAACGTGAAATAAATTGAAAGTAATAGTTGAATTATAACTTTAAGTTTTTAATTTAAATCTTTCAAATTTAAATTAAAAAATAGTGCATCTGACCTATTTCAATAAAATATTTTTTAAAATAATATTGCAGTATCATCTTCAAAATATTACATTATGAAAACTAAACTAATTATTTTAATGCTACTTTTTTCAAATATAGCACTTTTAAATGCTCAAACATTAGGTGAATTTAAACCTGGAAAAAGTGGTCCTAAAACTCTAGAAAGCAGAAAATTTGATTCAAAAGAAGTATTCATAGCTGATTTTGCTGTGCATTTTCAAGTTTATGCAGAAGAATCAACTACAAATAAAGGAGGAACAAGTTTTGTGAAAGGAATTATGGGAAAAGCCAAAGCATCTCTTGCTGTTGGTTTAGATATTCCTACAGCAACAATCGAAAAAATAACCAATGATTCTTATGCTAATTTTGTTGCCGATTTAAAGGCGCAAGGTTTTAATATCTTAAATCCGGAGGTTGCAAAAAACACTAATTATTATAAAGATTACAAATATAGTACTTACCTTGCTATGATTCCTTCACCAACAAAAGAAGGTGCTGTTCTTGTGCATCCTCAAAACACGGGCTTTTATTATAAAGAAAAAGGGTCTTACGCACCATACACAAAACTATCTACCGAACTAAATGATGCCGCTGTTATTCGTGTAGATGTGTATATTGATTTTGTTAAAATGGGTGATTTTAACAAAGGTTTTGGAGCTTCTGTTAATGCAAAAACTAACTTGGTTATGTCTGAACAAAATACGATTATACATTTTGTAATAGGAAGAAATAAAATTGGAGGCTCTCCATTAGCAGAATACCAAGGAATAATAAAAAAAGACTTGGAGATTGATGGAGTTATAAAAGAAGAAAAGATTACTTCATATGCACAATCCGATTATGATAATAAAGGAGTGGAAACAGCATTCGGAACTCTATACACAGCAAAAAACACAACTAGTTCTAAAGTTGTTTTAGTGCCTGCTGACGCTAATAAATATGAAGCTGGAGTAACAGAAGCTTTAGATGTATTTTTAGAACATCATATTAAAGAATTCTATTCCAAATTTTATAAGAAATAAATTTATTGAAAATTATTAGTTGTGTTACAATCAATTCTTGAACAACAATTAAAAAAGTACCAACAATGGGATTTTATCATCTTTTTGATACTAACCTTATTGTCGGTACTAAACGGGCAAACCACCGTATTCTATTTGATGTATTTCTTTTGGTGCAATGAACTCATTCGAATAATAATTGACAAATTTTATGCTAAAAAAAATCCAAATGCGAGTAACAAAGATTGGAAATCATCTGATTTTACTGGAGGCTTGTTTTCAATGGGTATTTATTGGGTTTTCTTAGTAGTCTTTTTTGGGTTTATAGCAGCATCTAGTAATAGTGAAATCATATTCACTAACATGGAAGTTTTATTTTTTCAGAATTGGTTTTTCAATATCAATTTGATTTTTGTATTGGTTGAACGCATTTATTTACATCGAAAACAGCAACCCTTAACTATTTATTTTGGAGCATTTAACCCAAATATGATAGTGCTTCATGTTTCTATAATTGTAGGTGGAGTTATCCTATTTTTTCTGGTAAAACAATTCCCAGAAACCTTTACACCTGAAAATAAATGGGGTTCAGTATTAATCGTTCTTCCTTTTTTATTTTTAAAAATACTCAATCAAAAACTTTCATCAGACAATCACAATTTTAAATAATTATATCAGAAAAATACAGCCATGAAAACGATACAATACTTATTTTCAATATTACTTTTAGCATCAATTAATAACATAGTTGCTCAAGACTATATTCCGTATTATCCAACTGAATGGGAGTTTAGAAATCAAGTGGATTTAATTGATTTTTCACAAGTTAAAAGTTTGACAACCAAAGAAATTGCAGTTGATGAAAACGAAGAATTTCCCATTTTAGAAATTTATTTAAAGTGGAACAGTACCTATCAGTTAACTGATTATCAATATGTAAATTACAATAACAGTTATGCTGATTTTGATATCAGATTTAATTATGCTGATGCCCATTCCAGAAAATTAAAATCAATAAAAATTACAAATCCAAACACTCTAAAAACCATTGAAGAATGGCAATACACTTATGGCTCTTTTGATGTAGAAAAAATAAAAGTAACGCGTTATTTATTGAATGTAGCCCAACCCGATGTTTTTGAAGTCAAATATGAAGGAAATGATGATGATTATACCAAAGAAACCGTATTTGCTCCAGGAAATACAGAAGGTAAAAAATCTGAGTTTTGGTATAAATCGAATGCAGATGGTACAACATTACGCATAAAAAAAATATTTATAGATGATGTTTTAGACCAGACAGACAGTCTAATATTGGATAAAAACGGAAAGAAAACAGAAAAAACGATTACCAACTTTGACATTAGTAGCGTTACCAAATACCATTACAAAACCAGAAAAGTAGATGTTTTCGGTGATGAATTCGATTACCAAGATTTGGAGAAAATTGTTGTTGATGGTCAAGATAAAGAGCGTTTTGAATATACGTATGATGCTAATGGCAACTGGATAGAACGCAAAAACTACAAAATGAAAAATGGCAAATGGGAGTTTAACACCCTTACCAGAAGAACTATCGAATACCGTAACTAAAAACAAAATTCAATGAAATTAAGCGTAATTTTTTTTCTATTATCAATGGGCTTTTTTGTGAGTGCGCAAGATTACCACCATATTTCGCCACCCAAAACCTATTGGCAATCGTATGGTTTTCAAAAACAACTCGATCATGCTAAAATTGCCTATTACAAAAGTGACAGTTTGGGATACGAACCCGTAATGGCAGAAGTGTATTCGTTTAACAAAGACGGACATATTATACAAAAATACACCCGAATTTATGGAAAGTTTGCGAGCGAAACGGCTAAAAATTATGTTTATAAAAACGGTGTTTTAGATAGCATCAATACCATAGCCTCAGCAGAAAACTTCAATAGTTCTCAAAAAATGCACTACGATGCTAAAGGAAATTTAATTAAAATTACGTCTAATGGAAAATACTCAGAGTTTACCGATACGTTCACGTATGATGATGGCGGCTCAATACAAACCATGACAAGAAGAAATGCAACGGGCACTAAAGTATTTTTAGAATTTGTTCACAAATACAACTACATTAAGGAAACAACAACTGAAAAATCAGGTCGTATTATTGAAAGTTGTTATATGTATGAAGGCGATGATATATTTGCGAGTTTTACCATTTCCAAAAAACAAAGAATTACGTTTTATGACAAAATACAAAGAATGGAATATGAGTTGGAAGATATAGAAAATCCCTTTGAATATGCATTAAAATTAAGGACCTCTTACCAAAAAAACAATAAAGTCTTAGCAGAAACTTTCAAAAAAACTGCAAGTAAAATTGTGTTTGATATTCCAGCAGAAGCTCGTAATGAGCAAGGCGATTGGATTAAAAGAATTCAGTTTAACAGAAGGTTTGGCTCACAAAAACGCATGGTTTTTCAGTACCTAAAATATGCAGATGGTACCGAGAGTGGTAGCACTGAATATGACTTGATTTTTGATATGAAAGTGAAACACATTAAATAAAACTACACAAATCCTAAAAGTATGAAATACTTCAGACCTTATTATAAATTTAGATTTGCCAAAGCAAACATTTATAAACTAGCAATCACATTTTTCCTTATATTATTTACGAGCATTTCTTCCTTTGGTCAGACTAAGGAGATTCGGTATTATGATGGAAAATATACCCAAGAAACCGCATTAAAGAAATTTTACGAATTTTTAAAGGTTTACAAAGATGATAAATTACAATACAATGGAAAATTGGAAGGTAATACAATCAAGGCAAACTGGAAAAATACTTTGCTGGGAAGTGGTTATGTAGTTTCTAATGTGCAATACACCTTTTATTCTGATAGAATAGAGATTTATTTATTGTTGTCCACCTATTATAAAGATGAAACTAATGTTATAATGTTACGTCCAAAATCTGTTGATCAGCAAATTGTTAAACTTTATAAGTTTGAAGAAGATACACATATTCACGATGTTTTAGCATTTATGAATATTGATAAAAATATTACTAAAGAAACAACTTCTTCCCCCAAAACCACCACTCAAACTAAATCAACCACTTCAGAGCAAACTACCGAAACCAGATATTATAACGGACGATATGATTACACCAATGGATTGAGCAGTAAAGAAGTCGTTTTACACAAAATAAAAAGTTACATCGACATCAAAAGTAAAGCTGGAGCCTCTTTTTTAAAACTTGAAGAGAAACCCGACTTTCTTTCAGGAACTTGGACTGTTAAGTCGGCACAAGGAAATATTGTTTTAGGCTTGGATTATGAAATCGGTGACAAAAGTTTAACAATAAAACTCAAATACCTCACGGTTGGTTCACAGGCTATTTCAAAAAAACATCCAAAAGAAGAATTAAGAAATTTATACAATGTTGCAATCGAAAACTTCATTTTAGACCTTTTTAAATATTTAGAGATAAAAAATAACACCACTTCCAAGCAAACCACACCAGCCACAGGCTCAAATGCCAACAGTCAATATGTAGCAGACGCCAATTCTTTTAGTGAAGCGTTCAAAAAGGTAAATCCGAAGGGCAACAGCAACTGTACAGTCTAATGAAAGCACAACGGAATCTAAATAAAAATGATGCCCAAATTGCCACCTATTTTTATCAATTGTACCATTATCTCTACCCTAAAGATGTAAAAATGTCATTTGAATTGGTTTATTTATTACCTCTAACAGAGCTTACTGCCGCAGCTCCTATCACAAAAATTGTAAAATCTTTAATGACGAAAGAAGAGTATCAGACTTTCGCAAATCAGGCATACGACAGACTTTATAACGATAAATAACATAAAATGAAAACAATCTTAAAAACAACAGCTATCGCTATATGTACGTTTATAGCCACAGCCGTACAGGCACAGCAATTAGTAATATTTAAAGAAAACGGAAAAGCAGGCTTTAAAGACCAAAATGGAAAAGTTATCATAAAACCAAAATATGATGATTACAGAACTAAAGACGCTTCCCGAACCAAAGATGAAGAAGTGTACCGGGTTGCCATTAACGAGAAATGGGGACTAATAGACGGCAAAACAGGCAAAGAGCTAACGCCGCTGAAATACGAAAAAATAAACGCTTTTTCTGACGGATTGGCTGGTGTGCTTCTCGATTTTAAATGGGGATTTATAGATAAAAACGGTAAGGAAGTCTTTCCTTTAAAATACGATGAGCCATCTCCTTACGGTGTATATGGTCTGGGATATGATTTTTATGACGGAATAGCCGTAGTTTCCATTGGCTATAAATGCGGTGTCATAGATAAAACCGGGAAAGAGATTGTCCCTTTTAAGTATCATTCTATTGGAGAATTTAGTGATGGTTTAGCAAGCATTAGACTTGAGGATAAATTTGGTTTTGTGAATAAAAACGGAAAAGAAATTGTTCCTGCAAAATACGATGATGTACGACGATTCAAAGACGGATTTGCAAAAGTATCGTTAGCAGGAAAATGGGGTACAATAGACAAAACAGGCAAAGAAATCATTGCGGTAAAATATGACGACATTCACGATTTTAATAGAGGGCTGGCGTGTGTAGGCATTGGAGATAACTGGGGCTATATAGATACTACCGGAAAAGAAATTATTCCGTTAAAATTTGAGGAAACCTATTGGGCAGACGATAACACAATCCACGCAAGAAAACCGGACGGTACAATAGTAAAATTTGACAAAAAAGGAAACGTGTTAAAATGAATAAAAACTTAATAATAGTATTTCTTCTTTTACATTTAATTAGCATTTTTTCTTACGGACAAAAATCAAACTATTCGTCTACAACCGAATTATACGGTTATTATCAAAAAGGGCAAAATTTTAAAACAATTCACCCTAAAATTGAGGACTATGAAGCTTTAATGGCATGGAATGGCTTTATTTTCTCAAGAACAGAAAAAGTTTCGGAACAAGATTACAAATTGATTTTTTCAAAAAAATATGAAGACGGGTTCGCACTTAAAATTCAAATTCATTACCAATTCATGAAATCCTATTTTAGAATAAAAATAGAAAAAATGGAGGTTATTTTAGCTAATGGCGATGTGTTAAATTATACAGAAAATCTTTCCAATCCAACCATTAAAAATCAATACGAAAAGATGTACCAATGGTTTGTGATGGAATTAATCAAAAAAATAAATCCACTGAAAACATTTACTAAGGAAGAATTTCAGCAAGCAATAAACAACAACAATAAACCATAGAAAATGAAATGTAAAACAGTATTTTCAATCCTAATATTTTTTGCTTTTGTGGGAAGTAAAGGACAATCGTTACCTAATATCACTTATCAAGATTATGGCTTTAAAAAACAGGTGTCACAAGTAGAACAAATTTTCTACAGTATTGATGGCGATAGTATTGAAAAAGTAGAAAAAGTAATACATCGTTTTAACTCTGACGGAAATATCAGTTCTTATGAAAACCAGAGTTTTCTTGATGAAAGTTGGGCAAAATCAAAAGCAGTATATAAAAATAATCGCTTGCATCAAGAAATTTGGGAACATAGCAATCCGTATCTAAACAGAAAATATTCGTATCGTTACGACAAACAGGGAAAAATTACTGAAGAAAAAATTCGATTTAAAGATGGAAGCAAAAGCCATATCAAATTCCATTACAAGAAAAATTTACTTAATGAAATAGAGGCCGATATTGACGGTACACAATCCATTACGGAACGTCATTACAGCCAAAAAGGAAATTTATACAAAGAAATGCATCGACAAAAAGTTCCGGGCGAAGCCGATATTATAACCAACTATTTCTATCTCGAAGACCGCGAAATTATATCTTACGTAGAGCCACAAAGCTATTTTTATGCAACTGTTTACCTTAAAGATGCAATGGGAAATGAGTTTAGCGAAATAAAATTTAAGTTAATTGAAAACAGCAAAACTCAAAGCAAGCTAATGAAAGGTATTCAGCGGTTTGAAAAGGAAGCACCAACAGACAGCTTGCCATTTGGATTGAAACAATATATCGAACAGACTTTTCAGGCTTATGATAAAAACAAAGACGAACTCATTCCTTTCAACATGAAATTGTTTTTAAGAGATGAGCACAACAATATTATTACCGAAGCCGAAGTGGATGTTAAAACTAAAACAATAGTAGGAATTGGTTTTTTTAAAATTGAATATGTCGATGGAAGTACAACTGGTACAACAAACTTTCTTCATAAAAAGATACACATATTTGAAGCACTTTTACAACAATTTTTACCTTAATACAATAGGGGTATGAAAATGACACTACATAAAATTCTATGTACAGCATTTTTGCTGATTACAATTACCTTAGCTCAAAAAACCTTCGCCAATGCAGCCCAACCAGGAATATGGAATGCAGGAGGAACAGTTTATACGATGTTATATCCTGAAGATGCAAACACTTTTAAAAAAGTACAAATGCAACAAGAGCGCATTTTTATTCAGTTGTACAAAGGTTTTGCAGTTGTAAAAGGGACCTATGTTTTTAAAAATACAACGAATGAACATTTACAATTCAAAATGGGCTATCCTATTAATGGAATTTATTCTGGTGGAGAAAACGATCTAAACCAAATTATTTTAGACTCTTTAAGTCAGTTTAAAATAAAAGCTAATAACAAGTGGCTTTTGTTAGAACAAGAAAATCATCCCGAAATAAATACAAATACTCAAAATATCAATGCTTTTAGTGACAATTGGAAAGTATGGCAAATGCAGTTTGCTCCCAATGAAATCCAAAAGGTCGAAGTTTATTTCATAGTTAATACAAATGAAGCCAGAATTAGAAAAGGATATAACATTGAAAAAAGAAACGCTTTCATTTACTTATTAGAAAGTGGAAGTGTTTGGAAAAACAATATTGAAAAAGGGGAATTTTATATTCAATTAATGGATGGCTTAACACCTGAAAATGTACAAGGTATTTCTAACGGATTTGGTTTTAAATTCAATACGCAATATCAAATTTTTGTAGGACAAAAAACAAATTTCTCACCAACACCAAAAGACAATCTTATTATCAACTATTCAGAATTCAACGAAAATTTTTCCTTTGAAAATGTAATAAAACAAACCAATGAGCTGTTTGCCAAAATCGATCAAATGAGTCAATTATCATTTGAATCATTAACTTATTCCAATATTGAATTGGGCAATCCTTATGAAGTAGAAAGTACTATTGAAGGAACTTTACCTGGATTACTGACACTATTTGTGATTTTTGCACCATTCATCATTGGGTTTATTGGCATTGGAATTGCAATTTGGGTAATTGTTAAATGGATTCGATTAAAAAAGAAAATCAACTAATATGATTGCTATAGCTATTTTTTACTTAATTATAATAGGATTTCTTTTCCTAATGATACATCTAATTCAAAAATATTTTGAAGCTTATGCTAATTTAGATAATAGTGAACTTAATAAAGCCATTGAAATAAGAAATCAAATGCAATGTAAAGCCCAAAATAATATCGATATACAAAAGGAAATTAATTCTGTTATTCACAATCGCTTAACAGAATTTGAACGTAAATTTCCTTCAGGTTCAAATGAAAATGAAATTCCTTTAAAATTTATAGAGCATACTAAAAAAAGCAATTACTACTTCCTTACATCTAATCAAATGAAATAGTACTAAGAAAAATCTTGGATAATTTTAATATATTTATGCCTATTATTTTTTATTCAAAAACAGTACCTTATGAGAATTAAGCAAATTATAATGATAATTTGTGTAATATTACTTTCATTACATGCAACTGCTCAAAAACAAACTTTATCAGATAGTATAATAGAATTGGTTAATAAGAAAAATGATTACAACCAAAAAATCGATTTACTTCAAAAAAACATTAAAGAAATCTATGCAACCAAATTTGACGAAACTATTGAATTAGCAAAATTTGGATATAGCATTGCCTATAAAAAAAATGATAACATAAACAAAGGTGATTTTTTACGAACTATTGGGCTTTCATTAGCTAAAAAAGGAAAAATTGATAGTGCCTCTATATATTATTATCGTGCTTTAAAGATCTTGGAACCAACTAAAAATGTTGAAAAATTAGGCTTGCTGTACGACGATATGGCTCGTATGTATCGTAAACTTCGTCAACCCAAGCGAGCTTTAGAATTTTATGATAAAGCATTAAAACTCTATGAAGCTGAAAACAATTTAGAAGGAATCGCTCGTATTAACAACGAAAGCGGCGTTGTTTATAGAGATGATTTTCAAGATTACAAAGAAGCAAACATGCGTTTTCAAAAGTCATTACGCATTCAACAAGAAAGAAAGGATAGTGTAGGAATCGGTTATGCTCTTGAATTTTTGGGATACAATCAACTATTAATCAAAGATTACAAAAAATCAGAAAACTACTTATTAGAAGCGTTAAAAATTCGGGAAAAATTAAAAGACGATTTTGCTACGATGTTGAATTATACAGCACTTGGCGAATATTACAAAGAGACAAAACAATACAAAACTTCAAACGACTATTTTCTTAAAAGTAATGCTGTTGCCAAGAAAATCAACTTTCTTGATATTCAAAAATACAACTACGAGCAAATCACGGGCAACTATCAGGCACAAGGAAATTACGAAAAAGCATTCGAAAGTTTAAAAAATTTCAACGTCTTAAACGATAGTTTGTATACGGTACAAAAACTCAAAGATGTAGAAGAAATTGCAACCAAATACGAAACAGCTGAAAAAGAAAAAAAAATTGTTGAAAAAGAACTAGCACTTGAAATTCGTAATCAATGGATTTTCGGACTGATTGCATTAGCTATCATTATTGGTTTGTTAGGTTTTATTCTTTACAAGCAACAAGTCTTAAAAAACATAAAACAACAAAAAGACAACGAACTACTTTTAGCTTTAGAAAAAATTGAAAGTCAAAACCAGTTACAAGAACAACGTCTTACCATCTCAAGAGATTTGCATGATAATATTGGCGCACAATTATCATTTATCGTTTCGGCAATCGATACTATTAAATACTATATTTCAGACACAAACGAACCAGTAAGTAATAAATTAACTAGTATTGGAACATTTGCAAAAGAAACCATTCAAGAGCTTCGCGACACTATTTGGGCCATGAATAAACCAACAATTACCATAAATGATTTAAAAAGTCGTATTGCCAATTTCATGGAAAAAGCAAAACGATCGCATCAAAACATACAAATCTTGTTAAAATCAGACGCTAATATTGCAGATGAGCAATCCTTTTCTGGTCTACAAGGATTAAACATCTTTCGCATTATTCAAGAAGCAACTAACAACGCCGTAAAATATTCGGAAGCAACTGAGATAAAAATTAACATTAGTAAAACCAATAATCAAATTTATTTTGAAATTATCGACAATGGAAACGGGTTTGTAGAACAAGAAGTAGAACCAGGAAACGGATTACTGAATATGAGAAAACGTGCCTTAGAATTAGGTAACGAACTCATCATAAATTCTGAAAAAGGAAAAGGAACATCAATTAAATTCGAAGTTTAATCCATAATTTTGACTATCGCTTAACAACATAAAATGGCTATGAAAACAAAAATAGCTGTAATAGACGATAATAATTTTCTAATAAAAAGTGTTAGAGATAAACTTTCATTTTTTGATGAAATAACTATTTCCTTTACCGCTAATAACGGCATTGAATGTTTGGAAAAATTAGCAGATAATCGTCTAATTGATCTCATCTTAATGGATATTGAAATGCCAAAGTTAAACGGAATTGAAACTACTGCTTTAGTCAAACAAAAATACCCGCAAATAAAGATTATTGTACTCACTGTTTTTGACGATGATGAAAATATCTTTAATGCTATTCAAGCAGGAGCTGATGGCTATTTACTAAAAGATACCGAGCCAAAAGAATTATATAATGCTAATTTACAAACTAGAGAAGGAGGTGCAGTAATGACGCCGTCCATTGCACTCAAAACGCTTAATCTACTTCGTTTACCTTTAGAAACAAAAACCGAAGAAGAGGATGAAACTATTAAACTCACCAACCGTGAAATTGAAGTGTTGGAACAATTAGCAACAGGGCTTCCCTACACTTCAATAGCAGAAAACTTAATCGTTGCTCCGTCAACTATTCGAAGACACATCGAAAATATCTATCATAAATTACAAGTACACTCTAAAACCGAAGCCATTGCACTCGCTAGAAAAAAGCGATTAATTTAAATTTTATTTGTCTTTTAAATTTCACAAATAAAAAAAGTAAGAATTTTCTTTCTATTTACCGATACAATATCTTTTTTATCGTTATTTATAAGGGTTTGAAAGGGTAAAAGTGTACAAAAGGTGTTACAAATAGGTATTAAAAAGCCTAAAAATTATTATTTATTATTTCTTCAAAATCTTCTTTTATAAATTCCCAGTATTTACCTTTGAAACAAATTGGATCAAAATCATCATCTGCTTGGTCAAAAAGAGTGAAGTTTTTAATAATTAATTCTTCATTATGGTCATAAGGATATCTCTTTTCATGTAGTTCTATCATTTGACTAATAGAATAAGAATCAAGCAAATCATGTAAATCCCAAAAATCTTTTTTTCTTCCACCTCTTTGAATGACATCAACCTTCATAGCAATAATCTCTTCAATGGTAGCCATTCTTATTCCTTCTTCTTCCATACAAGGTTGGATAAAAGTATCTGTATAAAAAACATCTAGTTTAATAGTATTGTTTTCATCATCACCAATGAAATAAGATTTCCCCAATGCAGGTGGAGCATTTAACGAATTAACATGATTGAAAGTAGTTCTCAAAAAATTTTCAATTCCTTCAAAATTAATTGTACCATAATCAGCATCACTAAATAAATCAATGTCAATGGATTCTCTATGCCCAATTTGTAAACTCAAAGCAGTTCCGCCTACTAGTCTGAAATTTTCAAAAATAGGTGCATTCATTAAAGTAATGAGACTATTTTTTAGTAAATCATTTACGGTATTATAATAGAGCATTATGCTTTTTGTTTGTTTTTATAGATAGTGTAAGGTTTTCTTCTAGTATTACGAAGAGCTGTTTTAATTTTATCTTCTCCATAAAAAGCTTTTAACTCTTTTTTTTCAGCTTCATTACCTCTTTCATAAACACGTTGAATAATCGCTCTATATTGTTTGTCCCAATTAATTTTAGAAATATCAGTATCCCAAAAAAGTGATTTTCGTAAATTAGATAGGTTAGGAGTGTGAAGTACTTTCTTTTTTTCCTGAGCAATTTCGTAATAGGTTTGAAGAAAAGCTAATGAACCTTCTTCTAAACCCAGAGCAGCTTCTATTTTTAAAGCCAATGCAGTAGTGAGGCTTCTTCTTCCTTTTGTAATGGCATTAATGGTTTGTGGATGCTCTCCTATAGAAAGGGCAAAAGGACGCTGAGAAATCTCTTTTTTAGCTAATAAACGCTCTAAAATAATTCCTGGATGAATGCCTTTATATTTTTCTAATTGAAAACTCATAGTACAAATGTAAACAAATTTGTTTACATATTGCAAAAATGTTGCTATTTTTTAGAACTAAAGATAATATTTATGTAAAGTAAAAAAGCAAGAATTTTCTTTCTATTTCCCGATACAAAAATTAGCAAAAATATTACCTAAAAGCTCATCATTAGTAACTTCGCCTGTAATCTCACCAAAGTAATACAAAGCAGAGCGAATATCAATAGCCATTAAATCCGAAGAAATGCCCGCATCTAATCCCCATTTAACTTTTTGAATTTCCTCTAAAGCTTTCAATAAAGAATCATAATGACGTGTATTGGTTACAATAGTTTCATTATTACGTAAAGCGCCAGTATTTACAAACGAAAGTAAAGTGTTTTTCAAATCCTCAATACCAATATTTTGTTTAGCAGAAATAAACAGAGTAAATAGTTTTCGGTTTACTGTTGAAAGTTCAGCTTTATAATTATCAATTCGAGTATTTATTGCAGTAAATGTTTCTTCAGATAACAAATCCCTTTTATTAATAATAACAATTAAAGATTTCTGCGGATATTGATTTTGAATTTTTCCAATTTCAGTAATAAAATTATCTAATTGACTGTTAACTGTTAACTGTAAACCGTCAACCAAATATAAAACCACTTGCGCTTGTTCAATCTTCTCAAAAGTCTTTTTAATACCAATGCTTTCTACATGATCTTCTGTATCTCTAATTCCTGCCGTATCAATAAATCGGAAACCAATTCCGTTAATTACCAATTCGTCTTCAATAGTATCACGTGTAGTTCCAGCAATATCACTTACAATCGCTCGTTCTTCGTTCAATAATGCATTTAATAAAGTCGATTTTCCTACATTGGGTTCGCCTACAATCGCTACCGGAATTCCGTTTTTAATCACATTACCTACAGCAAACGAATCAATCAAACGTTTTAAAACAAACTCAATTCGGTTTAATAAATCGTGAAAAGCCGTTCTATCTGCAAATTCCACATCTTCTTCACTAAAATCGAGCTCCAACTCAATTAACGAAGCAAAATTCAACAATTCTTCACGCAATTTCGCAATTTCATTACTAAAACCGCCACGCATTTGCTGCATCGCAATTTGATGAGAAGCTTCATTATCACTCGCAATCAAATCAGCAACAGCTTCCGCTTGCGATAAATCTAATTTCCCGTTCAAAAAAGCACGCAAGGTAAATTCACCAGCCTGAGCCATTTTCGCTCCTTTACGAAGCAATAACTGAATAATTTGTTGCTGAATAAAAGTAGAACCGTGGCACGAAATTTCCACTACATTTTCACCTGTATACGAATTCGGACCTTTAAAAATAGAAACTAAAACTTGGTCAATAACTTTTCCAACTTGCCCTGAGCCTGTCGAAGGGTCAACAATATGTCCTAAGTGAATGGTATGCGTTTTTTGTTTACTTAAATCTTTCCCAGAAACCGATTGAAATACTTGCGAAGCAATAGTAATAGCGTCTTTACCCGAAAGACGAATAACAGCAATGGCACCAGCACCTGAAGGCGTAGCTAAAGCAACAATAGTTTCTTGTGGAATCATATGATTTATTTTATTCGATTGCAAAGATACAAAAGTTATACTTTGGGCGTGCCCTCATTTTATTCGGTCAGGCTGTCCACTTTATCTTTTTGTTTGTCATTGCGAGTCGGAACGACGTGGCAATCTTAAAACAAACAAAAAGGATACCGTTTCCATCCTTCACGCAGTTGAAATTTAGAATCTAACAATCAACCATAAACCATCAACCACAAACCATCAACCACAAACCATAAAATAATAAAAAGAAATTACAAATAAAAAACCGTAATCACTTTACAGTTCTTACGGTTTTTAGGTTAAGGGTTGGTTATAGTTCTTAAGTAAACAGTAGTCAGTTTTTAGTTAACAGTAATTCTGAAAACTGTAAACTGCGACTGTAAACTGCGACTGTAAACTATTAATTAGTTACTTAACATTACTGGCATTACAAGCATTGTAACTGTTTCTCCTTCGTCAAGACCATCAACTGGTGTTAAAATTCCAGCACGATTTGGCATAGACATTTCTAATTGTATTTCGTCACTTGTTAAGTTGCTCAACATTTCAGTTAAGAAACGAGAGTTAAAGCCAATTTGAATATCGTCTCCTTGATAATCACAAGTTAAACGCTCATCTGCTTTGTTAGAGTAATCAATATCTTCTGCAGAAATATTTAATTCAGTTCCAGCTATTTTTAAACGTATTTGGTGCGTTGTTTTATTAGCGAAAATAGCTACACGACGAACAGAACTTAAAAATTGTGTTCTGTTAATCAATAATTTATTAGGATTCTCTTTTGGAATAACTGCTTCATAATTAGGATATTTTCCATCAATTAAACGGCAAGTTAATACATAGTTTTCAAAAGAAAATGTTGCATTAGAATCGTTGTATTCAATTTTAACTTCAGCATCAGAAGCTCCTAAAATTCCTTTTAAAATGTTTAAAGGTTTTTTAGGCATAATAAAATCTGCCACTTGAGATGCTTTAACATCAGCACGTGCATATTTTACTAATTTGTGCGCATCAGTTGCAACAAAAATTAAACCTTCTGGAGAAAATTGAAAAAACACACCACTCATTACCGGACGTAAATCGTCGTTTCCAGCAGCAAAAATAGTTTTGCTAATTGCAGTTGCTAAAACATCTGCAGGAACTAGAGTAGAAGAAGGTTCGTCTAAGACTACAGCTTTTGGAAATTCTTCTCCAACAGCATAAGCAATAGCATATTTACCAGAATTTGAACTAATTTCGATAGTGTTATTATCTTCTACCGTAAAAGTTAAAGGTTGCTCTGGAAAAGTTTTTAAAATATCTAATAATAATTTAGCAGGAACAGCAACACTACCTTGGCTTGTAGAATCGATTTCTAAAGTAGCCGACATAGTGGTTTCTAAATCTGAAGCAGAAACTACTAAATTTGAATTATCTAATTCAAATAAAAAGTTATCTAAAATAGGTAAAGTATTACTACTGTTAATAACACTACCTAAAACTTGTAATTGTTTTAATAAGTACGAACTTGATACAATAAATTTCATTTGTTCTTCTTTCTATGTTTTTTTATTGGTCAAACGAAAGCAAAGCATTTCATTATCACTATAATTTAAAATCTTTAATGATTTTGAAATACAAATATATCTTAAATCTATCCAAAATCAAAAAGTTATTTATTAACATCTATTTGCTGTAAATACGTTTTCTTAAGTAGGTAAATACGATTCCGAAAACTAATAAAAGAGCTATTGGTAATCCGATAGTTAGCATTTGAGCCCAACTGTAATTTTGATAAACCTTTTCTTTATCTAAAAGTGGCAGCTCTACATCTTTATTACGAATGTTAATAAGTCCGGTATCATCAAGCAGATAATTTACGCAATTCATTAAAAATTCTTTATTTCCATAGAGATTATTGGTCCATTTATCGAAACCTAATTCTAGCGGAACACCTTTTTCTAATTGATTTTTAATTACATCACCATCCGAAATAACAATCATTTTATTTTCAACACCTTCTGCTTTAAAATCTTTTTCTGTAAAAGGCAACACGCGGTTTGTATACATTGATTTAAACTTACCTTCAAGTAATACACCCACTGGTAAAAGTCCTTTGCCTGTGTAATCTTCTGGTTTGGTTTCTTCGTTAACCATTTCTAACGAAATTGCAGCAGGTAAGCCTATTGTTCTAGAGTATTGAGAAGTAGAAAGTAAGACTGTTTTATTAATTTTGTTATTTAAAAGTTCAATTGGCGAAGCAAATTCAAACTTTATACCTTCCATGTTTTTAACTAATGGATGATTTGAAGTAGAATAAATATAAGGTGAAAACTTCCAAATATATTGTTCGTATTGAGTTTCACTTCCTTGTCTGCCAGAAGCCAATTTTATTGGAGTTCCTTGTTCGTCTTTAATTAACAAAGGATTTAAACGGAAGCCGTAACTAAAAAACATATCGGTAAGATTAAGCTCTCTAGGTAATGCAACAGTTTGTCCATATTCGTTATTTAGGTCTTCAAAATCGACTAAAGCGTTATCTACTAGCCACAAAGTTTTTCCTCCGTTAATGATGTATTGATCTAAAACTTGCTTTTCTTCCTCACTAAAAGCTTCTGTTGGTTTAGCAATAATAGCTAAATCATATTTTTTTAAGGCTTCTAGAGTTTCATTTGGTTGTTGTTTCCCAACTGAATCTAATGTAAATGGACCTATATAATAACTTTCTTTTACAGTTTGTAGGAAATCTGCTAGATAACGATCTTCTAACTCACCATTTCCTTTAATAACAGCAATTTTCTTTTGTTTCTCTTTCGTAATTTTAGATAAAGCTTCCGCAAATGCAAATTCTAAATGCTGAACAGAACTAATTACTTTTTGTTCAGTAGAAGCTCCCATTAAATTTTTTAGTAAAGCTACTTTGGTTTCTTTTTCTCCGTAACTCGCAATTGCCCAAGGAAAAACTACTTCTTGCGATTGTTTTCCTTTATCATCAACAGTAATACTTAAAGGTTGCATCCCTTTTTCATAAAACTGTTTCATTATTTCTACTCGCTCTTCTTCCTTTTCTATAGGATTAATAAATTCAAAATTTACATTAGAATTATATGCGGCAAATTCTTCTAAGAGTTGCTTGGTTTCATCCTGTAATTTTCTAAACTCTCCAGGGAAATTTCCTTCTAAATAAACTTTAATTACTAACGGACTTTCTACACTTTTAATAATATTTAGTGTAGTAGGTGAAAGCGTATAACGTTTATCTTGAGTTAAATCGAAACGTTTAAATATATATTGACTACCATAGTTAATTGCGATTAAAACTACAATAGTAAAAAGCAGTTGTTTTAAAGCTGTTTTTTTCATTAACCTTTAGTAGTTTTAAGTTGAAATACAGTTAGAGATAAAAAGGTAATTGTTACACTTACAAAGTAAATAATATCGCGAGTATCGAGTACGCCACGACTCATACTCTTAAAGTGATAATCCATACCTATTTTTGATACAATTGAATTATTTTGTTTTAATGCCGTTGCAACACCTTCAAAGCCGTAGTAAATAATAAAACAAATTAGTACAGCTACAATAAATGCAACTATTTGATTATCAGATAAAGTTGAAGTAAAAACACCAATAGAGCAATAAGCGGCTACTAAAAATAATAAACCAAAATAGGAACCCATCGTACTTCCAAGATCAATATTACCAGTTGGGTTTCCAAAATATGAAATAACCCAAACATAAACTAAAGTTGGTAATAAGGCAATTACAATTAATATAAAAGCTCCAAAGAATTTTCCGTTAACCATTTCCCATATAGAAAGTGGTTTAGTAAATAGTAATTCTAAAGTACCTTGCTTTTTTTCATCTGAAAAACTGCGCATGGTTACAGCAGGAATTAAGAATAATAAAATCCACGGGGAAATTTTAAAAAACGGACTTAAATCAGCAAAACCTGAATTTAAAATATTATATTCTCCTTCGAAGACCCATAAAAATAAACCATTTAATAAGAGGAAAATTCCTATTACTAAATAGCCAATGGTTGAACCAAAGAAAGATTTTATTTCACGTAGCAATAATGCTTTCATATAAATTAAAGTAAATTTTGGATAAAAGTATTGTATTTTTTTAAAAAGTTAAAATATACAATTAAAATAGATTTGTTAAAGTATTGCTAGTCTATCAACACTCCAAGCTTCTGGTTTATCGCTAAAAAGCGTTTTAGTATAGGTCCAAACCTCACCAAATAATTCAGATTTTCTATATATCTCTAAATGTTCTTCTGTTTCCCAGAAACTGTAAGTAAAAAATATACGCGAATCGTTTTTGTCTTGATATAATTCTAAGTGTTGATTACCTTCAAAACCTCTAATTTTTTCTTTTACTTCATTAAAATTTTTAAGAAATGCGTCAATTTTATCTTCTTGAAAACGCATTTTTACTATTCTTATAAACATAATTTATTCTGTAAATGTTATACTTACTACATCTCTGTATTTTAACCCAAATAGCGTTGTGGCTGAACCTACTGTATTGCTATTACTTTTATAAATAGCAATTTCTAAAAGACCGTTTTCATTAAAAATTACCAATCCTTTTCCTTCGTTCAATTTTAATGCTTCTGCATCTTGCGAAATGAAATCACCATAATAACGATGAATTCGGTCAAATGTTTTATTAGAAAATTGAACAACAGGTTTTCTTCCTTTTGCCATATCTTCTACCATTTTTTTGGAAATATTGGTTACACAGTTTCCAAAATCATCAATGTAAATAATATTTCCTCTTATAGTTGTATTACTTATTGTTTGCGGCGTTAATTCTTGAGTGAATTTAATCGTGTCAATTTCTTTTCCTATAACATTTAGTAATCCACCTCTAGCAATATGACAAGCAACTGTAACAAAAACATCCATATCGGTTGCATTACCCTTTAATCTATCATGAATATTTATAGCTACAATTTTTTGGGCTATTTTCTTTTGTAATAAGGAAGATAAAATGCCATTATCTGCACAAATAAAATAATGATCATCCCATTGCATAGCAATATGTTGCGTGTTATTAACACGTTCGCTATCTACTGAAATAATGTGAATACTTCCTTTTGGAAAACTATTATAAGCAGCCGAAATACAATAACTAGCTTCTGTAGTATTAAACTTATCAATATCGTGGGAAATATCAATAATTGTAGCCTCTTTAAATTCAGAAATAATTTTACCTTTTGTTGCGCCTACAAAATAATCTTTGTGTCCAAAATCTGTAGTTAAGGTAATTATTGACATAATTTTGTTTATAACTTAATTTAAATCGAAAGCTTGTTTTTGCTAAATTTGAATACAAACCTACATAATTTTAATTCATGCTCAAAGCATAAGAATACTGAAGGTTGAATTTTCTTTCTATTAATTTAAAAACTACTGCGTTTGAACGAGAGAATTATAGAATTAACAGACATTACTCCTAAAGATTTTTGGGGAGCCCAAGATGTTCATTTAGAAGAAATTAAAAAGTATTATCCAAAACTAAAAATAGTGGCTAGAGGAGCGACTTTAAAAGCTTATGGAGAAGAAGAAATTCTGGATGAATTTGAAACAAAATTCCGACGTTTAATGTTTCATTTTTCGAGATATAATAGTATCGATGAAAATGTAATTTTGAGAGTTCTTGAAAGCGATGCTCAAAATGCAACAGAACACATGCACGATAGAGATAAAATTTTAGTGCATGGTGTAGGAGGTAAACTTATTAAAGCAATGACGCTGAATCAACAAAAATTAGTTGATACAGTAATTAAAAACGACATGGTTTTTGCCATTGGTCCTGCAGGTACTGGTAAAACTTATACTGGTGTTGCAATGGCCGTAAAAGCTTTAAAGGAGAAACAAGTTAAAAGAATTATATTAACTAGGCCAGCAGTAGAGGCTGGTGAAAATTTAGGTTTTCTACCGGGTGATATGAAGGAAAAATTAGATCCTTATATGCAACCCTTATATGATGCACTTCGTGATATGATTCCTCCTGAAAAATTAGAAGATTATATTTTAAAAGGAATAATTCAAATTGCGCCATTAGCATTTATGAGAGGACGAACTCTAGATAATGCCTTTGTAATTCTAGATGAAGCGCAAAACACAACCCACAGTCAAATGAAAATGTTTTTGACGCGCATGGGTAGAAATGCAAAATTTATGATTACTGGTGACCCTGGACAGGTAGATTTGCCAAGAAGAACTATTTCAGGGCTAAAAGAAGCTATTTTAATATTAAAAGATGTTGAGGGTGTTGGTATAATTTACCTTGATGATAAAGATATTGTTCGTCATAAATTAGTTAAGAAAATTATTGATGCTTACAAGAGTATAGAAAATCACGATTAATTTAAATTCTGTAAAACTTATAATAAATTTTATAAAACTATTCTTATGATTCTTTAAGAACTTTGTCATGTAAACAAATAAAAAGAATCTTATGAAAAAGTTATTTTTAATTTTAGGTATTAGTGTTATTGGTTTTAACACAGTTAACGCACAAGAAGAAGTAAATGTAGAAATTACTCCAGATAATTCATGGCTAAAGGCTGGATTAACAGCAGGAGTTCCTGTAGGAGATGCAAGTGATTTTGCAAGTTTTAATGTTGGAGCTGATGTTCGTGCTCAACATCTATTTACTCCAAATTGGGGAGTAGGAGTTGCATCAGGATATAATCATTATTTTGGAAAAGATGGTGTAGATGATTTTGGAATGATTCCTTTAGCAGGATTTGTAAGATATTATTTCACACCAAGTGGATTGTTCTTTGGCTCTGATTTAGGTTATGGTTTCTTAACAAATGTTGACAATAATGAAGGCGGATTATATGTAAATCCTCAAATTGGTTACCATAATAGAGATTGGAATATTTATGGTTATTACCAAAATACTTTCACAGAGAATGATCTTAATCTACAAAGTGTTGGTGTAGGTGTAACCTATAATATTAGATTTAAATAAAATTTATAAATGCATATAAAAAAGGAGAAAGTAATTTCTCCTTTTTTATTTTTAATATTGCTTAGCATTTGTAAACGAATTACATTTGCACATCAACAACACGACAATTAATGAACACAATTACATCGACCAATTTTAACTTTCCCGGTCAAAAATCAGTTTACAAAGGTAAAGTGCGTGAAGTATACAATATTAATGATGAAATATTAGTTATGATCGCTACTGATAGATTATCAGCTTTTGATGTTGTAATGCCAAAAGGAATTCCATTTAAAGGGCAAATGTTAAATCAAATTGCAACAAAATTTATGCAATTAACAGATGACATTGTTCCTAACTGGTTAATAGCTACTCCAGATCCAAATGTAGCAATAGGACATTTATGTACACCATTTAAAGTAGAAATGGTAATTAGAGGTTACCTTTCAGGACATGCTGCACGTGAATATAATGCTGGTAAAAGAATTTTATGTGGAGTAGATTTACCTGAAGGTTTAAAAGAAAATGATAAATTTCCGGAACCAATAATAACTCCTACTACTAAAGCTGATTTTGGAGTTCATGACGAAGATATTTCAAAAGAAGCTATTCTTGAAAATGGAATTGTATCTCCAGAAGATTATGCTGTTTTAGAACAATATACCAGAGCTTTATTTCAAAGAGGTTCAGAAATTGCAGCTTCTAGAGGATTAATTTTAGTAGATACAAAATATGAATTTGGAAAAACTAAAGATGGAAAAATTGTATTAATTGATGAAATTCATACTCCTGATTCTTCTCGTTATTTTTATGCTGATGGTTACCAAGAAAGACAAGATAGAGGAGAAGCTCAAAAACAATTATCAAAAGAATTTGTTCGTCAATGGTTAATTGCTAATGGTTTTCAAGGAAAAGAAGGCCAACAAATTCCAGAAATGAGTGAAGAATATATAGCATCTGTTTCGGAAAGATATATTGAACTTTATGAAAATATTATTGGAGAAAAGTTTGTTAAAGCAGATATACATAATATTGAAAAAAGAATTTTTGATAATGTTATGACGTATCTTAAATAATTTAACGATTAGAATAAAATAAAAAAAGTCCCGCAATTTGCGGGACTTTTTTTATTTTAAAGCTTTATTCATCTTCCTCAGGAGATTCATCAGCTATTTCTAAATCTTTTAATGCATCCAATGAATCGTCGTCTGCCGATGTTTCATCGATATCATCTTCATCATAGTTTTCAATTCTATCTGCAAGTTTTGTACTAACTTTTACTAAGTAAATAGTATCTTCTGTACGAACTTCTACAGCTTCAATTGTTTCATTTTTAGCGTTTTTAAAACGGATGATATCTGTTTCGTCATATCCGTCAGGAAACTTCTCAACTAGTAGTGTTAAGATTTCATTTGTTAATTTAGCATAATCAACAATTACTCTTTTCATTGGGTTTATTTTAGTATTGTTTTTTTTTCAAATGTAATATCCAAAACGATATAATCAAACACTTTTTAATTTTTTTTTCAAAAAAAATTACCAACCTAAAATGTAAGCAAAAATCAACGGAGCAACAATTGTTGCATCTGATTCTACAATAAATTTAGGTGTTGTAATATCTAGTTTTCCCCAAGTAATTTTTTCATTAGGAACTGCTCCTGAATAAGAACCATAACTTGTTGTTGAATCAGAAATTTGACAGAAATAAGCCCAGAAAGGAACATCATGCATTTCCATATCTTGGTACAACATTGGAACCACACAAATAGGGAAATCTCCAGCGATACCACCACCAATTTGGAAGAAACCAATTCCTTTTCCTTCACAATTATCTCTATACCAATCTGCTAACCACATCATGTATTCGATACCACTTTTCATAGTAGTAGCTTTGAATTCTTGTTTAATACAGTATGAAGCAAAAATATTACCCATTGTACTATCTTCCCAACCAGGAACTACAATTGGTAAGTTTTTTTCAGCTGCAGCAACCATCCAAGAATCTTTAGGATCAATTTCATAGTATTGTTCTAAAACACCAGAATTAATCATTTGGTACATAAATTCATGAGGAAAATATCTTTCACCTGATTTATCAGCTTTGTTCCAAATATCAAATAAATGAGATTGTAAACGACGGAAAGCTTCTTCTTCTGGAATACAAGTATCGGTTACACGATTGTAATGGTTTTCTAATAAATCCCATTCTTCTTGTGGCGATAAATCTCTATAGTTAGGAACTCTTTTGTATGAATTGTGTGCCACTAAATTCATAATATCTTCTTCTAAGTTCGCGCCTGTACAAGAAATGATATGAATTTTATCTTGGCGAATCATTTCAGCTAATGATTTTCCTAATTCAGCAGTTGACATTGCACCAGCTAAAGTTACCATCATTTTACCGTTGTCTAATAAATGCTCTTCATATCCTTTAGCAGCATCAACTAAAGCAGCAGCATTGAAATGTAAATAATGTTTTTCTACAAATTGACTAATTGGTCCTTTCATTTTCTTTTGTTTTTAAAATTGACTCATTGGCATATTGCCAAAATGACTCATTATTTTTTATTATATCCTAAAATATTTAATACATCATCAGCATTTTGTTGTTCAGAAAATACTTCTGTAGCAATAATACCGTTTTTGTCGCGATCAATTAAAATGTGTTTTGGTTGTGGAATTAAACAGTGATGTAAACCTCCAAAACCTCCAATTGTTTCTTGGTAAGCACCTGTGTTAAAGAAACCGATATATAAAGGTTTTTCTTTATTATATTTAGGTAAATAAACCGCGTTCATGTGTTGTTCTGAATTGTAATAATCATCAGAATCACAAGTTAAACCACCTAATAAAACTCTTTCGTAAGTATCATTCCATCGGTTAACTGCCATCATTACAAAGCGTTTGTTTATTGCCCAAGTATCTGGAAGAGTTGTAATGAAAGAAGAATCAATCATATTCCAGTTTTCACGGTCGTTTTGTTGTTTTTGATATAAAACTTCGTAGATAGCCCCACCAGATTCTCCAACTGTAAATGAACCAAATTCAGTAAAAATGTTGGGCACATCAACTTCAGCTTCATCGCATGCAATTTTGATTTGATTTAAGATTTCTTCTATCATGTATTGATAATCATAATCAAAAGCTAATGAATTTTTGATAGGGAAACCACCACCAATATTTAAACTATCAAGTGTAGGACATTCTTTTTTCAAAGCAATATACACTTTCATACACTTTAATAATTCGTTCCAATAGTAGGCAGTATCACGAATTCCAGTATTAATAAAGAAGTGAAGCATTTTTAATTCCACTTTCTTGTTCTCTTGAATTTGTTTTCTGTAAAAAGGAACAATGTTTTTGTATCCAATTCCTAATCGAGAAGTATAGAACTCAAATTTTGGCTCTTCTTCAGCTGCAATACGAATTCCGATTTTGATTTTACTCTTGATTTTTTCTTGAAGTAAATCTAACTCTTCGTAGTTGTCAATTACTGGAATAGTGTTTTTGTGTCCGTTATTAATTAAACGAGCAATGTTTTCTATATAAGCATCGCGTTTAAATCCGTTACAAACAACAAATGTATTTTTATTGATTTTTCCTTCTTCAATTAAGCTTTCTACAATGTTGATGTCAAAAGCAGAAGAAGTTTCAATATGAATATTATTTTTTAAAGCTTCGTCTAATACAAATTTAAAATGTGAACTTTTAGTACAATAACAATAATAGTAATTAGCATCGTAGTCTAATTTTTCCATTGAATTTCTAAACCACAATTTCGCTTGACGAATATTTTTAGAAATCTTAGGTAAATAAGTAAATTTTAATGGTGTTCCATACTCTTCCACTAATTTCATTAAGTCGATACCATGAAATTGTAAATTATCTTTATTAAGCGTAAATTCTTCTTGTGGAAAATAAAAAGTTTGGTTTATTAGATCTGAATAGCTTGTTTTCATTTAGATATTGATATTTTTTTGTTTGAAATAAGTTTTATTAGTCAAGTAAACATTATAAAAGTCTTATTTTCAAACTCTAATATTAGCAAAAATGATTAGAAGTTTTTCGTGAAAAGCTTTAAAAAGCATAAATAAATCGATGAACTCAATTTTTAAATTAATAGAACTTGACTCCAAAATGCTATTCCCAATAGCAGATGGAGGTATGCTTTCATCGATTACAATAAGTTGTTCTTTCATCTAGAAGCAAAATTATAAAATAATATAATACTTCTAAAAAATATTATTATAAATTATAGTCTTCAAATGCTTTGAATATCAATTCGTTACTAGAAGTTTCGTTGATTTGTATGTTTCCAATTCCTTTTAAAAGTGCAAATTGAACTTTGCCAAACTCATTTTTCTTGTCAAAAATCATTAAATCTATAATTTCATTGATGTCGTTTTCATCAAAATTGACTTTTTCGAAATATTCGTTGATGAAATATTTAATTTCTTGATATTCATCGTTTGTAATGAGCCCTTTTTCTTTAGAAATATAACTCTCTAAAATCATACCTATTGCTACAGCATGACCATGAAGTAGGTTTTGCTTTGAAGTGTTTTCTAAACAGTAACTTTCGATTGCATGACCAAGAGTGTGACCAAAATTTAAAGCTTTTCGAATACCGTTTTCAGTTAAATCTTCTGAAACAATTTTATTTTTAATTAAAACCGATTCGTAAATTAAACCATCTAAATCTTCTGATTTTAAGTTGTTTAGGTTTTTGAATTTATCCCAATATGACTTATCGCTAATCAATCCGTGTTTCATCATTTCAGCTAAACCAGACAGCATTTCACTTTGGGGTAAAGTTTCTAAAAATTGTGTATCAATTAAAACAGCTTTTGGTTCTTTAATCACACCTATTTGGTTTTTTAAATGACCTAAGTCAACACCGTTTTTTCCACCTACAGAAGCATCGACCATAGAAAGTAATGTTGTAGGTACATTAACAAAATCAATTCCTCTTTTAAAAGTACAAGCAACAAATCCACCTAAATCGGTTACTACGCCGCCGCCAAGATTTATGATGATACTTTTTCTATCGCCACCAAGTTCTATTAGACTTTGCCATACTTGAACACAAGTTTCAATATTTTTAAATTCTTCACCAGCTTCAAGTTCAATAATTTCAATTTCAACTTCTGTTGCAATTTGAGCAATAAAATTTGGCAAACAATAACTTGATGTATTTTCATCAACTAAAATAAATAGTTTAGAATATACATTTGGTTGTAGTATTTCGTTCAAATAATTATAACAAGATTCGTTAAAATGGATACTGTAATTAATTGCTTGAATAGTTTGCATGGCTTTCTATGAATTTTATGCAAAATAAGGTAAATTTTATTTAAAAATTGCTAGTTCTGAAGTATATTTGCACTAGTTTTTTGATAATCCTCACATGGAAAAAATATTTAACAACACAGCCGTTGCTTTTTCATTAAAAAGTGACACAGAGCTTGAAAGAGCTTATTTTTTATTTAAACTTATTGAAAGTGAACCGCTTGTAAAAATTGGTACTGCCGTTACAAATTTCGCTTTAAAAGCACATTTACCTGTAGAAGGTTTAATTCGTTCAACTGTTTTCGATCATTTTTGTGGTGGTGTAAACGAAGTAGATTGTTTATCAGTAGTTGATAGGATGTTTACAAAAGGTGTTTCATCGGTTCTAGATTATTCTGTTGAAGGAAAAGAAGAAGAAGCGCAATTTGATGCTGCTTTAGAAATGACAATTAGAACGATAGATTTTGCTAAAGAACGCCTTGCAATTCCATTTGCAGTGTTTAAGCCAACTGGTTTTGGTCGTTTTGCTTTGTATGAAAAATTAGGCGAAGGAAAAACATTGACAGCTTCTGAACAAGAAGAATGGAATAGAGTAGTGGCTCGTTTTGAAAAAGTTTGTCAAATTGCTCATGATAAAGATGTTGCTTTATTAATTGATGGAGAAGAAAGTTGGATGCAAGATGCTGCGGATGATTTGGTTGCTAAAATGATGAAGAAATTCAATAAAGAAAAAGCAGTTATTTTTAATACATTGCAAATGTATCGTTGGGATCGTTTAGATTATTTAAAAAAATTACATGCTGAAGCAAAAGTTGAAGGTTTTCATATTGGAATGAAATTAGTTCGTGGTGCTTATATGGAAAAAGAAAATAAAAGAGCTGAAGAAAAAGGTTATCCAACTCCAATTTGCGCTTCTAAACAAGCAACAGATGAAAATTATGATGCTGCTGTAAGTTACATGCTAGATAATATTGATATGATGGCAGTTTTTGCTGGAACACACAATGAAAATAGTTCGTACCAATTAATGCAATTGATGCATGAAAAAGGAATTGCTAAGAATGACATTAGAGTCTTTTTTGGTCAATTATATGGAATGAGCGATAATATTAGCTACAATTTAGCAGCTAATGGATACAATGTAGCCAAATATTTACCTTTTGGACCAGTTAGAGATGTTATGCCCTATTTGATTCGTAGAGCCGAAGAGAATACTTCAGTTGCTGGACAAACAAGTAGAGAGCTAACGCTTATTAAGAAAGAAAGAGAAAGAAGAAAATTAGAATAAAAGAAAATCCCATCATTTGATGGGATTTTCTTATTGTTCCATTTTAAGATAATAATCTGCTGAGTGTTTTCCGCTACCGAAGAAAATAAAGAACACACATAAAATAAGTGCAATACCTGATTGAAATGTGTTGTTTGCATTAAAATCTCCAATAAAATTAATTAGAAACGCACAAATAATAATGGGTAATTGCGCCCAAACCGACCAACGAGTTAAGAGTCCAATAACAATCATAACTCCACCTACCATATGAGCAAATGCTACATAGTGTATTAAAAGCATCTCACTAGCAAAACCACCTAAAGAATCGAAAATTTGATGTAAATATTTACGTTCGGTAAAAAATGAAATACCTTTAATAAATAAAAATACACCAAAAGCAATACGCAAAATGTCTAAAGATAGCGTAGTGTTTGCATTTGCCCATTTATTTAACTGTTTAATAGTAGCCATAATAAATGGTTTAAAATTTATTCTAAGTTACTAAAAATTAAACAATTAAACTAAATTTTTACCTTTTTTAATCTATTTTAACAATATTGATAAAGAACTTATTGTCGTTTATTTGATAACTATCCGATTTTTTTAGTCTTTTTAATTTAATCTTTTGCTCTTTAGTTGTAGGATATAATCTCACTATTTTATTGCCATATTCAATATCGATTGGCATATTAAAATCAGGATTTACATCTTTCCAATAATAGTAAAAATTATCTTTTTCAGTTTTATATGCCAATGTAGGGATAGTAGTTGTTTCTAAATATTGTTTGAAAATTGGTGTTAAATCCATTCCCGATTCTTTATTAAAAAACTGAATTACTGTTGGGGTATCAATAATTTTCTTTTTAAAAGTTTCAGAGTATTTTAATATTAATTCCCACCATTTTTCATCGTCGTTAATAACATGACGAAGTGTGTTTAGCATTAATGAACCTTTGTAATACATATCGCCACTTCCTTCATTATTTACTCCAAAATGACCAATAATAGGTTTGTCGTTACTAACTCTTCTTGCTTGACCATTAACATATTTTAAAGCCGCTTCATAACCTTTTGTACATTCTACAAAAACAGTTTCCGAATAAGTTGTAAAACCTTCATGAATCCACATATCAGCAATGTCTTTACTTGTAATACTATTTCCAAACCATTCGTGACCCGTTTCATGAATAATAATGTAATCAAACCCCATGCCTATACCACTTCCTGATAAGTCGTTACCTAAATAACCTTTTCTGTATTTATTTCCGTAAGCAACTGCACTTTGATGTTCCATGCCTAAATATGGTGTCTCTACTAATTTATAGCCATCTTCCCAAAATGGATATTTTCCAAACTTTGAATTAAAACATTGAAACATTGTTTTAACATCTTCATCAAAATGTTTTTTAGCTGTTTCTTCATTTTCACGTAAAACATAGTAATCTAAATCGAGTCCATTAAAAGTATCATGAAAATGAACATAATCAGCTATATTTACAGTGATATCATAATTATTAATTGGATTTTTAACTTCCCAATCCCATCGTGTATAACCATTTCCTAAATCTTGAGAACCCTTAAATCTACCGTTAGAAACATTTATTAATCCATTTGGAACTGCAACTTTTATAGAAGCACCATTGTTAGGTTCATCGGTTTGTGAATCTTTTACAGGGTACCATAAACTAGCACCTGTTCCTTGTACAGCAACTGCAATAAAATCTTTATTATTTTTATCTTTTGAAAATACAAATCCACCATCCCACGGAGCATATTTTGCTACTAATGGATTTCCTGAGTAATAAAAACGAATTTTTTCAGTTGAATTTAAAGGTAATAAATGATCAAAATCAATAAAAACAGCATCAAACTCTCTAGTATATTTTAAACTTTTATCATTCCATTTAATAGAATCGACTTTCATGTTTTCGAATAAGTCAACTTGTATTTTTTGAGTAGCCTCTTCAATTTTGAAGGTTATATCGTTATAACCCACAATACTCCTTTCCGTTGGATTTATTGTAATGTTTAAATCGTATCGTAGAACATCGTAACAAACTCTCTCATATCGAAGACCGCCGTGTAAAGAATCTCTTCGCGTGAAGTTTTGAGCAGAAATTTGTTGGAAAACAAGTAGTAATATTGATATGTAGATTAGTTTTTTCATATTATTAAAAATAAATTATTTAATTCGTCAATTAACTTCGTTCAGTCGCTTTACTTGTGTCGAGTGTTTTTTGTTTACAAAAAATGTATCGAGAATTAATTTTCTTGTTTTCGATACAATTTTCATTCTGAAAATCACTCAAACTGACGAAAAATGAATTCAAATATTAGTTGTCAATTGTAAAGATACGTTACAATTAATCTTTATAATATTCAAAAATTCTTGTTGCGATTATTGTTGGTGTTTCTATATCAGTAGTTAAGTACATATTGCATTTTGTCCAGTTACCATACTTGTCATACTCATACTTATAATATTTATCATTATTACCATTAACTAAACTTCTCTCTTCTGGAGGTCCTAATAGAGGGTGTTTATATTTTTTACTCGTTATATCTTCGTGCTCGTTGTAAGTTATTATTGTTGTATCGTTTAAAAAACGTCGATACAATTCGTCTTTAAATCTATTATCTATAAAAATTTCTTGCTTTTCTAAATACCCTTTGGTAGGGTGATAGGTAAACTTCTTTGTTTGTACTGCAATTCTTTTAGTTTCATCTTCTGGGTCTATACAACTTACTATTTCTTCAGTTACTCTATTATTATCGTTGTACTTAAAATTAACCTTAGGCTCTCTAGAAATACCCAAAATCACATAATCGAAAGATTGGTATCTTAAACTTTGCTCAGCCATGGCATAGGTTAATTCTATGATACGATCTTTATTATCATATTTATAAAAAGTTGTTTCTTTCCAATCTTCATCTTTTAAATCTTTATATTTAGTTTTTTCTTGTTGCAAAGGAAATTTTTTCCATTTTCGCCTATATATAGAATCACACATATAATTCCTATGTTCTTTTATTCTTCCCTTATCATCTATTATGTACCAATTCACATACTCATCAAAATCGGTACGATCAAATTCCTCCCATTCATAAATTTGATATTGATTCAATTCTAACTTATACAAATCACCTCCAAAAAAATGTTTGTAACTGTATTTAGGCTTATAATTATATTTTTCTTGTATATCAATAGTATCTCTAAGCCAATTATCTGGAAATGGAGAAACCGTAGTGTCTATACTTTTTAAAAATTTTGGCACCAAAGAATCATATTCAATATTATTCGATATTGTGTCATTTGAATAAGTATTTAATTTTCCTGGTACCATCCCCTTTCTATCATATCGCAATTGAATTCCTGCTAATAAATACTGATTATCATATTCACCCCATAAAAAAAACTTTCTATACCTTCGCTCTTCAGGCCTTCCTGTTCTATTAATTACTTTATACTGTATTATTCTTTTAATAGGTCCCTTTAAGTTATGACTAGCATTTGGGTAAGGCCAATTAACTCCTCCACCCCAATTTTCATTTACATTCTCTTTTTGAGAAGAACAACTGCTAAATGAGAAAACAAAAAATAGTAAATAAAATATTTTTGTCATTTTTATAAATATTATGAGATATTTTCAACTAAACGAAATGTAATAAAACAAAAATAACAAATTAAAACCTATGAAACTTTCAAATAAAAAGTTAAAACTCAGCTTCTTTAAAGATAGTCATTATTTCTTTTGAAACAGGATGGGTAAAAGTAATTTCTTCTGCATGAAGATGTAATCTATTTGCTTTTATGCCATATAAATCATCGCCAACAATTGGACAATTTAAACCTAAACTATGCGAAGCATGAACGCGTAATTGATGCGTTCGTCCCGTAATAGGAAAGAAGTGAATGCGTGTTTTTTTATTTTTAATTTCAATGACTTTAAAATGCGTTTCGGCAGGTTTTCCATATTCGTAACAAACCAATTGATTCGGACGATTATCTAAATCGACTCGCAAAGGTAAATTGATACTACCTTCAGGTTGTTTTACAATGCCATCAAGCAGCGCCACATAACGCTTTTTAACTGTTCGTTTAATGAATTGAGATTGTAGTTTTTTATAAACTTCTTCTGATTTTGCAATTAACAACAAACCAGATGTTGACATATCCAATCGATGCACGATTAAAGGTCCCGTTGCATTAGGATAACGTTTTTTGACGCGTTCGTAAACCGAATCCTGAATGTTTTTTCCTGGAACCGAAAGAAATTCTGCGGGTTTATGGATTGCGGCTAAATAATCATCTTCAAATACAATTTCGATTTCTTTTCCTTCAGCTGGATTTTCTAAAAGCGGATTTTCATCCATTTCAATTCCGTGTAGCATGTGTGCCAAAATAGGTTCGCATTTACTTCTACAAGCCGGATAAAATTGTTTGTGTTTTCGCACTTCCGATTTTGGCGATTGTCCCCACCAAAATTCAGCTAAAGCGATTGGTTTTAAATTATGTTTGAAAGCGTAATGTAATAATTTAGGCGCAGCACACTCACCGGCACCCGCTGGCGGATTGTTATCGAAGATTTCGCCAACACTTTTTAATTTTTTTTCCTGATTTAAAAAAGCATATTCAGCAAATAAGCGTTGTTGTAACTCACTTGATTTTTGTTTGCGTTCTTCTTTCAATTTTTCAATTTCGGCTTGAAGACTTTCGACTTTTAATTTTCGACTTTCAACTGTAAGATTCCAATATTTAGTCATTTTTTTGAGCAAAATGCTTTCCTTTTTGCTTTCTTCCGAAAGTTCAAATTCTAATTGCTCAATTGCTGTTGGTGACAAATTATCAAAGGAAGCACGTTTTTCGTCGCGTTCTATTTTTAAATCTTTGATGCGTTGTTTTTGTCTTTGTAAATCGAATTGAGCTTCTAGTTCAGTTTGTTTCAGTATTTTTTTGGCAGTTGCCAACTCTTCGCTTTGCTCTAGTTTTTCAATTTTTCGGTTGTATTGATTCAAAATAGCTTCTTCCTGTTTGAAAAAACTGTCTTGGGTTAACATATCAAAAACAGGTGGAACAAATTTATCGTGAAGATTAATATCGGCTAATTTTCCAGAAACGCCCCATAAATAGCCTAAATTTTCATTTTCGTCCTGGCAAACTAATACCCCAAACATTTTTCCAATTACAAAGCCTTTCTGATTTTCTTGTAAACCAAAATTATGTTCAAAATCGGTTTGTGTTTCTAAATATTCTTGTAATTCTTTTGAAGCAATCTCACTTAATGGATGCGGTTCGTAGTAAAAAGGAAAGGTGAATTTTTCAGGTAATGAAATACCTGAAATATTGGTTTTGAAATGTTGGAATTTTGATAACATTTAGCAAATGTATAGTACAAAAATGAAATTGTCATTCCAAAAACAGAAAAGAATCTTTATGAGATTCCTCATTTCATTCGGAATGACAATATTATATTTCGTTATAAAAAGTTACACTTGAATTACTCCCAAATTAAATGGTTTTTCAATAGGAGCGTGGTTAGCGGCTTCAATTCCCATAGAAATCCATGTGCGCGTATCTAGCGGATCGATAATAGCATCGGTCCATAAACGAGCAGCGGCATAATAAGGTGAAACTTGCGCGTCGTATTTGGCTTTAATTTTATTGAATAATTCAGCTTCTTTTTCTGGTGTTAATTCTTCTCCTGATTTCTTTAACGAAGCCGCTTCAATTTGCAACAATACTTTTGCAGCTTGAGCGCCACCCATCACGGCTAATTCGGCACTTGGCCAAGCGAATATTAATCTAGGATCGTATGCTTTTCCACACATGGCATAATTTCCGGCTCCATATGAGTTTCCAACAACAACCGTGAATTTAGGTACCACTGAATTAGAAACTGCGTTCACCATTTTAGCACCGTCTTTAATTATTCCGCCATGTTCTGACTTACTTCCAACCATGAAACCCGTTACATCTTGTAAAAACACTAAAGGAATTTTCTTTTGGTTGCAATTTGCAATAAAACGCGTTGCTTTATCAGCAGAATCAGAATAGATGACACCACCAAATTGCATTTCGCTGGGTTTAGTTTTAGCACCAGCAGTTTTTACAATTTTACGTTGGTTCGCAACAATTCCCACAGCCCAACCATCAATACGCGCATAACCTGTAATGATGGTTTGTCCATAACCTGCTTTGTATTCATCAAATTCAGAATTATCAACTAAACGTTTGATGATTTCCATCATATCGTATTGATCAGCACGCGATTTTGGTAAAATTCCGTAAATGTCTTTTGGTTCTAATGCAGGTTTTTCTGATTTAACACGATTAAAACCTGCCTTTTCATAATCACCTATCTTTCCTACAACCGATTTGATTCTGTCTAAAGCGTCTTTATCGTCTTTTGCTTTATAGTCAGTTACACCAGAAATCTCACAATGTGTAGTTGCACCACCAAGTGTTTCGTTATCAATACTTTCACCAATGGCAGCCTTTACTAAATAACTTCCTGCGAGGAAAATACTTCCAGTTTTATCTACAATTAAAGCTTCATCGCTCATAATAGGTAAATAAGCTCCACCAGCAACACAACTTCCCATAACGGCAGCAATTTGAGTAATTCCCATACTGCTCATAATTGCGTTGTTACGGAAAATTCGACCAAAATGCTCTTTATCTGGGAAAATTTCGTCTTGCATTGGTAAATACACACCTGCAGAATCGACTAAGTATATGATTGGCAATCTATTTTCAATGGCAATTTCTTGAGCTCTAAGGTTTTTCTTTCCAGTAATTGGAAACCAAGCACCCGCTTTCACTGTTGCATCATTTGCCACAACAATACATTGCTTTCCTTGAATGTAACCCATTTTAACCACAACACCACCAGATGGACAACCACCATGTTCTTCATACATTCCTTCACCAACAAAGGCTCCAATTTCTAGACTACTTTTTTTATCATCTAATAAATAGTCGATACGTTCACGCGCCGTCATTTTTCCTTCAGCATGTAATTTATCGATACGTTTTTGTCCGCCACCTAATTTTACTTTGGCAAATCGGCTACGTAAATCAGAAACTAATAATTTATTGTGATCTTCGTTTTTATTGAAATTTAAGTCCATGTTGTATTGTTTGTTTTTATTGGAGTGCTAAAATACGAAATGGATATAGATAAAAGCAAATAAAAAAACCGTATTCAAAATACGGTTTTTATAGTTCAATTTTTATTCTTCCTCTTTTTGTCCCATCATCATCAAGTAGGCTTTTAAGAATTCGTCAATTTCACCATTCATTACGGCATCAACATCGCTACTTTCATAACCCGAACGAACGTCTTTAACCAATTTATAAGGATGCATGACATAATTACGAATTTGCGAACCCCATTCAATTTTCATTTTTCCAGCTTCGATATCGGCGCGTTGTTCCAAACGTTTTTTCATCTCAATTTCATACAATTGCGACTTTAACATTTGCATTGCTCTTTCTCGGTTGTCGTGTTGTGAACGCGTTTCCGAACATTGAATTTGTATTCCTGTTGGTTTGTGAACCAATTGTACTTTAGTTTCCACCTTATTTACATTTTGTCCTCCAGCACCACTTGAACGAGCTGTTGTAATCTCAAAATCTGAAGGATTTACCACAATTTCGATTGTATCGTCAACCAAAGGATAAACATAAACTGATACGAAAGAAGTATGACGCTTTGCATTACTGTCAAAAGGTGAGATACGCACCAAACGATGCACTCCGTTTTCTCCTTTTAAGTAACCAAAAGCAAAATCGCCTTCAAATTCTAAAGTCACCGTTTTAACACCAGCAACATCACCTTCTTGAAAGTTTAATTCTTTGATTTTGTATCCATGCTTTTCTCCCCACATTAAATACATACGCATTAACATAGAAGCCCAATCACAGCTTTCGGTTCCACCGGCACCAGCAGTAATTTGCAAAACAGCACTCATGCTATCGGCCTCGTCAGAAAGCATATTACGGAATTCAATATCTTCAATATGAGCAATTGTTTTGTAATACAACTCGTCGACTTCTTCTTCTGAAATTTCTCCTTCTTTAAGGAAATCTAACATAATTTGAAGTTCGTCAGCCATATCAACTCCTTTAGTGTAATCTTCAACCCATTTCTTTTTTGAACGGATTTCTCGAACTAATTTTTCAGCTTCTTTTGGTTTGTCCCAAAAGCCAGGAGCTAAAGTCTTTTCTTCTTCGTTTGTGATTTCGATTAATTTCTTATCGATGTCAAAGATACCTCCTTAACGCACCAAGGCGATCAATAATGTCCTTTACTTGTTCTGTATTTACCATAATTGTTGTAGTTTTGTTTTAATAAACTAGCCCTGATAGTAGTGTAAATCCTTTTTGTTCTCGACTTCGCTCGAACTGACAAAAAGATTGAAACGGATAGCGGGAAATAGCTTCAAAAATTAAAACTCAAAAGTAAGACATCTATTTTACATATGGAAATAAATTTGATAAGTGATACAGTTACTAAACCAACACAAGAAATGTTGGAAGTAATGTTTCAGGCAAAAGTTGGTGATGATGTATTTAAACAGGACCCAACTGTAAATGAATTAGAACGTTATACTGCAGAGTTGTTTGGTAAAGAAGCAGCTTTGTTTTTTCCAAGTGGAACAATGGCAAATCAAACAGCGATTCGTTTACATACAAAACCAGGAGATGAAGTTATTTGTGATAAATGGTCGCATATTTTTTTATATGAAGGTGGAGGAGTAGCAGCAAATAGTGGAGTTTCTTGTCATTTAGTAGATGGTAATAGAGGGAAAATTACTGCCAATCAAGTATCTGAATTTATAAATGATCCAGAGTTTTATCATGCACCAATTACTAGATTAGTTAGCCTTGAAAATACAACGAATAAAGGAGGCGGAGCTTGTTATGAAATTGAAGAATTAAGAGCTATTAAAGAAGTTTGCAATCAACATGGATTAAAATATCATTTAGATGGTGCCCGTTTATGGAATGCTATGGTAGCTAAAAATCAGCAACCAAAACAATTTGGAGAATTGTTTGATACCATTTCTGTTTGTTTGTCTAAAGGTTTAGGCGCTCCAGTAGGTTCTGTTTTGGTTGGTAGCGCTGAGGAAATTAAAAAAGCATTGCGAATTCGTAAATTGTTTGGTGGTAATATGCGTCAAGCTGGGTATTTAGCTGCTGCAGGTTTGTATGCGATGCAAAATAATATACAGCGTTTAGAAAAAGACCACCAAAAAGCAAAAGAATTAGGTTCTGTGTTAATTAGAAAAGATTGGGTTAAAGAAGTTGAACCAATTCAAACAAATATTGTAATTTTTAAAATACAACCCACAATTGATGATAAGTCTTTTATAGAAAAATTAAAACAAAAAGGAATTTTAATTAGTTCTATGGGACAAGGTAAACTAAGAATAGTAACACATATGGATTACCGACAAGTAATGCATGATTATGTTTTAGAAGTTTTAGAAAAAATGTAAATAAAAAAAGAGGTTTTTAAACCTCTTTTTTATTTGAATAAATCCATTCCTGGAATATTAGGCATGCCTTCTTTTGCAACGGCTGCTAATTCTGTTTCATTAACATTTGTTGCGCGCTCAATAGCTTTGTTTAAAGTGTTTACAAGATAATCTTCGAGCATTTCTTTGTCTTGTAATAAATCATCAGAAATTGAAATGTTTTTAATTTTACGGTTTGCAGTTAACGTTACCTCTAATAAACCATCACTACTTTTTTCGTCAATTAAAACAGTATTTAATCGTTTCTTAGTAGCTTCAACTTTTTCTTGGGTTTCTTTGATTTTTCCCATCATACCCATTAAGTCTCCAAACATATGTTAAATTTTAAATTTGTTAAGTAAAATTACTAAATTAGCTTATAATTAATGAATAACTTCATGAAAAAAACGACCACACTTATAGCTATTTCTCTTATTTTTGCGACATCTTGTAAAGATAAAGAAAAGAATATGAAAGAAAACATTCAACCGCCAGTAGCAAAAAAGATACCTCATACATTAGAAAAACATGGACATGTTAGAAATGATGATTATTATTGGCTTAATGATAGAGAAAATCCAGAAGTTATAGCCTATTTAAATGCTGAGAATGACTATTATAAAAAAATGACCGCTCATACTGAAAAACTTCAAAAAGATTTGTTTGAAGAAATGAAGTCAAGAATTAAAGAAGATGACGAATCGGTTCCTTATTTTTACAATGGTTATTATTATATAACTCGATATGAAAAAGGGAAAGATTATCCTATTTATTCTAGGAAAAAAGGAAGTTTAGAAGCAAAAGAAGAAATTATGTTTGATTGTAATGAAATGGCAAAAGATCATTCTTATTTCAATTTGAACGGAATTTCGGTAAGTGAAGATAATAAATGGGTAACCTTTGGTGTTGATACAGTTTCTCGTCGTCAATATACTATACAAGTTAAAAATTTAGAAACTGGTGAAATTCTTCCAGAAAAAATAGAAAACACAACAGGAGGAACTGCTTGGGCAAGCGATAATAAGACATTTTTTTATACAAAAAAAGATCCGCAAACACTTCGCTCTGATAAAATTTACAGACATGAATTAACTACTGAAGTTAAAAATGATGCTTTAGTTTTTCATGAAAAAGACGATACTTTCTATACTTTTGTTTATAAAGAAAAATCAAAAAAATATTTAGTAATTGGTTCTACAAGTACACTAACTTCAGAATATCAAATTCTAGAAGCTAATCAACCAAAGAATGAATTTAGAATTTTTTCTAAAAGAAAAAGAGGACTAGAATATTCCATTTCTCATTATGGTGATAGTTTTTATGTTGTTACCAATAAGGACAAAGCAACGAATTTTAAATTGATGAAAACTCCGGAAAGTAAAACTACATCGGATAATTGGACTGATTTGATTCCGCATAGAGAAGATGTTTTGTTGGAAGGAATCGATATTTTTAAAGACTATTTAGTTGTTGAAGAGCGTACAAATGGATTAAATAAAATTCAAATTCGTCCTTGGGATGGAGGAGAAGCTTATTATTTACCTTTTGAAAGTGAAACATACACTGCATATACGACTACAAATCCTGATTTTGATACCGATATACTTCGATTCAGTTATCAATCATTAAAAACACCATCTTCGGTTATCGATTTTAATATGAAAACAAAATCTAAAACTGTTTTAAAAGAACAAGAAGTTTTAGGCGGAAAATTTAATAAAGATAATTACGAAGAAAAACGAGTTTGGGCAACAGCTCAAGATGGAACTAAAGTTCCTATTTCTATGGTTTATAGAAAAGGAATTAAGTTGGATGGTAGTAATCCATTGTTGCAATATGCTTATGGTTCTTACGGTTCTTCTATGGATCCATGGTTTTCTACAACTCGTTTAAGTTTACTAGATAGAGGATTTATTTTTGCTATTGCACATATTAGAGGAGGAGAAGATCTTGGACGCCAATGGTATGAAGACGGAAAGCTTTTGAAAAAGATTAACACTTTTACCGATTTTATTGACTGTTCGAAGTTTTTAATAAAAGAAGGTTACACATCAAAAGATCATTTATATGCAGAAGGTGGTTCCGCTGGAGGTTTATTAATGGGAGCTGTTGTAAATATGAATCCTGAATTATATCATGGTGTAATAGCTCAAGTTCCTTTTGTAGACGTTGTAACAACTATGTTAGATGATTCTATACCGCTCACAACTGGAGAATATGATGAATGGGGCAATCCTAATGAGAAAGAATATTATGATTATATGCTTTCTTATTCGCCTTATGATAATGTAAAATCACAAAATTATCCCAATATGTATGTTTCAACAGGACTTCACGATTCGCAAGTTCAATATTGGGAACCAGCAAAATGGGTGGCAAAATTAAGAGATTTAAAAACCGATAATAATCTGTTATTCCTTGATACTAACATGGATGCAGGACACGGTGGAGCATCAGGTAGATTTGAAGCTTTAAAGGAAGTTGCAAAAGAATTTGCCTTTTTATTAGATTTAGAAAAAATTAAGGAATAGTTTAACTTTTTTTGTTAAATTTGCAAGGTTTTGGTGTTCAAAAAAAAGAGAGACACTACGCAAATTAATATAGATTTTATGAAAGAAGAAATAAAAGCCTATAACAATGTACTGGAATTAATTGGTAACACTCCAATTTTGAAATTAGCGAAGATTACTGAAAATATGGAAGGTAATTTTTATGCAAAAGTTGAAGCTTTTAATCCAGGACATTCTACAAAAGATAGAATAGCTTTATATATTATTGAAGAAGCCGAAAGAAAAGGAATTTTAAAACCAGGCGATACAATTATCGAAACGACCTCAGGGAATACTGGTTTTAGTTTAGCAATGGTAAGTATTATTAAAGGTTACGATTGTATCTTAGCGGTAAGTTCAAAATCTTCAAAAGATAAAATTGATATGTTAAGAGCAATGGGAGCAAAAGTATATGTCTGTCCCGCTCACGTTACTGCAGATGACGAACGTTCATATTACAATGTTGCAAAAAGATTACACGAAGAAACTAAAGGTTCTGTTTATATTAATCAGTATTTTAATGAACTAAATATTGAAGCACATTATAGATCTACTGGTCCTGAAATTTGGGAACAAACAAACGGGAAAATTACACACTTAATTGCTTGTAGTGGAACTGGAGGAACAATTTCTGGAACTGCAAAGTATTTAAAAGAAATGAATCCAAATATTAAAGTTTTAGGTGTTGATGCTTTTGGTTCAGTTTTAAAGAAATACCACGAAACAAAAGAGTTTGATAGTAACGAAATTTTCCCTTATAGAATTGAAGGTTTAGGGAAAAACTTAATCCCTACAGCTACTGACTTTGATCTTATTGATAAATTCATAAAAGTGACAGACGAAGATAGTGCGCATACTGCAAGAGAAATTGCTAAAACTGAAGGATTATTTGTTGGATATACATCTGGTGCAGCTTTTCAAGCTACTAAACAGTATGCTGAAGAAGGGGAATTTATCGCTGATAGTAATGTAGTAATTATATTTCCAGATCATGGATCTCGTTATATGAGTAAAATTTATAGCGATGATTGGATGAGTGAACAAGGTTTTTATGACAGTGTGAACTTAGAACAAACTCAAAAAATTGAGATTATAAAATAGTGTAAAAATGATATTAAAAAAAGCTCCAATTTTTGGAGCTTTTTTTATGTAGTTATTTAAGAAAAAATATAATTTAAAGTAAATATTTTATATAAAAAAACGTTCAAGTTAACTTGAACGTTTTTAAATTTAGTGAGCAATAAGGGATTCGAACCCCCTAACCCTCCCGATTTATCGGGATGCTCTGAACCAACTGAGCTAAATATTATTGTGTTGAATTAATTCTTGAATTTTAGATTTACTTTTCCAATTTTTGATTTGTTTTTCTCTTAAAATAGCTTCACTTTGTGAAGTAAACTCTTCTTTATAAACCAATTTCCATTCATTAGTTGAGCCAGTAAAACCTTTACTTTTTTGATTATGACGAATTATTCTTTCTGAAAGATTTGCTGTAGAACCAATATAAAATTTGTCTTTAGTAAGACTATGAAGGATGTATACAAAGTATGGCATATAAATTTTATTTTGGTAAATAAAAAAAGCAACACATTTGTGTTGCTTTTAATGGTTGTGGGCAAAGAGGGATTCGAACCCCTGACCCTCCCGATTAATCGGGATGCTTTGAACCAACTGAGCTAAATATTATTTTGTTGAACTAATTCTTGAATTTTAGATTTACTTTTCCAATTTTTGATTTGTTTTTCTCTTAAAATAGCTTCGCTTTGTGAAATAAACTCTTCTTTGTGAACTAATATCCAATCATTTGTTGAGCCAGTAAAACCTTTACTTTTTTGATTATGACGAATTATTCTTTCTGAAAGATTTGCTGTATAACCAATATAGAATTTGTCTTTAGTAAGACTATGAAGGATGTATACAAAGTATGGCATATAAATTTTATTTTGGTAAATAAAAAAAGCAACACATTTATTTGTGTTGCTTTTAATGGTTGTGGGCAATAAGGGATTCGAACCCCTGACCCTCCCGATTAATCGGGATGCTCTGAACCAACTGAGCTAAATATTATTGTGTTGAATTAATTCTTGAATTTTAGATTTACTTTTCCAATTTTTGATTTGTTTTTCTCTTAAAATAGCTTCACTTTTTGAAGTAAACTCTTCTTTATAAACCAATTTCCAATCATTAGTTGAGCCAGTAAAACCTTTACTTTTTTGATTATGACGAATTATTCTTTCTGAAAGATTTGCTGTATAACCAATATAGAATTTGTCTTTAGTAAGACTATGAAGGATGTATACAAAGTATGGCATATAAATTTTATTTTGGTAAATAAAAAAAGCAACACAAATGTGTTGCTTTTAAATTTTGTGGGCAATAAGGGATTCGAACCCCTGACCCCCTCGGTGTAAACGAGGTGCTCTGAACCAGCTGAGCTAATTGCCCCAATAAAATGCTTTACTTTACTGTTATCAGTAGTTCCGTATTGCGAGTGCAAATATACACTGATTATTTGTATTTGCAAGTGTTTTGGAAAGAAATTTTATTTTTTTTCAATGTTTTCCAAAACAACTTTATCAGTGTAGTTTACCATAGTTATGGTAATTTCTTCATTATGAATTGTTTTGCCTTCAATTACGTACACTTTTCCTTTTTTAAAAGCTTTGTTACTTTTTGAAAAATCTACATCGCCATATTGTAAAGTGTTTTTAATATCGTTTAAATTGACCCAAGATTCGTCTAAAATATTTTGAGCTTCTGGCGTAACATCCATAGGTTTTTTTCTTAAATCTTGTAAAACTCTACAATTTGGCAAATAACAAAAAGCAACTCCTTTAGATTCTGCTTTTGCTCCTAAAAACCAAATAACAAAGAAAACACCTAATAATAATCCGAATAAATAATATGCAAATCTAAATTTGAATTTCATTTTTTATTTTTTTGCAAAGGTAAAACTTAATTTCGCATTAGCGGTAGAAGTGATATCCTTTTTTGTTTTCGACTTTACTCAAATAAACAAAAAAGATAAAACGAATAACGCGACCGAATGTAATGAGGGAATGCTCTAAAATACTATTAAATTAATATCTCGATATTCTAAATTAAACCAATCGGCAATAGCTTTATTTGTTAATAGACCATGATAACTGTAAATTCCATTTTTTAAACCTCTGTTACATCTAATAGCACTTTCGAGTCCGCCATCATCTGCAACATGAAGTAAAAGTGGTGTAATGATATTACTAATAGACATTGATGCGGTTTTAGAATATCGTGAAGGAATATTAGGAACACAATAATGTATCACATTATTTTTTATAAAAGTAGGTCGTTCATGTGTTGTAATTTCAGAAGTTTCGAAACAACCACCTGTATCGATACTAACATCTACTATAACGGCTCCTTTTTTCATTTGTTCAACCATAGTTTCTGTTACTAAAACTGGCGCTCTGTTTTTTCCTCTAGTTGCACCAATAGCAACATCACAACGCATTAAAGATTTTAGTAATATTTTATCTTGAATAGTAGAAGTAAAAATTCGATGTTGTAATAAATTTTGAAGCCTTCTTAATCGAGTAATTGAGTTGTCAAAAACTTTTACACTAGCCCCTAAACCTAGAGCAGTTCTAGCTGCATATTCTGCTACGGTTCCAGCTCCTAAAATAACCACTTCTGTAGGTCGAACTCCAGTTATATTTCCAAATAACAATCCTTTTCCAATATTTTGGTTTATCATGAGTTCAGCAGCTATGTGTATTGAAGCAATTCCAGCAATTTCAGATAATGATTTTACGGCTGGATAAGAACCGTCTTCGTCTTTTAAAAATTCGAATGCTAAAGCTGTGATTTTCTTTTTTGATAAAGCTTCAAAATATTCTTTTTTCTGAGTTTTTAATTGGATAGCTGAAATAATAATTGTTTTGGGATTCATCATTTCAATTTCAGAAAGAGTAGGTGGTTCTACTTTTAAAATTATTGGACAACTAAAGACTTTTTTGGTGTCGTTTGTAATTTCGGCACCAGCATCGCTGTATTCTTTATCCGAAAAACTTGCACTTTCGCCTGCACCAGCTTCAATTAAAACTCTATGACCATGAGATGTTAATGAAGCCACGGCATCTGGAGTTAAACATATTCTACGTTCTTGATAAGCAACTTCTTGCGGTACTCCAATAAATAATTCACTTTTATGTCGTGCCACTTCAAGTTTTTCTTCTTGTGGCATTAATTGCGACGTGGAAAAAGGACTATATATAGCCATGGTTAGGTTTTAGTTAAGTTGTGCCAATTTAGCTATTTTTTTTAGAATAGTAAATAGAAAATCACAGAATTATAAATTACGAATTACGAATGTAAAATTATCAACTATCAATTGTTCATTATCAATTGTTAATGGTCAATTCTCTTTTTCCGTTCTCCAAAACTTTTATTGAAATAGAAGCATGGTCAATAGGAATAAGATTTGGCGTTTTATTGGGCCATTCAATAAAACACCAATTTCCCGAGTAAAAATATTCATCTATTCCCATGTCATAAGCTTCAATTTCAGAGTTTAAACGATATAAATCGAAATGATAAATAACTTCACCATTTTCAGTTTCATATTCATTTACCAATGAAAATGTTGGACTACTAGAATTATCTTTTACTCCTAAATGTTTTACAAGTGCTTTGATTAAAGTTGTTTTTCCAGCACCCATTTCGGCATTAAAGGTTATAACCTTTTTTAATTCAGAAATATTTAAAATTTCTTGGGCAACAATATCTATTTCTTCTAACGAATAAATTTTAGTCATTCTTTAAACTATTTTGGTTCAAAAATCAAACAAGGAATAATCATTTCTTCTAATGAAATTCCACCGTGTTGATAGGTGTTTCGGTAATAACTTACATAATGATTATAATTATTTACATAAGCTAAAAACAAATCATTTTTAGCAAAAATAAAAGAACTACTCATATTTATAGCTGGTAAACCAACTTTTTTAGGATCTTTTACTGCATAAACATCTTTATCTTCATAAGTTAAACTTCTACCTGTTTTATAACGAAGATTTAAGGAAGTGTTTTTGTCGCCTATTACTTTACTTGGATTTTTACAATTGATGGTTCCGTGATCTGTTGTTAAGATTAGTTTAAAACCATTTTGTTGGGCTAATTGTATTAACTCTAATAATGGAGAATTTTTAAACCAACTTAATGTTAATGAACGATAAGCTTTATCATTTGAAGCTAATTCTTTTACAACATCCATTTCAGTTTTAGCATGTGAAAGCATGTCTACGAAGTTATAAACTACTGTAGTTAAATCGTTATTTTTTAATGATTTAAAGTTTTCTACAAGTTTTCTACCATCTCTATTATTGGTAATTTTGTAATATTCTTGTTTAATGTTTAAACCTAAACGTTTTAATTGCTCGGTTAAAAATTCGCCTTCAAATAAGTTTTTTCCGCCTTCATCAGTATCGTTTTTCCAATATTGAGGATATTTTTTTTCCATTTCTAAAGGAAGTAATCCCGAGAATATGGCATTTCTAGCATATTGTGTTGCTGTAGGTAAAATAGAGTAGTAGCTTACTTCTTTCTCTAACTTATAATGGTTTCCAACAATATTTTCGAAAGCTTTCCATTGATCGTAGCGTAAATTATCAATTACAACAAAAAGAATTGGTTTGTCTTTTTTACGAATTTCGGGTGCTACAAGTTTGCCAAATAATTGATGAGATAAAACAGGAGCATCGTCTTCGTCTTGTATCCAATCTTCATAATTTTTCTCAATGAATTTACCAAATTGAACATTAGCTTCCGTTTTTTGACTTTCTAAAATCTCAACCATTCCTTGATCTTCAATATTTTCAAGTTCAATTTCCCAGTAGATTAACTTTTTATATAATTCAACCCAATCTTCGTAAGAATTTACCATCGCAAGTTCCATTGCAATTTTTCTAAATTCTTTTTGGTAATCTAGTGTTGTTTTTTCAGAAACTAAACGCGAATGATCTAAGTTTTTCTTTAAACTTAACAAGATTTGATTTGGATTTACTGGTTTAATTAAATAATCGGCAATTTTAGAACCAATAGCTTCTTCCATGATATATTCTTCTTCACTTTTTGTAATCATAATTACAGGAACTGAAGATTTTTTTTCTTTTAACTCAGCTAATGTTTCTAATCCGCTTAAACCTGGCATATTTTCGTCTAAGAATACAATATCAAAATTATTTTCTTCAAATAACTCTATCGCATCTTGTCCGTTATTACAAGTGGTTAGGTCGTAATTTTTCTTTTCTAAAAATAGAATGTGAGGTTTTAATAAATCAATCTCATCATCTACCCAAAGTATTTTTATTGGAGTCATAGTATCTTCTAAGTTTTTAATAGCGCAATTTACTATTTATACAACGATGTTTGTTTTAAAATTAGTATAAAGTTTTATATAATTTTAATTGATTTTTTAGGAAACGTTTTAATTAAAAAAAGTTTCCTTTTTTGTTAAGATAGTAATAATTAATTATTTTTGTATTTCTAAAATAGAACTTGTGAGCCAAACTAATAAACTCAAAATATTTAATGATCCTATTTACGGATTTATTACTATTCCAAATTCCTTTATTTACGATTTAATTCAACATCCTTATTTTCAAAGGTTAAGAAGAATTTCTCAAATGGGAATGTCATATTTGGTTTATCCAGGAGCACATCATACAAGATTTCATCATGCTTTAGGTTGTATGCATATTATGCAAAAAGCGGTTCAAACTTTACGCTTTAAAGGTGTTGAAATTTCTAATGAAGAAGAAAATGCACTTTACATCGCTATTTTATTGCACGATATTGGTCATGGTCCTTTTAGCCATGCAATGGAACATAGTATTGTAGAGGAAATACATCATGAAGAGCTTTCGTTGCTATTTATGGAACAATTGAATAAGGAGTTCGACGGTAAATTATCTTTAGCTATTAAAGTTTTTAAAGGCGAATATCATAGAAAATTTATGCTGCAATTGATTTCTAGTCAGCTAGATATGGATCGAATGGATTATTTAAAGCGTGATAGTTTTTATAGTGGTGTTGCTGAAGGTAATATAAATAGTGAACGTTTAATTCAAATGATGAATGTTGAAGATGATGTTTTAGTTATTGAAGAAAAAGGAATTTATTCAGTTGAAAAGTTTTTAGTAGCTAGAAGATTAATGTATTGGCAAGCTTATCTTCATAAAACATCTGTTGTAGCGGAACTTATTTTAACGAAGATTTTAAAAAGAGCAAAAGAACTTGTTCACAAAGGAGTTTCAGTTGAAGCAAGCGTACCATTCAAATATTTTTTAGAAAATAAAGTAACACTTACAGAGTTTGACGAACAAATACTTCAAAAGTTTAGTTATTTAGACGATTATGATGTTTTAAGTGCTATAAAATCGTGGCAATTTCATCAAGATAAAGTATTAAGTAAATTGTGTACAATGATAATTAATCGCGATTTACTGAAAATTAATATGTTTGATGATAAACCGAATAAAGAACTTATCACAAATTATAGAAATAAATTAATGACTTTAAATAACCTTACCGAAAAGGAAAGCGAATATTTTGTTTTCAAAGGAAATTTAAAAAATCAAGCCTATAATAAAGAAGGTGAACCAATTAGAATTTTAAAGAAAGACAAAACCATTGAAGATGTTGTGGAAGCTTCAGATCAATTGCATTTAAAAGCGTTATCTAAACCCGTAACAAAATATTTTGTATGTTTTCCAAAACAAATTTTGGAATCTTAACATATTAATATAATTTTATACTTTTGTCAAGTTGATTTAACAACAAATAAGAATTTAATTTTTTTGAATGAAATTTTCAGCAGCTCAAATTGCAGGCATATTAGAAGGAGATGTAGTTGGTAATCCAGAAGCCGAAGTAAATAAATTAGCCAAAATTGAAGAAGGAACGGAAGGTTCTTTAACTTTTTTAGCTAATCCTAAATATGCTAACTATATATATACTACGGAAGCGACAATTACTATTGTAAATAAATCTTTTGAACCCGAACAAGAAATAACTACTACTTTAATTAAAGTAGAAGATGCAAAATCTGCGTTTTCTAAATTGTTAGAGTATTACAATCAAGTTAAATTAATGAAATCGGGAATTGAGCAACCATCAGTTATTTCTGAAGGTGTTACTTATGGAGAAGGATTGTATCTTGGTAGTTTTTGTTACATAGGTAAAAATGTAGTAATAGGAAATAATGTAAAGATTTATCCAAATAGTTTTATTGGAGACAATGTAGTAATTGGAGATAATTCTATTCTTTTTGCAGGAGCAAGAGTTTATTCTGAAACTGTAATTGGAAAAAATTGTACGATACATTCCGGAACTATTGTTGGTTCTGACGGATTTGGATTTGCTCCACAAGAAGATGGTACTTATGCTAAAGTTCCTCAAATTGGAAATGTAATTATTGAAGATAATGTAGAAATTGGAGCTTGTACTACTGTAGATAGAGCAACACTTGGTTCTACAATTATTAGAAAAGGAGTAAAATTAGACAACCAAATTCAAATTGCACACAATGTTGAAATTGGTGAAAATACAGTTATTGCTTCTCAAACAGGAGTTGCTGGTTCTACAAAAATTGGTAAAAACTGTATGATTGGCGGACAAGTTGGAATTGTAGGACATATTACAATTGGTGACGGAGTTAGAATTCAGGCACAATCTGGTATTGGTAAGAGTTTAAAAGATGGTGAAGTAGTGCAAGGAAGTCCAGCTTTCAATTATGGTGATTTTGCAAAATCATTTGTGCATTTCAAAAATTTACCAAAAATTGTTGACGAACTAAACAAACTTAAAAAATAAAAAATCAAAAACTGTGAAACAAACTACAATCGCAAGTGAAATTTCATTAAAAGGTGTTGGTCTTCATACAGGTCAAGAAGTTACTATGACTTTTAAACCAGCTCCAATCAATAATGGATTTACCTTTATAAGAGTAGATTTAGAAGGGCAACCTATTATTGAAGCAGATGCTAACTATGTGGTAAATACACAACGCGGAACAAATCTTGAAAAAAGAGGCGTAATGATTCAAACACCTGAGCACGTTTTAGCGGCGTTAGTTGGGTGTGATTTAGATAATGTAATTATTGAATTAGATGCTTCTGAATTACCAATTATGGATGGTTCTTCTAAATATTTTGTGGAAGCAATCGAAAAAGTTGGAATTGTTGAACAAGATGCAGATAGAAAAGTTTACGTAGTAAAGGAAGTTATTACTTATACAGATGAATCAACTGGTAGTGAAATTACAGTAATTCCAAGTGATGAGTATTCTATTACTGCAATGGTAGATTTCGGAACTAAAGTTCTTGGAACTCAAAATGCAACAATGAAAAATGTTTCTGAATTTAAATCAGAGATTTCTAGTTGTAGAACTTTTAGCTTTTTACATGAATTAGAGGCTTTATTAAATCATGGTTTAATTAAAGGTGGCGATTTAAATAATGCAATCGTATATGTAGACAAAGAGATTTCTCCAGAGACTATGGAAAATCTTAAAAAAGCATTTAACAAAGATTCTATTTCTGTTAAACCAAATGGAATTTTAGATAACTTAACGTTACATTATCCTAATGAAGCGGCGCGTCATAAATTATTAGATGTAATTGGCGATTTATCATTAATTGGTACAAGAATTCAAGGAAAAATTATTGCTAATAAACCTGGACATTTTGTTAATACTCAGTTTGCTAAAAAAATGTCAAAAATTATTAAGCTTGAAGAACGCAATAATGTACCTACTTACGATATTAATCAAGATCCTGTTTTAGATATTCATGGCATCATGAATTTATTACCTCACAGACCACCATTCTTGTTAGTAGATAAAATTTTAGAACTTTCAGATACTCATGTGGTAGGATTAAAGAATGTTACTATGAACGAAGATTTCTTCGTAGGACATTTTCCTGGTGCACCTGTAATGCCTGGAGTTTTACAAATTGAAGCTATGGCTCAAACAGGTGGTATTTTAATTTTAAGTACGGTTCCAGATCCTGAAAATTACTTGACTTATTTCATGAAAATTGATAATGTTAAGTTCAAAAATAAAGTGTTACCAGGCGATACATTATTTTTCAAATGTGATTTAATTTCTCCTATTAGAAGAGGAATTTGTCATATGCAAGCATATGCATACGCTAATGGAAAATTAGTTTCAGAAGCCGAATTAATGGCGCAAATTGTTAAAGTAAAATAGTGTTAGTTAAAAGTAATAAGCAATTACTTACTTTTAATTTAAATTAAATAATAAAATGTAATAATTAGTATGTAGTAAAAGTCATTTTTTAAAAATAGGCAAAAGACGAACTACTGATTACTAATTACTAATAATTAAAAATATGAATCAACCACTAGCATATGTACACCCAGGAGCAAAGATTGCTCGTAATGTGGTAATTGATCCTTTTACAACAATTCACAATAATGTTGAAATTGGAGAAGGTACTTGGATTGGCTCTAATGTAACTATTATGGAAGGTGCTCGTATTGGAAAAAATTGTAATATTTTTCCAGGTGCAGTTATTTCAGCAATGCCACAAGATTTAAAATTCGGTGGAGAAGATTCATTAGCGATAATTGGTGATAACACTACAATTAGAGAGTTTGTTACTGTAAATAGAGGAACAGTTGCTTCAGGTAAAACTGTAGTAGGAAAAAATTGTCTTATCATGGCAACAGCTCATATAGCTCACGATTGTCATTTAGGTGATAATGTGATTATTGTAAATGGTGTTGCACTTGCAGGGCATGTAGAAGTTGGTAACCACGCTATTATTGGTGGTTTAGCTGCTGTTCACCAATTTATTCATATTGGAGATCATGCCATGATATCAGGAGGTTCGTTAGTTAGAAAAGATGTTCCGCCTTTTACAAAAGCTGCAAAAGAACCACTTTCTTACGTTGGAATTAACTCTGTAGGATTAAGAAGAAGAGGTTTTTCAACAGAAAAAATTAGAGAAATTCAAGAAATTTACAGAATTTTATATCAAAAAAATTACAACACATCTCAGGCATTGAGTATCATTGAAGGAGAAATGGAGGCAACTCCAGAACGTGATGAAATTATCCAATTCATTAGAAATTCTGCAAGAGGAATTATGAAAGGATATTCAGGAATTTATTAATATTTATCAAACTATAACAAACAATTTATAATGGCTACAACAGCAGATATTAAAAACGGATTATGTATTAAGTTTAATCACGATATTTACAAAATCGTTGAGTTTTTGCACGTTAAACCAGGTAAAGGTCCTGCTTTCGTTAGAACAAAATTAAAATCATTAACAAATGGAAAAGTTTTAGATAATACTTTTTCTGCAGGTCACAAAATTGAAACTGTTCGTGTTGAAACACATACTTTTCAATATTTATATGCAGAGGGAAATGATTTTCATTTTATGAATACTGAAACTTTTGAGCAAATTACTTTAAATAGAGATATTTTAGATGCTCCAGATTTATTAAAAGAAGGAGAAAATGTAATGGTTCAAATCAATACAGAAACAGAATTACCTTTAGCAGTAGATATGGCTGCTTCAGTAATTTTAGAAGTAACTTATACTGAACCAGGTGTAAAAGGAAATACAGCAACAAATGCAACAAAACCTGCAACAGTAGAAACAGGTGCAGCTGTAAATGTTCCTTTATTCATTAATGAAGGCGATAAAATTAAAATTGATACGGCTACTGGAAAATACATGGAGCGCGTATAATTATAAGTAATAGTGAAAAGTGATTAGAATAACCTAATCACTTTTTTTTCGTATCACTAATTACTCAACGTATGAAATTTAACAAAACTTATAATCTAAGCGAAATTGCCTCTATTATTGAGTGTGATTTTATTGGAGAAGCTAATTTTCCAGTTTTAGGAATGAATGAAATCCATGTTGTAGAACCTGGAGATATTGTTTTTGTCGATCATCCTAAATATTATGACAAAGCACTTCAATCAGCTGCTACGATTGTTTTAATTAACAAAGAAGTAGATTGTCCTGAAGGTAAAGCTTTGTTAATCTCGGATGATCCATTTCGAGATTTCAATAAATTAAGCAAACACTTTAGACCATTTGTTGATTCTTCTGTGGCTATTTCTCCAACAGCTGAAATTGGAAAAAATACAATTATTCAACCCAATTGTTTTATTGGTAATAATGTAAAGATTGGCGATAATTGTCTTATCCACTCAAATGTTTCTATTTATGATAATACAATTATTGGAGACAATGTAATTATACATGCAGGAAGTATTTTAGGAGGTGATGCTTTTTATTACAAAAAGAGACCTGAAGGTTATGATCAATTGCTATCTGGAGGTAGAGTAGTAATAGAAGATAATGTTGGAATAGGAGCTTTATGTACTATTGATAAAGGTGTAACTGGAGATACAACTATTGGTGCTGGTACAAAAATTGACAACCAAGTGCATGTTGGTCACGATACTATTATTGGTAAAAAATGTTTAATTGCTGCACAAACAGGTATCGCTGGTTGTGTAGTTATTGAAGATGAAGTAACGCTTTGGGGACAAGTTGGTATGAAAAGCGGAATTACAATTCACAGTAAAGCAGTTGTTTTAGCGCAATCTGGAGTAGGCAATGATTTAGAAAGTGGAAAAACTTATTTTGGAACTCCAGCAGAGGAATCAAGAGAAAAATTTAAACAACTAGTTTATATAAAGAGAATTCCTGAAATTATTGAAAAACTGAAATAATGGAACCAAATCAAATTATTGAAAGGCTTTATGATCTAGATGGTTTAAGAGATGTAGATTTTTTAGAATCAATTATTGCTGATGAATTTACTTTCGAGTGGGATAGTTCACAAGAAAAAAGAGTTATGTCAAAAAGTGATATTGTTGCTTTAGCTCATGAGTTGAAAAATAATTATCATTTATCTAAAACAACTGTATTAGATAAAGTTGTTACAGATTCTAAGATTGTGGTCAGTTATTTACATCATGTTGCAACTATTGAAAACCCAAAAGAATTGTTTACAGTAGCAAGAATTATAGTAATTTGGGACATAGAAAATGGTCAATTAATAAAAGGATATCAAATTAGCAAACCTGCTTAAAAAAAAACAAAAATTTGTAAGTGATATATTATTCAAAAATCTTACTTTTGCATCACTTGAAATTGACAATACAATTAAAAAACAAATAAAATGAGTGTTTTAGTAAATAAAAATTCAAAGATAATCGTTCAAGGTTTTACTGGAAGTGAAGGTACTTTCCATGCTTCTCAAATGATTGAATATGGTAGTAACGTTGTAGGTGGAGTAACTCCTGGTAAAGGTGGTTCTACACATTTAGATCGTCCAGTATTTAATACAGTTCAAGAAGCAGTAGTAAAAGCTGGCGCTGATACTTCAATTATCTTTGTTCCGCCTGCATTTGCTGCAGATGCAATTATGGAAGCTGCTGAAGCAGGAATCAAAGTAATTATTTGTATTACAGAAGGTATTCCAGTTGCGGATATGATTAAAGCTTACGATTATATTCAAGGTAAAGATTGTCGATTAGTAGGTCCTAACTGTCCAGGTGTAATTACTCCAGAAGAAGCAAAAGTTGGTATTATGCCAGGTTTCGTTTTCAAAAAAGGAAAAGTTGGTATTGTGTCTAAATCAGGAACTTTAACATATGAAGCTGCTGATCAAGTAGTACGTCAAGGATTTGGTATTACAACTGCTATTGGAATTGGTGGTGACCCAATTATTGGAACTACAACTAAAGAAGCTGTTGAATTATTAATGAACGATCCAGAAACTGAGTGTATCATTATGATTGGTGAAATTGGTGGTCAATTAGAAGCTGATGCTGCTAAATGGATTAAAGCTGATGGTAATCGTAAACCAGTAGTAGGTTTCATCGCTGGAGAAACTGCACCAAAAGGACGTACAATGGGTCATGCAGGTGCAATTGTTGGTGGTGCTGATGATACAGCTGAAGCTAAAAAACGTATCATGAGAGAGCACGGAATACACGTAGTAGATTCACCTGCAGAAATTGGTAAAAAAGTGAAAGAAGTTTTAGGATAATTTTCTTAAACTCTAAATATTTAAAAGCCCTTATTTAAGGGCTTTTTTTTGATATATAAATTTAGGATAACTTTAATTGGGCATATCTTTAAATAATGAGTAAATTCTTATATTTGCTATAAATAAACTAACAAATCAAATTATGAATTGCTAATGATAAATTAGCGTCGCATTTTGACTTTACAAACCAAATAAAACATTTACAAATGAAATTATTAGAAGGAAAAGTTGCTATTATTACTGGTGCTAGTAGAGGTATTGGTAAAGGAATAGCTGAAATATTTGCTAAAAATGGCGCTAATGTAGCTTTTACTTATAGTTCTTCTGCATCTTCAGCTGAAGCTTTAGAAAATGAATTATCTGCTTTAGGGGTTAAAGCAAAAGGATATCAATCAAATGCTGCAAATTTTGATGAAGCTCAAAAATTAGTTGACGATGTATTAGCTGATTTTGGTACAATCGATATTCTAATTAACAATGCTGGTATTACAAAAGATAATTTATTAATGAGAATGTCTGAAGAAGATTTTGATGCTGTTATCGACATCAATTTAAAATCTGTTTTCAATATGACAAAAGCTGTTCAAAAAACAATGTTAAAAAACAGAGCAGGTTCTATCATTAATATGAGTAGTGTAGTAGGAGTTAAAGGGAATGCGGGACAAGCAAATTATGCAGCTTCAAAAGCAGGTATGATAGGTTTTACTAAATCAATTGCTCTTGAATTAGGTTCTAGAAATATTCGTTGTAATGCAATTGCGCCAGGTTTTATCGAAACTGAAATGACTGCAAAATTAAATGAAGATGTAGTTAAAGGTTGGAGAGAAGGAATTCCATTAAAACGTGGTGGTTCTCCAGAAGATGTAGCAAATGTTTGTGTGTTCTTAGCTTCTGATATGAGTGCTTATGTTACAGGACAAGTTATAAATGTTGACGGTGGAATGTTAACATAATAAATAATTTTAAATGACAGCTACCACTTTACTTTTACTTATCTTATCGGTTTTAGTCGCTGGTGGTTTAGCATATTTACAATATTTTTTTAAAGCTAAAAGTAATTCTAAGTGGAATTTGCTTTTAGCTTTTTTACGTTTTTTAAGCATACTCGGAATTTTGATCTTATTAATCAATCCGTTAGTAAAAATTAAAAAATATGAAATTGAAAAATTACCATTACCAATTTTTATAGATAACTCAAAGTCTATTCAACATTTAGGTGTAAATAATGAAGCAAAAAATGTTCTTAAAGAATTTCAAAAAAATGCTGACTTAGAGAATAAGTTTAATGTTCAGTTTTTTTCATTTGATGCTGAAATTAAAAAATTAGATTCCTTAAATTTTAAAGGAAACCAAACACTTTTAAATAAAATTCCAAAAGAATTAAAGCAATTGTATAGAAATAAAAATTATCCAATTGTTGCAGTAACTGATGGAAATCAAACATTTGGTGAAGATTATGTGTTCGATTTTCAGGAAAATAATCCAGTATTTCCAGTTGTGTTAGGCGATACAGTAAAAGTATTTGATTCTAAAATTTCTGCAATAAATGTTAATCAGTATGCTTTTTTAAAGAATAAATTTCCTGTTGAAGTTTTCATAGAAAGTAATAGCAAAGAAAGTTTCTCAAGTGTACTTTCAATATCAAATGGAAATGTGATTGTTGCTAGACAAAATGTGCAATTTTCTAAAAATCAATTATCGCAAAAAGTTTCTTTTTTATTAGATGCTTCTACTGTTGGAATTAAAAAGTTCCATGTTTTTTTACAACCAAAAGAAAGTGAAAAAAACAAGATTAATAACTCAAAACCTTTTGTAATTGATGTTATCGATCAGCGAACAGAAATTGCTTTAATTGCGAGTATAAATCATCCCGATTTAGGAGTTTTAAAAAGAAGTATTGAAGCTAATGAACAAAGAAAAGTTTCGATTGTAAAACCAATAGAAGTAGATCTTAAAAAATATTCGGCTTTAGTTTTGTACCAACCTAATCAAAGTTTTAGAAATATTTTGGAACAGAATAAAGTTTTAAAAATCAATTCGTTATTGATAACAGGTAAAACAACCGATTTTGATTTTTTAAATAATTATGTTGATGATTTTTCGTTTAGAATGAGTAATCAATTTGAAAATTTTACAGCTTCATTTAATTCGAATTTTACCAATTTTTCAATAGAAAATTTCGGTTTCGAGAGATTTTCTCCTTTAGAAAATAAATTCGGAAGTATCACTACAAAAGGAGATGTTTCGGTTTTATTAAAAGCTAAAGTTAAAAATGTAGAGATAACAGCACCTTTGGTTTCATTTTCAGAAATCGGTTCTAAAAGAAGTGCTTATATTTTTGGTGAGGGAATTTGGAAATGGAGAATGGAGTCTTATTTAAAAGATAAATCATTTGACGATTTTGATAATTTTATCGATAAAATAGTTCAGTATTTAAGTGTAAATCCAAATAAAAAAGCATTATTAGTAGAAGCTGAAAAGATTTATAATACTGGTTTACCAATTGAAATTAAAGCGCAATATTTTGATAAAAATTTCGAGTTTGATCCTAATGCTGAGTTATCCATAACGTTAACAAAACAGAAAGATAAAAAGACGAAATCGTATAATTTTTATAATAGTTCAAACGAATATTTGGTAAATTTCGATAATCTTGAAGCAGGGTTTTATTCGTACACTGTTTCTGAAAAAAAGTCTAAAGAAAGAGTTACTGGTATTTTTGAAGTTATAGCTTTCGATATTGAAAATCAATTTGTAAATCCCGATTTGAGAAGATTAGAACAATTAGCTCAAAATACTTCCGGAAAAGTTTACTATCCTAATAATGTAACTGTATTGATAAATAGTCTTTTAAAAGACGAAAGTTTAAACCCAACCCAAAAAGAAGTTGTTAGAAAATCGCCATTAATCGATTGGAAATGGTTGTTATTGTTTATCGTTTCTTTGTTGAGTTTAGAATGGTTTATAAGAAAATATAACGGTCTTACTTAAGGGAATCTTAAGTTTCAATTAAGTTGTTCTTAAGTCTTCTTAAGTTTTGATTATAGATTTTTGTTAAGTAAAAATCTGTAAATTATGTTACCAAATTTCGACCGTTATCAACTTCTTAAAAAGTACGCAATTGGCTTTATTTTGCTTTCATTTATATTGCGAATTGCCTTATTATTTTGGCAAATTTCCGATGTTGAATTAACCTTTTTAAGTTTCTTTAGAATTATAGCAACTGGACTTTTTTATGATTTAGGTGTTTTATCATTTCTATTTGTTATCGTAAACTTTTATTTATTGATAATGCCAAGAAAATTTATAGGTTCAAAGCTTGATAAAGCTATAGTTTATTCAGGTTTCTTTTTAAGCACACTAATTTTCATTTTTACTTTTTTTGCAGAAATAACTTTTTGGGAAGAATTTCACTGCCGATTTAATTTCGTAGCTGTAGATTATTTAATTTATACTTACGAAGTGGTTAAAAACATAAACGAATCTTATCCATTAGTCATTTTAGTGCCATCAATTTTATTAATTGTATTCGGAATATATTTAATATTTAAAAAGTTAGATGTTTTTCAACAAGTTTTTACTTCAAAAGTACCTTTTTTAAAGAGAGCTATTGTATTTTCAACTAGTTTAGTAATGTGTTTGTTTTATGTTTTTTTAATAAAAAATAACCAAGCTGAATGGTCTTCTAATAGATATAGTAACGAAATTTCGAAAGCAGGAATTTATGCATTCTTTTCAGAGCTTAGAAATAACAAGTTAGATTATAAAACTTTTTATCAAACTTTAGACGATAGACAAGTTTTTGCCTTAATAAAAAATAAATTAAAAGACGTGAATTCTCAGTTTATTCATCCAGATTCATTAGAAATAAAAAGAACAATACATGATTCTTTAGAAGAAATTAAACCAAATGTTGTTTTTGTTTTAATGGAAAGCATGAGTGCCGATTTTATGACTTCTTTTGGTAACGAAAAAAAGTTAACTCCGTTTCTAGATAGTATTGCAAATAAAGGTGTTTTCTTAAAAAACTTGTATGCAACAGGAAATAGAACAGTAAGAGGAATGGAAGCTGTTACTTTATCAATTCCGCCTACACCAGGACAAAGTATTGTTAAAAGACAAAATAATGATAATTTATTTACAGTAGCTTCGGTTTTTAAAGAGAAAAAATATACATGTAATTTCTTTTATGGTGGCGATGGTTATTTCGATAATATGAATGCTTTTTATGGAGGAAATGGTTTTAATATTTTCGATAGAGGTAGAGGAAGTATTTTAGCAGATAATATTAAAACAAAGCGAACAAATATTAACGATGATGAAGTTACTCATGAAAACGCATGGGGAATTTGCGACGAGGATATTTACAATAAAATGATTAAAGAAGCTGATAGATGTTATACTAATAAAGAACGCTTTTTTAATTTTATAATGACAACTTCAAATCACAGACCTTATACTTATCCTGAAGGAAAAATTGATATTCCATCTGGAAAAAGTAGAGATGGCGCTGTAAAATATAGCGATTATGCGCTTTCTCAACTATTTAAAAAAATTAAAAATAAACCTTGGTTCGAAAATACAGTTTTTGTTTTCATTGCCGATCATTGTGCTAGTAGTGCTGGTAAAGACGAAATAGATGTAAAGAATTATCATATTCCGGCTATTATTTATGGAGCTTCTATTAAGCCTCAAAATGTTGATGTACTTTGCAGCCAAATCGATATTTTTCCAACATTGTTTCATGAATTAAATTGGAGTTACAAATCCGATTTTTTTGGAGAAAATATTTTAAGTACTTATTATGAGCCAAGAGCTTTAATTGCTACCTATTTGAAATTGGGATTGTTAAAAAGTGACAATGATCTTGTAGTTTTAACAAATAAAAAAGAAGTGCATCAATACAAATGGAACTCTAAAACAAACGATTTATTAAAAACCAACACAAACAAAGATTTAAAACGAGAAACTATTGCTTGGTATCAAACTGCGGATTATCTTTATAATAATGATAAATTAAGATTTCCTTAAATAAAACTTATAGTATACTATTTGATTAACTTAAGTGTTTAATTTGTATAAAATAATGAATATGAAAAATTTATTTATAGTGGCCTTTGTGTTTTGTTCATCACTTTCATTTTCTCAAAATTGGGTAAATAATTTTGATAGTGCTAAAAAAATAGCGAAACAAGAAAATAAAAATATAATCATGATATTTTCGGGTTCAGATTGGTGTGCTCCTTGTATTCGTTTAGATAAGAATATTTGGCAATCTCAAGAATTTAAAGACGAATCTAAAAATAATTGGGTAACAATGAAATTAAATTTTCCTAGAAAAAAAGCAAATCAGTTACCTGCAGATGAAGAAAAACACAATAGAGAATTAGCTGAAAAATATAATAAAGAAGGAAATTTTCCATTAGTAGTTATTTTAAATCCAGAAGGTAAAGTTTTAGGTAAATTAGGTTTTAAAAACGTTTCTCCTTCAGAATACATTAAATTAATTAAAGAATACGAATAAAATGAGAATTAGTTTTCTAGTTTTTTTACTTTCATTTTCTGCATTTGCACAAAATACTTATAAAAAGAAAGCGGCTCTTTTAGGAAGTCCGTTCGAAATTATTGTAGTAGCAAATGACAGTGTTCAAGGTTATGCTTATTGCGATATGGCAATTGCTGAAGTAAAAAGGGTAGAAAATTTAATTTCTGATTGGATTCCAACTACTCAAGTTTCTGAAATCAATAGAAATGCAGGAATTAAATCTGTAAAAGTAAATGCAGAAGTTTTTGGTTTAATAGATCGAGCTTTAAAAATTTCACATTTAACTGACGGCGCTTTCGATATTAGTTATGCTTCTATGGATAAAATATGGAAGTTTGACGGCAGTATGAAACAAATGCCATCTGAAGATGAGATTAAAGCTTCTGTTAGTAAAGTTGGCTATAAAAATGTAGTATTAGACGCTCAAGCTTCAACAGTATTTTTAAAAAATACAGGTATGAAAATTGGCTTAGGCGGAATAGGGCAAGGTTACATAGCCGATTCAATTAAAGAGTTATTACAAAAAAAAGGTTGTAGCTCAGGTTTAGTAAATGTTTCGGGAGATATTACAACTTGGGGCTATCAACCCGATGGTAGCCCATGGACAGTTGCCATTATTAATCCAATGAATAAAGAAAAAGTTTTTGCTTCATTTCCATTGATAGACAGTGCAGTTGAAACTTCTGGAAGTTATGAGAAATTTGTCACTTTCAATGGTAAGCGTTATTCGCACATAATTGATCCTAGAACGGGTTATCCTGCTACGGGAATTGTGAGTGTAACGGTTTTTGCAAAAAAGACAGAAATTGCAGATGCTTTAGCAACTTCAATTTTTGTAATGGGAAAAGATGTGGGGATTAGTTTAATTGACCAAATTCCAAATATAGAATGTATTGTAGTTAGCGATACAGGAGAATTATTTGTTTCAAAAAATATTGACTTAAAAAAGTATAATTAAATGAAAAAGAGTTTATTAATAACAGTTATTTCAATTTTAGGATTGAGTTCTTGTAATACTGTAAAAGAGTATGACAAACAATATATTAATGATCCTGAAATGAAACTTTCTGCTCGTCAAGTAGAACGCTTCGAAACTAATTTTCAAGTTTACAGAGAAGCTGCAGCCGGTGCCAATGGTGGTAAAACTGGTGGTGGTTGTGGTTGTAATTAATATCAAGTTATTAGCATGAAAAATAAATTGAAATATATCTTTTTCTTCTTCGGCGCTTGTGCATTTGCTCAAGAAAGCGATTCTACCGAAGTAGCTTATAAAAAAAGAGTGCTTGAAAGTACTGAAATAGATTTCTTAGCAAGTTATTATAAGCAAGATGGTGTTCACTCTTCTGTATCTGGTGGTATGGGTTCAGAAAAGTTAACCGATTTAGCATCAAATATTGTCGTTGCTATACCTTTAAATGATGATGATGTTTTAACTGTTGATATGGGATTATCAGCTTACACATCAGCATCCTCTAGTAATATAAATCCATTTAATGCTACAGGAGCTTCTGGAGGTGGTGATGATGATGATGATGATGATGATGATAGAGCTAATACAGGCCCTTATGGTACTCCTTGGCAAGCTTCATCTGGTGCATCGGCTCAAGATGTATTGGGAACTGCTGTAATAAATTATAGTCACAGTTCAGATGACAGGAATCTAATCTGGAATGCAGATGTTTCATTTTCAAATGAATATGACTATACTTCATTTGGTTTTGGTGGTGGAATAAGTAAATTATTTAATAATAAAAACTCTGAAGTTAGCATCAAAGGAAATGTTTATTTAGATCAATGGAGACCAATATATCCGACAGAATTACACGAATATGGTGTTTATGGTAATAATTTTCAAAACCAAGGTTATTTTCAAGGTGTTGACATAATAGACCAAAATGGATTAACTTCCAATAGTTATTTACCTTCTTCATTTGAACAGTGGAAAACAACGAATAGAAATTCATATGCTGCTTCATTTGGTTTTTCCCAAGTTGCTACAAAAAAAATGCAATTTTCAATATTTTTTGATCTTTTGCAGCAAGAAGGTATGCTATCAACACCTTATCATAGAGTTTATTTTGCTGATAAAGCTAATTATTATATTGGTCAGGCTCAATATATTCCAGTATATGAATCATCTCAAAATAAAGGGGTTTATCAGTTAGCCGATGATATAGAACGTTTACCAGGAACTCGCTTTAAATTACCATTTGGAGGTAGATTAAATTATTATTTAAATGAAAGGTTTTCATTGAGAACATATTATAGATATTATTGGGACGATTGGGGAATCACATCTCATACTGCTAGTTTAGAGTTACCAATTAAATTATCAGATAAATTTACTGTATTTCCAATGTATCGATATTATGTACAAAATCAATCTAAATATTTTGCACCTTATGAAACTCATTTATCAACTGAAAAGTTTTATACTTCTGATTATGATTTATCTAGTTTTAGTGCAAATCAATATGGTTTTGGTGTCAGTTATACTGATATTTTTATGGGTTCAAGAATTTGGAAACTTGGTATTAAGAATATTGATTTAAGATATAATCATTATAACAGAAGTGATGGGTTAAAATCGAATATAGTATCTTTTGGAATTAAATTTGTAATGCAATAAGATGAAAATTTTAATTGTTGAAGACGAAATAGGAATTCAAAATTTTTTAAGACAAGGCTTGAAGAAGAAGGATTTGAAGTAATTTGCGCTTCAAATGGTGAAGAAGGTTTGAATTTCTTTGAAAATCAAAGTTTTGATTTGCTCTTGTTAGATTGGATGCTTCCAAAGTTAACAGGGTTAGAGTTGTGTACTAAAATACGCGAAACAAATACTCAAATTCCAATTATCTTTTAACAGCCAAAGATACCGTTCAAGAAACAATAGAAGGTTTAAAAGCAGGTGCTAACGATTATATAAAAAAGCCTTTTAGTTTTGAAGAATTATTAGCTCGAATTGAAGTACATTTTAGAACTTCAACAACAAATAAAGAATTAAGATTAGGTAAAATAGTACTCAATTTAAATACTTTTCAAGTTTTTGTAGATGGCAAAGAAGTTTCTTTAACTCAACGTGAATATGAACTTTTAAAATATTTAGTAGAAAACAAAGGTAAAGTTTGCACCCGTACAGGAATTATTGAAGATGTTTGGGATATTCACTTTGAATATGATACTGGTGTTATTGATGTTTTTATGAATGCCATCAGAAAAAAACTAAATTTGTCAAAAGACGAAGAACTAATTAAAACAATACGAGGAGTAGGTTATATAGCCAATGATTAAATTTTTTCCTTCTTCATTTAAAAATAGAATTGCCTTTAACTATATTGTTTCAGGTTCAATTCTTATTGCACTTGTATTTTTATTTATCTATAAAATTGTAGAATACAGTGTTAATCAACATGTAAATGAAGAAGTTGAAGAAGAATTATACAAACATTTAGACGATGTTACTATTGATTCTAATGATACTTATTTAATTCACGTCGATCAATGGCGTGCACGCGAACATAATTCTATTTCGGTAAACCCTGTTTTTGTCGAATTTTACGACGATCATAAATTACTTATTGATAGATCTCCAAATTTAAAAAATGCTGAACTTAAACTTTTTGACGATTCTTACAACGATAAGTTTTTAAATTCAAAATTGAACGGAATTCCTATTAGGCAAATTCAAACACCAATTCTTTTCGAAGGAAAAACCGTTGGTTATGTTGTGGTAGCCATGTCTTTAGAAGATTTTGAAATTGTTTCTATTCTCAAGAATATACTAGTTATTTCGTTTCCAATAATTGTAATTTTATTATTTTTGTTTGCTAGATTTTTTGCAGGAAAAAGTATAAAACCTGTTAGTACAATTATTGAAACATCAAGTCAAATTACCAAAGATAATTTGCAAACTAGAATTCCACTTCCTGTTAATAAAGACGAACTTTACATTTTATCTGAAAACATTAATAATTTATTAGACCGTATAGAAAATGCCGTTTTAAGAGAGAAACAATTTACTTCTGATGCTTCTCACGAATTAAGAACACCACTTGCTGTTATTAAAGGAACTTTAGAAGTTTTAATTAGAAAACCTAGAACTTCAGAACAATATAATGAAAAGATTAATTATTGTATTAAAGAAGTTGACCGCATCAATAATTTAGTAGATCAATTGTTATTATTAGCACGATTTGAAAATCAAAAGCACAATATTAAAAGTGAAGAAGTTTATTTAGATGCTTTGGTTTTAGATACTGTTTCGCTTTTTTCGAACCAATTAAAAGAAAAAGACATTACAATTAAAACGAACTTGCAGCAAGATTGTATTTTAAAATCAGATAGTTATTTATTGTCAATTGTGTTTAATAACTTGATTTCCAATTCTATAAAATATTCAAATAATGGTGGAAAAATTGATTTAAATTTAAAAGCTGAAGCAAATCAATTTTTATTTGTTATTAATGATAATGGTGTTGGAATTTCAAAAGAAGATTTAGATAAAATTTTCATATCTTTTTATAGATCTAACCCAGCGAGTCATCCAGAAATTAAAGGAACAGGAATTGGACTTTCAATTGTAAAAAGACTATGCGATTTGTTAAAAATTGAGATAACAATTAAAAGTACTTTAGAAAAGGGCACGGCAGTGACTTTAACATTTAATAAAAGTAATCCTAAGTAGAATTTAAGATTATTTTTTGATTTTTTACTGTAAATTTGTGCTGTAAACTTTTGAACTAAATAATTTCAGCCTTTACTTCGTAAAGCAAGTTTACTAAAATTTATAAATGAAAAAGATAATTGCCATATTTCTAATTACTATTTTTTTGTGTGCAAACACATCAATAGGGCAATTATTGAAAGTTCCTAATCTTTTAGAACATTATAAAGAGCATCAAAAAAAAGTTGCCACAAGTTCTATTTCTTTTGTTCAGTTTTTAAAACTCCATTATTCTAAAAAATTCGAGAATAATCAAGAAGAACATCAAAATTTACCATTCAAAACATTTGATAATGTTACGAGTGTTTTTACTATTTCATTTATAAATCTTCAAATTCAATTAATTAAATCTATAATTACTTGTAAACAGAAGTTTTTTTACAACAAATCTTTTAAATCTAAATTGGTTATTTCAATTTGGATGCCTCCTAAAATAGCCTAACATTTAATTAGTTAAAAGCGAAATTCTTTTCGTTTATCTCATTGTATTTGTCTTTTTAAGATAGATGCTATTTATTATTCTTTTAATTAAATAAAAATGTTAGAAAAAATTATTGCCTTTAGTTTAAGAAGTAAGCTTATAATTATACTTTTCACTATAGCAGTTTTAGGGTTTGGTATTTATTCGGTGTTTCAAATTTCTATTGGAGCCGTACCCGATGTAACCAATAATCAGGTACAAGTTATCACAACATCAAGAAATCTTTCAACTGAAGATATAGAACAATATATTACAGCACCAGTTGAATTAGAAATGGCAAATTTACCAGGAGTTGTAGAAATTCGTTCCATTTCAAAGTTTGGTATTTCTGTAGTTACTATTGTTTTTGAAGAAAATTTAGGAACTTATTTACCACGCCAATTAATTGCAGAAAAAATAAAATCTGCAACAGAAAAAATTCCTTCAGGTTTTGGTGTTCCAGAAATGGGACCAATTACAACAGGTTTAGGCGAAATTTACCAATATACTTTAGAAGTAGAGCCAGAATATGCCGATTTATATTCTATTACCGATTTAAGAACTATTCAAGATTGGACTGTAAGACGCAATTTGTCAGGAATAAGTGGTGTTGTTGAAATTAATACTTGGGGTGGTTACTTAAAACAGTATGAAGTAGCTGTTAATTCGGCAAACTTGAAAGCAATGAATATTTCAATTACAGATTTATTTACAGCTCTTGAGAAAAATAACAGCATTGCAGGCGGTGGATATATTGAGAAAGCAAACGAAAGTTATTTCATTCGCGGGGAAGGAAAAGTTTCTAATCTTGATGATATTAATAATATTGTCGTTAAAACTACAAACGGAATTCCTGTTTATGTAAAAGATATTGCAGAAGTAAAATTTGGTCACGCTAATCGTTTTGGAGCCATTACGGGTAATGGACAAGGTGAAAAAGTGATGGGGCAAATTATGATGCTTAAAAACGCAAATTCAAAACAAGTTTTAAGTGATGTTAAAGAACGTGTTGCCGAATTACAAAAAACATTACCTCAAGGCGTTTATCTTAATCTGTTTTTAGAAAGAGGAGAACTTGTTGGTAAAACCACATTTACAGTAGCCGAAAACTTAATTTTAGGCTGTTTAATAGTAATTTTTGTAGTGGTTTTATTATTAGGAAATTGGCGCTCTGGTTTAGTGGTTGCGTCAGTTATTCCATTATGTTTATTATTTGCGATTTCATTTATGAATATTTTTGGAATAGATGCTAATCTAATGAGTTTAGGTGCTATCGATTTCGGAATTATAATTGACGGAGCCGTTATCATTGTTGAATTTATTGCGTTCCAAATCACCCAAAAATCGGTTACATTAAATCAATTAGCCAAAGAAGATAAACAAACTGAAATTGATAAAATAACCTACAGTAGCGCTGCTAAAATGATGAATTCTGCCATTTTCGGTCAGTTAATCATTTTAATTGTATTTATTCCGATTTTATCTTTATCAGGCGTTGAAGGGAAAATGTTCAAACCTATGGCAATGACGTTTAGTTTTGCTTTATTAGGCGCCATGTTGTTTTGTTTGACGTATGTTCCTGTAATTTCATCCATTTTCCTGAAGCCTAAAGAGGAAAAAGAAAATTCAATATCTAATCGATTAATCAATAAACTGAATTCCTGGTATTTGCCTGTAATTCATTGGGCATTAAAGAATACCAAAAAAGTTTTAATCAGTGCATTTTCTTTATTAATTGGAACCATTATTTTATTTACAACAATGGGTGGTGAGTTTATCCCAACATTAGACGAAGGTGATTTTGTTATCCAACCTGTTTTAAAAACTGGAACTTCGTTAAGTAAAACTATTGAAACTACAACGTTAATCGAAAAAACGATTTTAGATAATTTCCCTGAAGTAGAACAAGTGGTGAGTAGAATTGGTGCTGCCGAAGTACCAACGGATCCTATGAGCATGGAAGAAAGTGATGTTATTGTAAAGTTGAAACCAAAGAGCGATTGGGTTTCTGCTGATTCTAAAGATGAATTGGCAGATAAGATTAAAGAAGCCATCGAAAAGAAAATTCCAAACATGGAAATCGAGTTTACGCAACCAATTGAAATGCGTTTTAACGAATTAATCTCTGGAACACGTTCTGATATTGCGATTAAATTATTTGGCGAAGATTTAGATATTTTAGCTCAAAAAGCAACAGAAATTGAAACTGCCATAAAAAATGTTGAAGGCGCATCTGATATTATTGTAGAAAAAACGGAAGGTTTGCCTCAAATGACTGTAAGTTATAACAGGAGTAAAATCGCTCGTTATGGTTTAAATATTTCCGATTTGAATGACTTTATAGCATTAGGTTTTGCAGGAAAATCAGCAGGACAAGTTTTTGAAGGCGAAAAACGTTTCGATTTGGTGGTTCGTTTAAATGAAAGCAAAAGATCTTCTATCGATGATTTACGAAATTTATTTGTTTCGTTACCTAATGGCGAACAAATTCCGCTTCACGAATTGGCAACCATTCAATACAGTAAAGGTCCAGCTAAAATTTCTCGAGATGATACAAAACGTAGAGTAGTGGTTGGCGTAAATGTTAGAAACCGCGATTTACAAAGTGTTGTTGATGATATCAAAGCAAAAGTAACTAGTAAAATAGATTTACCAGAAGGTTATTATATCGAATACGGCGGACAATTTAAAAATCTTGAAAGTGCAAAAGCCCGATTAATGATAGCTGTTCCAATTGCTTTAGTCTTAATATTTATCTTATTACATTTTGCATTTGGTTCTTTAAAAGAAGCCGCAATGGTATATTCAGCTATTCCGCTTTCGGCAGTTGGAGGAATTTTATTCTTATGGATTCGGGATTTACCCTTTAGTATTTCAGCTGGAGTTGGATTTATTGCCCTTTTTGGTATTGCTGTTTTAAATGGAATTGTATTAATCGAACATTTCAAGGAACTAAAACAGCATCAAGGCGATATGACTTTAGATGAGTTAATCATAAAAGGAACAACAGATAGATTACGTCCTGTTTTATTAACAGCTTCAGCAGCTGCATTAGGGTTTTTACCTATGGCAATTTCGGCTTCTGCAGGTGCAGAAGTACAGCGACCATTAGCAACTGTTGTAATTGGCGGATTAATTACAGCTACTTTGCTAACGATGATTGTGTTACCAGTTTTATTCAAATTATTAGATGAAAAAGAAACGAAGAAAATTAAATTCAAAAAAATGAAATCATCGACCTTAATTTTAGCATTTGTATTTTTCGGAATCACAGCTCAAAGTCAGGAGAAAAAGGATGAATTATCGAATTTAATTCAACTAGCTAATCAAAATAATAAGGAAATTAAAGCTTTAGAATTAAAGTTAGAAAAGGCCAAAGTAAACGCAACAACAGCTTTTACGTTAGATAGAACAACGGTTTATTACAGTTACGATCAAAATAATTTAGCTGTTAATAATGAGCCTTTAAAAGTTTTTGGTGTGCAACAAGATTTTGATTTTCCTTCGCTTTATTTTGCTAAAAAGAAGCTATTAAAATCAGATTATGAAGTTGAAAGTAAAGCATTAGAAATTGAAAAAAGTAAATTGAATCGTAAAGTTTCTAAGAATTATTACGAAATCGTTTATTGGCAAAATCGAGAGAAATTGTATCAATATTTAGATAGTTTGTATCAAAATTTCTCAAAAGCAAGTAATAGACGATTTGAATTAGGAGAAACCAATTATTTAGAGAAAATTACAGCGCAAGCAAAGTCTCAAAAAATTACTGCTGAATTACAAAAAATAGACAAAGAAAAAGCAGCTTCATACAATGCTTTACAAGGTTTATTGCAATCGGATTCTTTGGTTGTTATTAAAGAAAACGAATTAAATTACAATTCAATTAAAAATTCAAATACTAATATTTATAATTCTTATTATGAAAGTGTTACAAATAATTATGATTCTCAGTTGAAGTTACAAAAACAAGCTTGGTTTCCATCTATTTCAGCTGAATATTTTCAAGGTAAAAATACTGGATTATCAAGTTCGCTTTACGGATTTCAAGTAGGTCTAAATGTACCTTTATTCTTTTCTGGAAATGCTAAAAAAACAAAAATGTTACAGCTAGAAAAGGAAAGTTGGAACCAACAAAAAGAAGCTGAACTGAATAAAATAAATCAATTTGTTGCTCAAAAGAACAATCAGTTATTGGGAATAAAAACTACGATTGATTACTATGAAAATTCGGGTAAAAAGCTCTCAGATGAAATTTTGAAAGTTGCCAATATGAGTTACAAACATGGCGAAATTGATTTCTTTCAATACATCCAAAGTTTGGAAAACGCATTGCAAATCAAGATTGATTATTTAGACGCGATTTTAGAATATAACAACACCATTTTAGATATAGAATTTATTAATTACCAATAGATTATGAACAAATTAGTATATACATTTTTAGTTTTAGTTGCATTTACTTCTTGCAAAGAAACAAATACGGAGGAAACTCAAACTGAAACCTCAAATATAGTTGCACTTACAAAAGAACAATTTGAAACTTCAAAAATGGAAATTGGTTCACCTAAAGAACATGATTTTGATGATGTTTTAAAAGTTTCAGGAAAAATTGACGTTCCAGCAAAAGATAAAGCTAAAATTACAGCGGTTTTAGGTGGTTACATTAAGGCTTCTAATGTTATTATTGGTCAAAAAGTTACAAAAGGTCAGGCTATTGCTGTAATTGAAAATACTGAATTCATTGATATCCAAAGAGATTATCTTGAAATTTCGGAACAATTAACGTACCTAAAATCGGAATATGTGCGTCAAAAAACACTTTTCGATGAAAATATCACCTCTCAAAAAAATTATTTAAAAGCGGAAAGTGATTACCAACAAGCAGTAAGTAGCTACAATTCACTTCGTGAAAAATTACAATTAATCAATATCAATCCAAATGCAATTAGTAGAGCTAAATTAAGTTCGCAGGTAACTATTTTTTCGCCTATAAATGGAGTAGTGGTTACTACAAATGCAAATATTGGTGCTTATATTGCTCCTGAAAATACGATTGTTGAAATAGTAAATGATGCCAATTTATTGTTGAGTTTAGCAGTTTTCGAAAAAGATATTTTAAAACTTTCAGAAGGACAAGAAATTCAATTTACTATTGGAGAAAATGCTGAAACTATTTATAAATCAAAGATAAAAACAATTGGAAAAGCAATTAATGAAACCGATCGTTCGATTCCAGTATTCGGAGATTTAGATACTGATTTAAAGAAAAAATTAGTAGTTGGTATGTTTACAGATGCCAAAATTATCTTTGGTAACAAAAAAGTATTGGCTTTACCAACAGCTGCTTTTTCTGAAGAAGGTGATAAAAATTCCTATATTTAGTAACCAAAAAAACTGCAACTGGTTATGAGTTTAAAAAAGTTGCTGTTAAAACAGGTATTGAAAACGAAGCATTTACTGAAGTTTTGACAAATTCATTATTAAATCAGAATTCGGAAGTGCTTACAAAAGGCGTGTTTCAATTGAATTAAATAATTTTAAGTAACCGAAAAATCTATGAGTGAAAATAAAGAATTAGACAATTATTTAGACAATCATTATATAAATAGAAGTAATTGGTTAAGAGCAGCTGTTTTAGGTGCAAATGATGGAATTCTTTCTACGGCAAGTATTGCAATTGGTGTTGCTGCCGCAAGTGCTACAAGAGAACCTATAATTTTGGCAGCTTTAGCAGGTTTAGTTGCTGGAGCTTTGTCTATGTCGGCAGGAGAATATGTTTCGGTAAGTTCACAAACAGATGTTGAAAAAGCAGATATTGAACGTGAAAAACAAGAATTAGAAGAAATGCCAGAGCTTGAACTGCAACGTTTAGCACAAATTTATGAAGATAGAGGTTTAAAAAAAGAGACTGCGTTATTGGTTGCTAAAGAATTAACGGCACACGATGCGTTAGGTGCTCATGTTCGCGATGAATTAGGAATTAACGAAATTAGTCAAGCTAAACCATTTCAGGCTGCTATGGCATCTGGAGCTTCTTTTACCGTTGGTGGAATTTTACCTTTGTTAGTAGTTTTGTTTTTTCCGTTAGTTTATTTAGAATATGCATTATATATTTTTGCTATTTTGTTTTTAGGAATTATGGGAGGATTAGCTGCAAAAGCTGGAGGTTCAAGTGTTTTGAAAGCAGTTTTACGCATTACTTTTTGGGGAACAATTGCTATGGGATTATCATCACTTGTAGGGCATATTTTTGGAGTAAATATTGCTTAAGAAAAAATAAATTTTAAAAAATCTTGTTTATTAAAAAAATATGTCATTAACTTTGCAGAGTTAAATAATAACAAAAATTATGTTTTTAAATCAATTACATCATCATCATCATACCTCCGCTCAAGCGAAGTAATGATGCTATGTAATTAATCCATATAAATCAGAAATCCGTTTGAGTACATCAAGCGGGTTTTTTATTTACAGTCAGTTTTTAAATCTACTTGGTGTACTCATTTTAAAATTAAAAAATAAAATGAACACTTTAAAAATTGCGATTCAAAAATCAGGTCGACTTCACGATGAAAGTATCCAAATCTTGAAAGATTGTGGGATTTCAGTGTACAATGGAAATGACCAACTTAAAGTTACCGCTTCCAATTTTCCTTTAGAAGTTTACTATTTACGAAACTCGGATATTCCACAATATTTGATTGATGGAGTAGTAGATATTGCGATTGTTGGCGATAATTTATTGGTTGAAAAGGGAGCTAATATTCAAATTGCAGAAAAACTAGGTTTCTCAAAATGTAAAGTTTCAGTGGCTGTTCCAAAGAATTTTGAATACAATTCTATTCAAGATTTAAATAAAATGCGAATCGCAACTTCTTATCCTAAAACTGTAATTGATTACTTTTCTTCAAAACGTATTTCAGTTGATATTCACCAAATTTCGGGTTCGGTTGAAATTGCTCCAAATATTGGATTATCAGATGCCATTGTAGACATCGTTTCTTCAGGAAGTACGCTTTTTAAAAACGGATTGAAAGAAGTGGAAGTCATCTTAAAAAGTGAAGCTGTTTTAGCCGTTTCTCCTAAAATTTCAGATGATTCCAAAGTAATATTGGAAAAACTTCAGTTTAGAATTCAATCGGTTTTACGTTCTAGAAAATCAAAATATATTTTGATGAATGTGCCAAATAACAAGATTTCTGAAGTAAGTGCAATTCTTCCTGTTTTGAAAAGTCCAACAATCATGCCTTTAGCAGAAGAATATTGGAGCAGTTTACACTCGGTAATCGATGAAGATCAATTTTGGGAAGTAATAGACCAATTAAAAGAAGCTGGAGCGGAAGGCATTTTGATTTGTCCAATTGAAAAAATGGTATTATAATTTTAAAACTCACAACTATGCAAATCATATTTAATCCAAAAAAAGAATCTTGGTCAGAAATACTAAAAAGACCAACCCAATCATTTGAAGATATTGAAGAAACGGTAAAAGGAATATTCAAAGAAATCCAACAAAAAGGTGATGTGGCTGTTCAAAAATACACGTCTTTATTTGACGGAACGTCATTTGAAAACATTCTAGTTTCACAAGAAGAAATTGACGAAGCTGTTTCTTTAGTTTCCACAGAATTAAAAGAAGCAATTGAAGTAGCAAAAAACAATATTTACAATTTTCACGCAGCTCAAAAAACAGAAAAAGTTGAAGTAATCACAACCAGTGGAGTTAGTTGTTGGCAAGAAAAAAGACCTATTCAAAAAGTAGGATTGTATATTCCGGGTGGTTCTGCGCCTTTGTTTTCAACGGTTTTAATGTTGGCTTTACCGGCACAAATTGCAGGTTGCAAAGAAATTGTTTTATGCACACCGCCAAACAAGGAAGGAAAAATAAATTCAGCCATTTTATATGCCGCTCAATTGTGTGGCGTTACTAAAATTTTTAAAGTTGGAGGAATTCAAGCAATCGGAGCTTTAACTTTTGGAACTGAATCTATTCCTCAAGTTTATAAAATTTTCGGACCTGGAAATCAATTTGTAACAGTTGCAAAACAATACGCTACTCAATTTGGTGTTGGAATCGATATGCCTGCCGGACCAAGTGAATTGTTAGTTTATGCTGATGATTCTGCAAATGCTGCTTTCGTTGCTTCCGATTTATTAAGTCAAGCCGAACACGGAAAAGACAGTCAGGTAATTTTGGTTACTACCGATAAAAAAATCTTGAATGATGTAGAGGAAGAAGTTTATAAACAATTAAAAAAACTTCCAAGAAAAGAAATCGCACAAGTTGCTATTCAAGATTCCAAATTAATCTATGTTGAAACTGAAGAAACGGCTTTAGAATTGATTAATGAATATGCTCCAGAACACTTTATTGTCTGTTCTAAAAATGAAGATTTTTTCATCGATGGAATTGCAAATGCAGGTTCTGTATTCATTGGGAATAATACGCCAGAAAGTGCTGGAGATTATGCTTCTGGGACCAATCACACGCTACCAACAAACGGTTATTCTAAAAGCTACAGTGGGGTAAATTTAGATAGTTTTATGAAAGCGATGACGTTTCAAAAAATCACTGAAGAAGGAATACAAAATATTGGACCAAGTATTGAATTAATGGCCGATGCAGAAGGTTTACAAGCACACAAAAATGCAGTTTCATTACGTTTAAATGCATTAAAAAAATGAAAACATTCGATTTAAATACTTTGGTCCGTACTAATGTTAAATCATTAAAACCATATTCTTCTGCAAGAGATGAGTTTAAAGATTTTAATCAAAAGATGATTTACTTAGATGCTAATGAAAATCCATTTGAAAACGGTGTAAATCGCTATCCAGATCCTAAACAACAAGATTTAAAGGCGTTATTGGCTTCAAAAAACGGAGTTAAAGCTGAAAATATTTTGATTGGTAATGGAAGTGATGAAGTTTTGGATTTAATTTTTAGAGCGTTTTGTGAACCTAATAAAGACAATATTATCACGCTGCCTCCAACTTATGGAATGTACGGTGTATTGGCAGATATTAATGCAATTGAAAACAAAAAAATCATTTTAAAACCGAATTTTCAACCTGATGTTGAAGCGATTTTAAACGAAGTAACGAAAAAAACAAAGTTGATTTTCCTTTGTTCCCCAAATAATCCAACGGGTAATTCATTTTCAGATGAAGCTGTTTTAAAAATTATAAATAATTTTAAGGGTTTAGTTGTTATTGATGAAGCCTATATTGATTTTTCAAAAGATAAAAGTTGGTTAAGTGTTCTATCTGATTTTCCTAATTTGGTAATCACACAAACACTTTCAAAAGCCTATGGAATGGCAGGTTTACGCATTGGTATTTTATATGCTTCCAAAGCAATAATTTCAATACTAAATAAGATAAAACCACCCTATAATATAAACGAATTATCGCAGCAAAAAGCTATAGAATTATTAAGTTTAAACAAAACGAATACTCAAATAAAAGAGCTGATTTTTGAAAGAAATAGAGTAGCAAAAGTACTTACAAAAATTCCATTTGTATTGGACGTTTATCCTTCAGATGCAAACTTTATTTTATTTAAAGTAGATAATGCAGTAAAACGATATAACCAATTATTAAACAAAGGAATAGTGATTAGAAATAGAACAAATGAACCACTCTGTGACAATTGTTTGCGTATTACAATTGGAACTTCCGATGAAAACGAAAAAGTTATTTCAATTTTAAAAACATTATAATGGCAAAAAAGATATTATTTATTGACCGAGATGGCACTATGATAAAGGAAGTTTCTGACTATCAGATTGATGCTTTTGAAAAAATGTATTTCTATCCAAAATGTCTAACTTTTCTAGGAAAAATTGCCAGAGAATTAGACTTCGAATTGGTATTAGTTACCAATCAAGATGGATTAGGAACTTCTTCTTTTCCAGAAGAAAATTTTTGGCCGGTTCACAATTTCATCATGAAAACATTTGAAGGAGAAGGTGTAGTCTTTTCAAATCAATGCATTGATAGAAGTTTTCCTGAAGAGAATGCGCCAACCCGAAAACCTCGAACAGGAATGCTCACGCAATACATCAATAATCCTGCATATGATTTAGAAAATTCCTTTGTAATTGGTGACCGAATTACTGATGTTGAATTGGCTAAAAATTTGGGTTGTAAAGCAATTTTTATCAATGATGGAATACAAGCAGGAATAACTGAAGTTGAAAATTCATTAGAAGAACTTCAAAACTCAATTGCTTTAGAAAGTAATGATTGGGAAAAGATTTACGAATTTCTAAAATTGAAGGAAAGAACAGCTTCAATTTCTAGAACAACAAATGAAACAGACATTGCTATTACATTAAATTTAGACGGAACAGGAAAAAGTAACATCAATACTGGAATTTCCTTTTTCGATCACATGTTAGATCAAATTGCGCGTCACGGACAAATGGACTTAGATATTCAAGTCAAAGGCGATTTAGAAGTTGACGAACACCACACGATTGAGGATACAGCAATTGCGTTAGGAGAAGTTTTTTCAAAAGCTTTGGGCAATAAATTAGGGATTGAACGCTACGGTTTTTGTTTACCAATGGACGATTGTTTGGCTCAAGTAGCAATTGATTTTGGTGGAAGAAATTGGTTGGTTTGGGAAACTGAATTTAAACGTGAAATGATTGGTCAAATGCCAACCGAAATGTTTTTTCACTTCTTCAAATCGTTTACCGATGGTGCTAAAGCAAATCTAAATATCAAAGCAGAAGGTACAAACGAACATCATAAAATTGAAGCGATTTTTAAGGCTTTTTCAAAAGCTATAAAAGTTGCTGTAAAAAGAGATCCCGAGAAAATGATTTTGCCTTCAACTAAAGGAATGTTATAAAATATAATTATGTCAGTCTGAGCCTGTCGAAGACTAAATCAAAACACTTCGACAAGCTCAGTGTGACAAAATGTTTAAAATATGAAATTAGCGATTATAGATTACGGAGCAGGAAATGTGCAAAGTGTATTGTTTGCTTTGAATAGATTGGGTTATGAAGCTGAAGTTACTTCTAATTGGAATATTATTTCAAAAGCCGATAAAGTAATTTTTCCTGGTGTTGGCGAGGCGAGTAGTGCTATGAAGAGGCTTCAAAATTTAGGATTAGATAAATTAATTCCAACTTTAAAACAACCTGCTTTAGGCATTTGCTTAGGAATGCAATTGTTATGTAAACATTCTGAAGAAGGAAATACTGAAGGACTAGGGATTTTTGATGTTAATGTAATTCGATTTTCTAATGAAGTTAAAGTTCCTCAAATGGGTTGGAATACCATTAAAAACTTGAGAGCAGATTTATTTAAAGAAATAAAAGATGAAGAATTTATGTATTTGGTACACAGTTATTTTGTTCCAAAATGTGAATACACAATTGCTACAACTGAATACGGAATTGAATATGCAACAGCCATACAAAAAGAGAATTTTTATGGCGTACAATTTCACCCAGAGAAAAGCGGAAATTATGGAGAAAAAATTCTTCAAAACTTCTTAAATCTTTAACCTATTACCATTTAACTAAAACATAAAAAAATGAGAATAATCCCAGCAATAGATATCATCGAAGGAAAATGTGTTCGACTTTCAAAAGGCGATTATGATACAAAGAAGATTTATAATGAAAATCCTTTAGAAGTTGCCAAACAATTTGAAGCACATGGAATTCAGTATTTGCACTTAGTGGATTTGGACGGTGCCAAATCGAGTCAAATTGTGAATTATAAAGTATTGGAACAAATTGCTTCAAAAACTAGTTTAAAAATTGATTTTGGTGGAGGTTTAAAATCAGATGCAGATTTAAGAATTGCATTTGAAAGTGGTGCGAAACAAATCACAGGAGGAAGTATTGCAGTAAAAAATCCAGAAATTTTCAAAAAATGGATTACTCAATACGGTGCTGAAGCGATTATTTTAGGTGCTGATGCTAATAATGAAAAAATAGCTATTTCTGGATGGTTAGAAGAATCTACTAAAGAAGTAATTCCGTTTATTCAAAACTATCAAGAAGAAGGAATTCAATATGTGATTTGTACTGATATTTCGAAAGACGGCATGCTACAAGGACCAAGTTTTGATTTGTATAAAAGGATTTTAGAGCAAATTCCAAATGTCAAATTAATCGCTTCAGGAGGAATTTCCACTTTTGATGAGTTACCCAAATTAGCTGAATTAGGTTGCGAAGGAACTATAATTGGAAAGGCTATTTACGAAAACAGAATCAGCTTAAAACAATTGGAAAATTACATTTTAAACAACTAAAAAATGCTAACAAAACGAATCATACCTTGTTTAGATATTAAAAATGGACGCACGGTAAAAGGTGTCAATTTCTTGGAATTACGAGATGCAGGTGATCCTGTAGAATTGGTAAAAAAATACGTCGAAACCATGGCGGATGAATTGGTATTTTTAGATATTTCTGCAACGGAAGAACGAAGAAAAACATTAGTCAATTTGGTTCGAAAAGTAGCTGAAGCAATTAATATTCCTTTTACGGTTGGTGGTGGAATTTCTTCAGTAGAAGATGTTGATATATTATTGAGAAATGGTGCTGATAAAGTTTCTATCAATTCTTCGGCGGTAAAAAGACCTGAACTAATTAATGAAATTGCTTCCAAATATGGAAGTCAATGTACGGTTGTTGCTATCGATGCCAAACAAATTGATGGCGAATGGATGGTACATTTAGTTGGCGGCAAAGTTCCAACTAATATTAAATTATTCGATTGGGCAAAAGAAGTAGAGGAAAGAGGAGCAGGCGAAATTTTATTTACTTCAATGAATAATGATGGAACCAAAAACGGCTTTGCAAATGAAGCATTAGCTACACTTTCTGAAATTGTAAATATTCCAATTATAGCTTCTGGCGGCGCCGGAACTATGCAACATTTTGTCGATACTTTTATCGAAGGAAAAGCCGATGCCGCCTTGGCAGCTAGTGTTTTTCATTATCACGAAATAGACATTCCAGAATTGAAACAATTTTTAAAACAGCAAAATATTAACATTAGACTATAATTGTCCCCTTGAGGGGACTTTAGGGGTGTAAAAAAATATAATTATGATAAATTTCTCAAAATATACAGACGGTTTAGTTCCTGCAATTGTTCAAGATAATGAAACTAAAAATGTTTTAATGTTGGGTTTTATGAACCAAGAGGCATTAGAAAAAACATTTGCTACTAACAAAGTAACTTTTTTTAGTCGTTCTAAAAATAGATTATGGACGAAAGGAGAGGAGAGTGGCAACTTTTTAAACTTAGTAAGTTATTCAGTTGATTGTGATAACGACACCTTGTTACTAAAAGTAAATCCTGTTGGAACAACATGCCATACGGGTTCTGATACTTGTTGGAACGAAAATAATAAACAAGATTATGGTTTCCTAACTAAATTAGAAAACACAATTAAAGAACGAAAAGAAAGCGCAACGGCTGAAAAGAGCTATGTAGCATCTCTTTTGAGAAAGGAATTAATAAAATTGCACAAAAAGTTGGCGAAGAAGCTGTTGAAGTTGTTATTGAAGCTAAAGACAACAATGACGATTTGTTTTTAAATGAAAGTGCCGACTTATTGTTTCACTACTTAATTTTGTTACAAGCAAAAGGTTTTCAATTGAATGATGTTGTGAAAGTTTTGAAAAATAGAGAAAAGTAATATCATTATCAATAAAACTATTGAAGAGATAGATTATTAAAAATTGATTTTTTCTATCTTTAAGAAAAATTTAGAACTATGAGATTTCACACTAGAAAATGGGTAAAACCAGAAGATTTAAACGCCAATGGAACGTTATTTGGAGGAAAATTATTAGCATGGATTGATGAAGAAGCAGCTTTGTATTCAGTTGTACAACTAGAAAATTCTAAAGTTGTTACTAAATATATGAGTGAAATTAACTTTATGAGTGCCGCAAAACAAGGAGATGTTATTGAAATTGGTATCGATGTTGTAAAATTTGGAAAAACGTCATTAGTATTAAAAAGTGAAGTACGTAATATGATGACCAGAGAAACTATTATTACTATTGATAATATTACAATGGTAAATTTAGGACCGGATGGAGTTCCAGCATCACATGGAAAAACTCAGATAGAATATGTAAAAGATCGACTTGACAATAAATAAAAAAAGCTTTCAAAATGAAAGCTTTTTTATTTTATCTAAATACTCTATCTGGTAATTTTCGTTTTTCCCATTTAATATCGCTCAGCATTGAAGATCGAATTCCAATGAAGAATCCCCAATAACTATTTGTACCATAAGGAACCCAGTTAAAACTCATTCTCCAGCTTTCTAAATCTCTTTCAAAACGTAATTGAGTAAACGTAACCCCTTTTTGTTTAAAATCATAACCAGACGATATTCCTACTTTCCATCTTGGAGCTAATTCTACATTACCTGAAGCCATTAACGATTGAGAGGATATTTCTTTTTGTCGGTTACTGTTGTTATAAGTTACAGAATAAGCAAGTCTTAAATCCCATGGAAGTTTAAAGTTGTACCATTCCATATCAGTGGCAGTTCCATCTTCTTTGTTATCATCGTTAAATAAACTCTTTCTGTTATCACTTAAATCTGTTCCTGAACCAAATAAATCGTCAGTTCTACCACCATTTTGTGCTGTTTGATTATCTTTAGAATCTTTAGATTTATCTAAATCTGTACTAGAAAAAGAGTAATTGAAGGTCATATTAGCACTTGTCATTCTAAATAAACTTCCTCCATTATCAATATTGAAAACATCAATTCTTTTTCCAGAATTATCAATTGCATACGGATCTAAAGTTGTAGCGAAATTTACATTCATCTTTTGTTTAAAAAACTGTGTTCCACCACTAACTCTAAGTGGAGCTAAAGCAAGTGAATCTGCGGCTAAATTGTAACTGGTTTGAAAGTTTAAGTTGTTTAACAGCATAACCTTTTTAGGTTCGTCCGTTTTACTTTCATCATCTCTAACTTTTGCTTCAAAAGTATTACTTAACGATAATCCTACATTTTGTGCATATGCTCTTCCAGGAGCACCAAATAATCCGTTTTCAAAACGTGTATATTCTTGCATAGTAGTTCCAGTTGCATCAATAGCGTAACTATCATAATATTGGTCGAAGCTTGGTGTGTAACTCCATGAGACATTAGGACGCATTACATGACGAATGGCTTGTATTTTTTTATCTTCTCCAAAGTTAAAAGTACCGTAAATTGTAGTTCCAATACCCGTTGTGAAATTATAAGTCCTGAAAGCTTCGAAACCTTTTTCATCTTCCGTTACAACTTTATTTTCAATAGGACTATAATATTTTTTTACAGTGTTAAAAGTCCAAACTTCATTATAATTGGCACTAGCAGAAACACTAAAATATTTGAAAATTTTAAAATTAGTACTTAATGGAATAGTGTGTTGAAAACCAGTTTTGGCATCTCTAAACATTTGTGGTTTAAAGAATAAAGAATCATAAGTTGTAATTCTATTTTCACCTCTTAAATTATACTGAAGGTTAATATTTTTGATAAATCCTTTTTTAACGCCATCTTTTGGAGCAAAAGGAAATATACGGTCTACACTAGCTTGTAGCGTAGGTAATGTCATATTAATTAATTCAGTATTTGTATTTTGGTTATGTGTTGCAGAAAGTGAGAAGTTTACTTGAGGAACTGTTTGGAATGTTTTAGAATAAGAAACCGAAGAACTCAAGTTGTTATTTAAACTCGAACTAACATTCGATAAATTAACAGATTGCCTATAATATTGACTACTTCCCAAGTTTACTGAAGCAGAAAATCTAGAATTAGCAGCTGCTTTTGCATCTTGACTGTGACTCCATTGAATGTTGTATTGTTTTGATCTTACATAATCTGGTAATCCTCTTTCGCTTTGAATATTGTTTTCAAATCTAAAATTCATGCGACCATTAAATTTGTAACGCTTAGCATAATTACTTTCAAAACGTAGTCCATAACTTCCGTTTGTGTAATAATCTCCTAAAACAGCCAGGTCATAATAATCGCTCAAAGCAAAATAATATCCACCGTTTTGTAAAAAATAACCTTGTTGATTAGATTGTCCTGGTGTAGGAATAATGAATCCAGAAGTGCTTTCATCTGTCATTGGAAAATATGCAAAAGGTAAACCTATTGGAGTAGGAACATCTGCAATTACCATATTGGTTAGTCCTGCAACTACTTTTTTCTTTGGTACAAATTTTACTTTTCTAACTAAAAAATAATATTCAGGATCATCGATATTTTTTGAAGTTGTAATGCGCGCATTTTTCAAGAAATAAACAGAATCATTCTCTCTTTTAGAAATTTCTGCTTTAATGTTCATTTCTCCTTGTTTGGTTCTAGAATTCCAAACTAATGCTTTTTTTGTTTTAAAATTAAAACGAATAGAATCGGGTTGAACCTCATTACTTCCTTGTTTAAAAACAGGATATTGAGTGTAGTTTCCTAAACTATCTTTAATTCTTCCAGCATAAACTTCATTTTTATCATAATCTAATACAATAATTCCCGATTTTAATTCAATATCGGTATAATAAAGTTCAGCTTCATTGTATAAAGTAAGTTGCTTTTTTTTGCGATCAAATTTCTCGTAATCTTTAGCTTTTCTTTTAGCAATTCCTTCTAAAGTACTTTTTCTAGGCTTTATACTATCTGTTTTTATAGTATCGGCAATAGCTAAATTTACAGTTTCATTTACATTTAAGTGTAAACTATCTGCATGTTTAATTTCTTGTCCATAGATTGCATTTTTTCCAATTGTTAGAAAAAATGCTAATAAAACGATATAAAATAACTTGTTACGCAATCCTATTAATAGTATTTTTGTAAAAATTTGGCTCACTTTTTGAAGTGTCAAACTTACATATATTTTTTGGCAAAAATAAAGAATTAATAAAATTATAACGCTATACCATAAATTATGAAATTAAAAAACTTTTCGTTATTACTAATTATTTTAAGTTTACTACAAATTCAAAATTTAGCGTATGCTCAAAAATCTAAGTTCAAAGTTGTATTAGATGCGGGTCACGGTGGAAAAGATACAGGGAAAAATGCTCATGGTTTTCTAGAAAAAAATATAGCATTAGAAATTACAAAAAAAGTTGGTAATATCTTAGATAGAGAAAAAGATGTAACGCTTGTTTTTACAAGAAAGACTGACGTTTTTGTTGAATTAACAGAAAGAGCTAATATTGCTAATAGAAATGATGCCGATTTATTTGTTTCTATTCACTGTAATTCTGCGGGTAAAAATTTCGCACCTTATGGTACTGAGACATTTGTTATGGGAATGTCTCGAACTAATTTAAACTTTGATGTTGCTAAAAGTGAAAACTCGGTAATTTTCTTAGAAAAAGATTACCAAGAAAAATATAATGGTTTTGATCCTAATAAACCAGAATCATTAATTGGGCTTAAAATTTTACAAGAAGAATATTTATATCAAAGTATCGAATTAGCCTCTAGAATTGAATCAAACTTTACCGATAAATTAGGCAGAAAAAGTAGAGGTGTTAAACAACAACCATTGTGGGTTTTAGATGCATCTTACATGCCAAGCGTTTTAATTGAAACAGGATTTGTTACTAATGTTGAAGAAGGAACTTATCTAAATTCTGATAAAGGTCAAAATGAAATTGCTCAAGCAATCGCAGATGCTATATTGAGCTATAAAAAAGATTTTTTCAATTCTACTAGTTCAACTTATGAAGAAGCTCCAAAAAAAGACGCTTCTAAAACTGAAGTAGTCAATGAGAAAACAACTTCAGAAATTGTATCAAATAATAAAGGTGTAATTTTTAAAGTGCAAATTTCAGCTAGTAGTAAAAAACTAGAAACAAAAGCATCAAACTTTAAAGGGCTATCTCCAATCGACAGAGAACAATCAGGAAAATTATATAAATATTTTTATGCAAATGAGTCTAGTTATGAGCAAATTAAAAATAGACTAGAAGAAGCTAAAAAGAAAGGTTACGACTCTGCTTTTATTGTTGCTTATAAAGACGGAGTAAAAATAAGCCTAGCAGATGCATTAAAATAAAATAAAGTTTTATTTTTGTTAAAAATTGAACATTTTAAAAAACTAAAATGTTTGTGTAAAAAGAACTTGAAAAACAATAAATGAAACTATCAAGAGAACTTAAAACAGCAATTCTGGTAATATTAGCAATCGCTTTGTTTATTTGGGGATTTAATTTTTTAAAAGGAAAAAATTTATTTGATACAAGTAAAAAATTGTATGCTGTTTATGAAAATGTTTCAGGATTGGTTCCTGCGGCTCCCGTTACACTTAATGGTTTAAAAATAGGTAGAGTAAATTCTATTAAAATTAATCCTGATGGAAAATTATTAGTTCAAATGCAAATTGATACTGATTTTCCAATTTCTAAATCGAGTACTGCAGAGATTTATGATTCTGGTTTAGTTGGAGGAAGAGAAATTGCCATTATTCCTAATTTTGAAGATAAATTAGAAACAGAAAGCGGCGATTACTTGAAATCATCAAATAAGTTAGGATTAACGGATGCTTTAGCAAAAGAGATTGTTCCAATTAAAGATAAAATTGAAAAACTTTTAGATAATGCAAATGCACTTTTTGCAAATGTTAATGAAGTTTTAGATGAACAAGGTAAAGCTAATTTAAAAAACAGTTTAGTGGAGTTTAATAAAACAATGACTGAATTTAGTGGAGTTTCTAAAAATTTAAATCAATTACTTGCTGAAAACAAATCTAAATTAGACAAAACTTTTACAAATCTAGATAAAACGACTTCAAATTTTGTAGCTATTTCAGATTCATTAGCAAAAGCTGATTTCGGTCAAACGGTTAAAAATTTAGAAAAAACTTTAGCGAGTGTAGATAAACTTTTAGCTGATATGGAACAAGGAAACGGTACAATGGGTAAATTAATGAAAGATGAAGCAATGTATAATAATTTTACTCAAGCTTCTAAAGAATTAGAGTTGTTGTTGCAAGATTTACGTTTACATCCTACACGTTATGTAAATGTTTCATTATTTGGAAAAAAAGAAAAACCTTATAAATCACCAGAAGTTAACGAGAACAACGAACAAATTAAGAAGTAATTATCATGAGTATTTTATCTAATATTTTATTTGCTGTTATTCTTATTGTTGGAGTAGGTTATTTTGCTCGCAATGTAAAAAAACTTATTCGTAACATTAAATTAGGACAAGATATTGATCGTAGCGACAATCCCAGCGAAAGATGGAAAAACATGGCAATGATTGCATTGGGACAATCTAAAATGGTAAAACGTCCAGTGGCTGGATTTTTACACATATTAGTTTATCTAGGGTTTGTAATTATCAATATTGAAGTTCTAGAAATCATTATTGATGGTTTATTTGGAACTCATAGAATATTTAGATTTTTAGGTGGATTTTATAATGTATTGATAGGTTCGTTTGAAATTTTAGCTTTCTTAGTATTAGTAGCTGTTATTGTATTTTGGATTAGAAGAAATGTTGTGAAAATTCAACGTTTTTGGAAACCAGAAATGCAAGGTTTTCCTAAAAATGATGCCAATTATATTTTGTATTTCGAAATGGTGTTAATGACATTGTTTTTAGTCATGAATGCTGCCGATTTTCACTTACAACATATACCTTCTGAAGTAGCTCATTATCATCAAGCAGGTAGTTTTCCAATTTCTCAATTTATTGCTCCAGTTTTTGACGGAATGAGTAACGGTCTTGTTATTTTAATCGAAAGAGGAGCTTGGTGGTTACACATTTGCGGAATTTTAGTTTTCTTAAATTATTTATATTTCTCTAAACACTTACACATTTTATTAGCTTTCCCTAACACATATTTTGCAAATTTAAATCCGCTAGGGAAGTTTAATAATTTAGAAAGTGTTACCAATGAAGTAAAATTAATGATGGATCCAAGTGCTGATCCGTTTGCAGCGCCAGCAAATCCAGATGCTGTACCTGCTAAATTTGGTGCTTCAGATGTTCAAGATTTAAATTGGGTACAATTATTAAACGCTTACACTTGTACAGAATGTGGTCGTTGTACTTCATCTTGTCCAGCAAATCTTACAGGTAAAAAATTATCGCCTCGTAAAATTATGATGGATACAAGAGATCGTTTAGAAGAAGTTGGTAAAAACATCGATGCAAATGGAGGTAAATTTGTAGATGATGGAAAATCTTTATTAAACGATTATATTACTCCTGAAGAACTTTGGGCTTGTACAACATGTAACGCTTGTGTTGAAGAATGTCCAGTTAATATTAGTCCGTTATCAATTATTGTAGATATGCGTCGTTATTTAGTTATGGAGCAAAGTGCTGCACCTATGGAATTAAATAACATGATGAGTAATATTGAAAATAATGGTGCGCCTTGGCCTTACAGTCAAATGGACCGTTTAAATTGGAAAAACGAGTAGTAAAAATATTAAAATTAGATAGTTAGAGTATATTTCTAAATATTGATTTAAAATAAAATAATATGTCAGAAAATTTAATAGTGCCAACAATGGCCGATATGATGGCCGAAGGTAAACAACCAGAAATTTTATTTTGGGTTGGTTCTGCTGGTAGTTACGATGACAGAGCAAAAAAAATTACTAGAGCTTTTGTTAAAATTTTAAACAAAGCAAATGTAAATTTTGCAGTTCTTGGAACTGAAGAAAGCTGTACTGGTGATGTTGCAAAAAGAGCAGGAAATGAATTTTTATTTCAAATGCAAGCTTTAATGAATATCGAATTATTAAATGCTTATGAAGTAAAAAAAATAGTTACTTGCGACCCACATTCTTTTAACTGTTTAAAGAATGAATATCCAAGTTTAGGTGGAAATTATGAGGTACTACATCACACTCAATTTTTACAACAACTTTTAAGCGAAGGTCGAATCGATTTTAATAAAGATACTTATAAAGGAAGTAAAATTACTTTTCACGATCCTTGTTATTTAGGTAGAGCTAATAACGAATACCAAGCTCCTAGAGAAGTGCTTACTAAAACAAATGCTGAAGTTGTTGAAATGAAAAGAAGTAAGAGTTCAGCCTTATGTTGTGGTGCAGGAGGAGCGCAAATGTTTAAAGAACCAGAAAAAGGAAATATGGATATCAATGTTTTAAGAACTCAAGATGCTCTAGAAACCAATCCAAACATTATTGCTACTGGTTGTCCTTATTGTAATACAATGATGACAGATGGTGTAAAATTTGCACACAAAGAAAATGAAGTTAAAGTTTTAGATATCGCCGAAATTATTGCTAACGCTCAAGATTTATAATATGAAGAAAATTTTATTTATTGTTTCCGTTTTATTAGTTCAATTGTCTTTTTCTCAAACTATGACGAAAGACGAATTAGTTTCAAAATTAGCAGATGATGCTTGTGAATGTAGTTCTAAAGAGAAAATTACAAAAGAGAATTTCGAAATGGTTTTAGGTTTATGTATGTTACAAGGTGTAACAAAATATAAATCAGACGTAGCGTTTTATTACGGAGATAATATTATTGGAAATGATAAAGCTATCGAAACTTTAGGAGAAGATATGGGGATGAAATTAGCTACTAATTGTCCTGCCTTTGTTAATGCTATGTTAGATACAGGTATTGCAGAAAAATATGCTTCTGAAGATTCTTCTGAAGACGAAGTTGTTACAGGTAAATTTAAAAAAATAGTAAGTGGTCAATTTTTAACAATAGAATTAGCTGAGAGTTCAGGTAAAAAACATGAATTAATAGTTTTACATGATTTTGATAATGCTTTTCTTGTTACCGATAATGTATTAAAAGCTAATGCAGAAATCACAGTTTCATACTATTTACTAGAGATTTACGATACTAAAACAAAAAAATTCGTTACTTACAAAATAATTTCTGATATAACAAAAGATTAAAAATGTACGTTCCATTCGATACTTTACCTAAGCATTCTCGTATTTGGATTTATCAATCTAATAGAAAGCTAACTGATGATGAAGTTGCTGAAATCGAAACCGCAACGAAAGAATTTATTGAAAATTGGGCAGCTCACGGACAAGGTTTAGAGTCTTCTTTCACAATAAAGTACAATCGTTTTATTATCATTGCTGTAAATCAAGATATACAATCTGCAACAGGTTGTTCTATAGATGCTTCTGTTAAATTTATACAAGATTTAGAAGCTAAATATTCTATAGATTTATTAGACAAAATGAATGTTACTTACAAACAAGGCGATTTTATTGCTCATAAAACATTGATTGAGTTTAAGCAAATGGCTAAACAAAAATCTGTTTCTTCTAATACAATAGTTTTTAATAACTTAGTTAATACTATCGAAGAATGGGAAGATTTTTGGGAAGTACCTGCAAGCGAGAGCTGGCATAGTCGATTTTTTTAAAAACAGATAGATTTTTCTTTTATTTCTTCTTATCAAATAATGGATAGTGATATATTTTTATTGAATATATCTGGTCAAGACAAACCAGGTTTAACATCATCTTTAACAGGTGTTTTAGCAGCTTACGATGCCAAAATATTAGATATTGGTCAAGCTAATATTCACAATACATTATCACTTGGAATTCTTTTCCAAATAAAATCGGGTAAAAAATCGGCAGCTGTTTTAAAAGATTTGTTATTTAAATCTTATGAAGTGGGTATTAAAGCAAAATTTACTCCCATTTCATTAGAAGATTATGAGTCTTGGGTTCACCAACAAGGTAAAGATAGATACATAGTTACTTTATTAGGGGAAAAACTTACCGCTGAACAGATTTCAGAAGTAACTAAAGTTATATCTGAAAAGAATTTAAATATTGATGCCATCAAACGTTTAACAGGTAGAGCTTCTTTAATTAAAGAAGATGAATACCCAAGAGCATCAATTCAATTGTCAATTCGTGGTGCAATTCATAATAAAGCCGAATTTACCGAAAAATTTATGCAAATATCTAGAGATTTAGATTTAGATATAGCATTTCAAGAAGATAATATGTTTCGTAGGAACAGACGTTTAGTTTGTTTTGATATGGATTCTACATTAATTCAAACTGAAGTTATTGATGAATTAGCAGAACTTGCTGGTGTAGGCGAACAAGTGAAAGCAATTACAGAATCGGCCATGCAAGGTGAAATTGACTTTAAAGAAAGTTTTGTGACACGTATGAAACTTTTAAAAGGTTTAAGTGAAAATGTTTTACAAGAAGTTGCTGTAAATTTACCAATAACAAAAGGGGCAAGAAGACTCATCAATACTTTAAAAGCAAACGGATTTAAAACAGCTATTCTTTCTGGTGGCTTTACTTATTTTGGTCATTATCTTCAAAAAGAATTAGGTATAGATTATGTTTTTGCTAATCAACTAGAAATTAAAGATGGCGTTTTAACCGGTGGTTATCTTGGTGAAATTGTTGATGGTAATAAAAAAGCTGAATATCTTCAGGAACTTGCAAGATTAGAAGGTATCGATATTAATCAAACTATAGCTGTAGGCGATGGAGCAAATGATTTACCGATGATTAATTTAGCGGGATTAGGTATTGCTTTTCACGCTAAGCCTAAAGTTAAAGACAATGCTCAAAGTTCAATTTCTAGTATAGGTTTAGACGGTGTATTGTATTTATTAGGTTATCACGACCGTCATATCGATTTATAAAAACTATAAACTTTACTCGTTAACAACTTTCTTTATAAAATAAACTTAAAACGTTTTATTTTAATAAAGATAAATAGTAATTTGGCATAGATTTAGTGCTGATAACAAAGAATCAAACTTTTATTTATGCGAAAATTACCAATACTACTTTTACTTGTAGTTTCAATATATACATCATATTCTCAAAATATTTCTAAAACTATTGTGCCGAATAAATTGGTTACTCAAAAAAAATGGGTCGATAGTATTTACAATAAAATGTCTTTTGAAGAAAAAGTAGGGCAATTATTTATGGTTGCTGCTTATTCTAATAAAAATGAAAATCATTTTAAAGAAATAGATCAATTGGTTGAGAAATATAACGTTGGCGGTTTAATTTTCTTCCAAGGCGGACCTGTTCGACAAGCAAAACTTACCAATAGATATCAATCAAAATCTAAAGTTCCTCTTTTTATAGGAATAGATGCCGAATGGGGTTTAAGTATGCGATTAGATTCTACTTATCGTTATCCTTGGAATATGACATTGGGTGCAGTTCAAGATTATAAATTAATCGAGGAAATGGGGAAACAAATGGGACGCCAATCTAAAAGAATGGGAATTCATTTCAATTTTGCTCCAGTAGTCGACATTAATACTAATCCTAAGAATCCTATTATCGGAAATCGCTCGTTTGGTGAAGATAAAATAAATGTTACCAATGGTGCCGAAGCTTTAATGATAGGTTTACAAAGTGAAGGCGTTTTTGCAACAGCGAAGCATTTTCCAGGTCATGGCGACACTTCAACCGATTCGCATCATACTTTACCAATGGTAAATTTTGATAAACAAAGGTTAGATGATGTAGAATTATATCCATATAAAGAATTGATAAATAAAGGTTTAGCGAGTGTTATGGTGGCGCACTTAAATGTACCAAGTTTAGAACCTCGCGAAGGATATCCTACATCAATTTCTTATAATGTAGTAACCAATATTTTAAAGAAAGAACTTGGTTTTACGGGATTAATTTTTACAGATGCACTCAACATGAAAGGGGCAAGTAATTTTAAAGAACCTGGTGCAATTGATTTAGAAGCATTTTTAGCAGGAAATGACGTTTTATTATTTGCCGAAAATGTTCCGGTTGCAATCAAGAAGTTTCAAGAAGCTTTTCAAAATGGAAGTTTAACTGAAGAAAGATTAGAACAATCGGTTAAAAAGATTCTTGCCTATAAATACAAAGCAGGTTTAAATGATTATAAACCAATTGAACTGAATAATTTATATGATGATTTAAATAAATCGGAATACGATGCTTTAAATTATTTGTTATATGAAAATGCTTTAACGTTATTAAAAAATAAAGAATCGATTGTACCAATTAAAAAGCTTGAAAATGAAAAAATAGCTTATGTAAAAATTGGTAATGACGATGAAACTGAATTCCTTTCGAAATTAAATGAATACACTAAAGTAGATTATATTAACTCAACCAATTTAGATTCTGTTTTAGTAAAATTAAAAGATTATACAAAAGTGATTATTGGATATCACAAAGCTGATGGTGCTTGGAAAAATCACGATTTATCTTTCAGAGAACAACTTTGGATTGAACAAATTTCAAAACACAACAAAACAATTGTTACGTTTTTTACAAAGCCTTATTCGCTTTTAAAAATAAAATCTTTCGATAAAATTGAGGCTTTATTAGTAGCTTATCAAAATAATAATTTTGCTCATACTGCGGCTGCAGAAGCAATTTTTGGAGCAATTGGTTGTAAAGGAAGATTACCAGTTTCTATTAATGATGAGTTTTATGTAAACGATGGTTTTACTACTAAAAAAATGAATCGTTTAGGTTATGGTGCTCCAGAAAACGTTGGGTTAGATGGTAAAATTCTAAATAAAATAGATTCGATTGCAAATTATGCAATTGATAAAAAAATGACGCCAGGCTTACAAGTTTTAGTAGCTCGAAAAGGGAAAATTGTTTACGAAAAATCATTTGGTTATCATACATACGACAAGAAGCTTCACGTTAAAAATACCGACTTGTATGATGTAGCTTCATTGACGAAAATTTTGGCAACCTTACCAAATGTGATGATTCAGTTCGATAAAGGGAAGCTTAAAATGGATTCTAAATTAGGAAATATGCTTCCTGTATTTAATCAATCGAATAAAAAAAATGCAACTTTAGTTGATATGTTAACACATCAAGCTCGTTTTTATCCGTGGATTGGCTTTTATAAAGCTACTTTGGATTCTTTAGGAAAACCAGATGCTAAATATTATAGACCAGAATATTCGAAAGAATTTTCAATTCAAGTTACCGATAAATTATATCTAAGAAGTGATTATAATGATACTATTATTAAAGCCATAGCAGATAGTGAATTGCTACCGAAAGTTCAATATAAATACAGTGATTTTTCGTTTATTATTCTAAAACAATATTTAGAGAAAACTACAGGAAAATCTTTAGATGAACTAGTTGAAAATAATTTCTATAAAAGTTTAGGTGCCAATAGAATGTTGTACAATCCTTTAAGAAGATTTTCTAAAGATGAAATTATTCCAACAGAGATTGATAATTATTTTAGATACGATACTATTCAGGGTTATGTTCACGATATGGCTGCAGCTATGCAAGGTGGAGTTGGTGGACATGCGGGTGTTTTTTCAAATAGTGTAGAAGTTGCCAAAATGATGCAGATGTTTTTACAAAAAGGAAATTATGGCGAACATCAATATTTTTCTGAAAGTACTTTTGAAAAGTTCAATACTTGTTATTATTGTAAAGATGAAAATAGAAGAGGAGTTGGTTTCGATAAACCTCAACTAGGTGAAAGCGGACCAACTTGTGGTTGTGTTTCTATGACAAGTTTTGGACACACTGGGTTTACAGGAACAATGGCTTGGGCTGATCCCGAAAAAGAAATTGTTTACATATTTTTATCAAACAGAACATATCCGGAAGCAAAGACAAATGTGCTTTCAAGAGAAAATATTAGAGAAAATATTCAAAAAGTTATTTACGAATCAATAATTGAATAAAATGACATCTAGCGCAACTTCACCTGAACAATATATTAATGAAGCTCCAAAAGAAAGAAGAGAAGCTTTACAAAAACTAAGAACTACAATTTTAGAGAACTTACCTAAAGGTTTTCAAGAAGTTATGGGTTATGGAATGATTGGATATTCGGTGCCACATGAAATTTATCCTGCGGGTTATCATTGCGATCCTAAAACGCCACTACCATTTATGAGTTTTGCTTCTCAAAAAAATAGCATCAATTTTTATCACATGGGAATTTATGCAGATAAACAGTTATACGATTGGTTTGTAGCCGAGTTTCCAAAGCATTCGAAGAAGAAATTAGACATGGGAAAAAGTTGTATGCGTTTTAAAAAAGTCGAAGATATTCCATTTGAATTATTAGGTGAATTATCAAAAAAAATGACACCAGAACAATGGATTTCTTTGTACGAATCGGCTTTTAGAAAATAATTTAACGAATAATTAAAATTTTTACCAAACGAATAGGTGTAACTTTATACCTTTAAAATTAAACAAATGAAAATTGCAATAGTTTGTTATCCTACATTTGGAGGTAGTGGAGTTGTCGCTACTGAACTTGGATTAGAGTTAGCCAAAAGAGGTCACCAAATTCATTTTATTACCTACAGTCAACCTGTTCGATTAGAATTATTAAATAAAAATATTTTTTATCACGAAGTTCACGTTCCAGAATATCCTTTGTTTCATTATCAACCTTATGAATTAGCTTTATCGAGTAAGTTAGTTGATATGATTAAATTGTATGAAATAGATTTGTTGCATGTACATTATGCTATTCCTCATGCTTATGCTGGTTATATGGCAAAACAAATGTTAGCAGAAGAAGGAATTTATATCCCAATGGTAACAACTTTACATGGAACTGATATTACGCTTGTTGGTAAACATCCGTTTTATAAACCAGCCGTTACTTTTAGTATCAATAATTCAGATGTGGTTACAAGTGTTTCGAAAAGTTTGAGAGATGATACTTATAAGTTATTCGATATTAAAAAAGAAATTAAAGTAGTTCCAAACTTTATTGAAATTGTAAAAAGTGAAGCAGCGAAACATTTACCTTGTTCACGTTCTTTGATGGCAGATGAAGGAGAGAAGATTGTAACACATATTTCTAACTTTAGAAAAGTAAAACGTATTGAAGATGTAATTGATATTTTCTATAAAATTCAATTAAAAGTTCCTTCAAGGTTAATGATGGTTGGAGATGGACCTGAAAAAGAAAAAGCAGAACAGCGTTGCATTGATCTTAAAATTCACGATAAAGTTGTTTTCTTTGGAAATAGTAATGAAATTGATAAGATTTTATGTTATTCCGATTTATTTCTATTGCCTTCTGAAACCGAAAGTTTTGGTTTAGCTGCTCTAGAAGCTATGGCTTGCGGAGTTCCAGTTATTTCAAGTAATTCTGGTGGTTTACCAGAAGTAAATATTGATGGAAAAACTGGATATTTAAGTGATGTTGGAAATATTGAGGAAATGAGTCAAAATGCGATCCAAATTTTATCTGACGAAAACCGACTTTTAAGTTTCAAACAGAATGCACTAGAAAATGCTAAAAACTTTGATATTCAGCAGATTCTTCCTTTATACGAACAAATTTATCAAGAAGCCTTATCTTTGGTTTAATATGAAAAAAATACTACTTATTTCTTTTTCCTCTTTGTTATTTTCATGTGGTTCTCCAACAAAAGTTTTTGAGAATACACAATTTGACAATATCTATAAAGCGCAAAATAGTGGAAAGTCGAATTCTGGATTTGAAGTTTTAGATTCGAATGAAGAATATTTAGCTTTTGTTGAGAAAATGAAATTAGATCAAGTAGAAGATGTACATCTTTTTGAACCAGATTTTGAAAATAATTCGGTAATAGCTGTTTTTATGGGACAAAAAAGTTCTGGTGGTTATGAAATAGAAGTAGAGAGTCTTTATTGGGTAGATTCAGTTTTACATGTAAAAACAAAAAAAATAAATCCTAAAAAAGGAGAAATGTCTACAATGGCGTTAACATCTCCCTATTGTTTAACAATCATTCCGAAAGCAAAAACAATAGTTTTAGAATAAAAAAAGCTCGTTAATTATTAACGAGCTTTTTTTATAAGATATATTTTTTACCATCTATATCTTACACCAAGCGCAATGTCTGGTCCAAAGTTATCTTCTCTCCAATCATTAGAGTTAAAGTAAACTTCAGGTCTGAAATCTAAAGATAATTGAAGTGGAAAGTCGAAGTTATATTCAATACCAATATCACCGGCAACTAATGCAAAAGCTCCACTTTCATCGTAATAATTTCCGTTACCATTGTTGTAGTATTCAGCTCTCCAAGAACCTAAACCACCACCAACACCAGCATACCAATTAAATCCGCCCTCAATGTTCCAAACCCATTGATATAGACCAACTAGTTTTACAGCATCATAATGCCTTGTGTCTCTCCATCCCAAATCAAATTCTAAACGATTATTGCTAGATAAACCTCTTTGGTAAGAAATTTCTCCACCAAATCCGTCATTGTCACCTAAACGTAAACCTATTGCATTTTTTGAAATGTCTTGTGCGTTAGCAAATGCTAATCCTAATAGCATAATACCTGTTAAGAATAATTTTTTCATGTTCAATTGTTTTTGTTTTGAGCAAAGTTAAATCATGTTAACGGGGTTTGTTTTATAAAATTTTACTTGTTATTTATAAAATTTTAATTTCCGACCATGTATGAGTCTAAAAACTCTTGTTGATTTTGGGTTGAACTTGCAGGAATACCTAGAGCTCCAGCTACAAATGAATCTAAATTAATTGAAATATCAGTATTTGAGTAAATCATTCCAATGCCTTCAGCGATATATAAATTTGAAACTAATACTTCTGGATCAGTAAGAAAATTTGAAATAGGTAAACTAGCAGTACTAATAGTTAAATCTAAGGTAACTCTTGTGATTTTTACATTATTATAAACTTCATTATCATCAGGTTTTGTAAATGTAGCCAAAGTTCCACCGCCATAAGTGTTTAATTCATAATGTATGTCAATAGGATATCCTTGAATGGTTTGTTGAATATCTCCAGTAACAGGAGCAACATTTAATGGCTGATTGTTAACAGCATCTTTATTAAAAATCACTAAATCGGATACAGAAACATCTAAATTAATAGGTAAATTTTGATTTGAAGCTAAATTTAAACCTCCAGTTAAATACATTTTACCGTTGTTGTAAATTACTCCATTATTATTTAACGCAGAAGAATAGAAACCTGTAGGAGGATTTTCAGTTTTAAATTTTTTATAAGTTTTCGAATTAATTACAGTATCATTAGCTACATATAGAGAATCTCTACTTTGGTTTACATCAGTTTGAACATTATAAACCCAATAATTTCCATCTTCTAAACTTAATGTAAACGGATTACTATCTATATTATCGTCAAAATCAGAACCACAAGATATAAATAAAGACAAAAGAGGTAGTAATAATAGATTTTTAGCTTTCATATTTAATTGTTTTTTAAAGCTAAAAATAAGTAATAATATATAGACTAACTTATTTGATTGAATATTTTATTTTCTAATGAAAAAAATTCATCATCATCTTCGGTAATAATATTCTCTTCTTTGTATTGATATATTTTCCACCTTTTTCTGTTGTATTCTAATGCGGTAAGGTTTTCAATCCAGTCGCCCGAATTTAAATATAATGTTGAGCCTTTGTTGGTTGATTTTCTTATTATTTTAGGTTCATGAATGTGTCCGCAAACAACATAATCATAGTTTTTGTCAATTGCTATATCTGAAGCAGTAGTTTCAAAATCTGAAATAAATTTTACAGCTTTTTTTACACTTCCTTTTATTTTTTTAGATAAGGAATAAGGCTCTCTACCAAATCTTTTTAAAACCCAATTAATAAATCTATTTAAAAGAATTAAATAATCATAACCAATACCGCCTAGTTTTGCAATCCATTTGGCCGAATGTACAGAACTATCAAAAACATCACCGTGAAAAAACCATGCTTTTTTACCATCTAGTTCCAAAACTAATTTATCTAAGAGTTGAATATTACCTAAATATAAATCAGTAATGTTACGTAATAATTCATCATGATTTCCTGTTAAGTAATAAACTTTAGTTCCTTTAGTAGAAAGACTCAAAATCTTTTTAATTACTTTTAAATGATTTTCTGGGAAGTAAGATTTTCTAAAATTCCAAATATCAATAATGTCTCCATTAAGAATAAGAGTTTTAGGTTTTATAGAATTTAAATACTGATGTAATTCTTTTGCATGACAGCCATAAGTACCTAAATGAACATCCGAAATTACTACTAAGTCAACAGTTCTTCTTTTCAAAATATTAGTTTTATCAAAAAAAGAAATCTAAAATTAATTTACCCTTAAGTAGATATTAAAATTATGTTACTCATTACGAATAATGTTAATTTATTGGTTCTATTAAAACTTTTAAATAAGTACATTTGTAAAAAAAGAATTACATGGCAGGGAATAGTTTTGGTAAACTTTTTAAGCTTACTACTTTTGGAGAATCACATGGTGAAGCTTTGGGTGGAATTATTGACGGTTGTCCTTCTGGAATAGAAATAGATTTTGATGCAATTAACTTAGAATTGCAACGTAGAAAACCCGGACAATCAAAAATTGTAACACAAAGAAAGGAAGAAGATCAAGTACATTTTTATTCAGGAATTTTTAATGGTGTTACCACAGGAACTCCAATTGGTTTTCTCATTTTCAATACCAATCAAAAATCAAAAGATTATGATGAAATAGTTAATACCTATAGACCTAGCCATGCTGATTATGTTTACGACCAAAAATATGGTTTCAGAGATTATAGAGGTGGAGGAAGAAGTTCTGCACGTGAAACCGTGAGTAGAGTAGTAGCTGGAGCTATTGCAAAACAAGTAATTTCAGGAATTAAGATAAATGCATTTGTTTCTTCTGTTGGAGAGATTTTTATCAACAAGCCTTACCAAGATTTAGATTTTAATAATATTGAATTGAATCCTGTGAGATGTCCAGATATGGAAACAGCAGCAGAAATGGAAAAATTGATTACAGAAGTAAAAAAACAAGGAGATACTATTGGAGGTACAATAACTTGTGTTATTCAAAATGTGCCAATTGGCTTAGGTGAACCAGTTTTCGATAAACTTCATGCCGATTTAGGTAAAGCAATGTTATCTATTAACGCTGTTAAAGGATTTGAATATGGAAGTGGTTTTTGTGGTGCTAAGATGAGAGGAAGTGAACATAACGATTTATATAATCCTGATGGTACTACTAAATCTAATTTATCAGGTGGAATTCAAGGAGGAATAAGTAACGGAATGGATATTTATTTTAGGGTAGCATTTAAACCAGTAGCTACTTTATTACAAAAACAAGAAGTGTTAACAAACAAAGGAGAAATAATTGAACAACAAGGAAAAGGACGTCACGATCCTTGTGTGGTTCCAAGAGCAGTTCCTATTGTTGAAGCGATGGCAGCTTTAGTTTTAGCAGATTTTTCTTTATTTTCTAAAATCTACAATAAATAATTTATTTTTAGTTGTTTGTAATTTAACGTTTTAACTGGTTAAAATTTTATTTTTTAGTTAATATTTGATTAAAAGTATAAAAACTAATCTTAAATAAGTCTTTTTTTATATTTTAAATAAATCGTTAGCTATTAGGTTGTTACGAATATTTTGTATTGTTTTTTCATATAAATTTACTTAAAATTTAATATCAACTATATGAAAAAAACTTTACTCTTTTTAGTTATTTTGATGACTAATTTTTTTTATGGACAGGTAACAATTTATGAGACTTCACATGCGAGTAATCAAGGAGCTGAAATTACTCCAACAGCAAATGGTCCCGCATGTCAAATGGGAGATGCAATTACTTTAGGTGGCACAGCAAGATATTTAAACTCTATAACTGTTGATCTATTTAATCTAAATGATGCTTCACCTTTCTCCGTTACAATGACCTTGTATAATGATTGTCCTTCTTCCACTAGCACTGGTTCTTGTGGTTCTGGTCCTGGGACATTAATTCCAGGTTCTTCAGTTACTGTAAATGTTACAGCACCACCTACAACTTTAGGTACAATATTTCAAGTTGTATTTCCTTTTAATGAATTTGATCTTAATTCAGAAACTGATAACACTATAACAGTTATGATTAATGCTTCAAGAAATAATGTTTTGTGGAGAATAGGTGAAACTGCTACTGTAGGTTCAATGCCAGCAACAGAAACAGGAAATGGTTTTGCAACAAGATGTGGAAGTACAGCAAGCAATAACGGTTGCGCAAGAAATTTTGGAATTCCTAATAATTTTGCAATGACTATATTAGCAAGTGCAACACTAACTAATGAAAATTTTGCTTCAAAAGATTTTACAATGTATCCAAACCCAGTAACAAGTGAACTTAATATTGTAGCTCCAACTACATCCTTAATTAAATCTTTACATTTTACTGATATTAATGGAAGAGTTGTAAAACAATTAGATAAAGTGAATAGTAATAGTTCGCAAATTAATTTAACCGATTTAAGTAAAGGAATTTATTTGGTTAAAATTTCAACAGATGAAGGAAATACTATAAAGAAATTTATAAAAGAATAAAATAAAAACGACTAAGATTTCTTAGTCGTTTTTTTTCTTTTTATCAGAATTCATCAGCATAAATACCGCACCAACTAATCCTAATATAACTAACGAGAATACAACAATCATCATCGCAGCTCCATTAGCAAAATCAAATAAAGGAAGAACAAGACTTTTCATAAGTTTATAAGTTTGATTTATTTAAACAAAATTAACATTTACAAGATAATAAAAAACTGACAAATATCATACTAATCTAAAAACTTAGCCTTTAGTTCTGGAGTGGGTATTATACAAGCCTCTTTCTTGCCATACCATTTGTAACGATTTTTTGCAATATAATCGTAAACAGAATCTTTTATAAAGTTTGGTGTATGTATAAATGAGTATAGGATTGCGTGCCAACTATTCAATTCTTTTGCAATATGTAAAGCGGCATCAGCTTTAAAATAATATGCAATTCCAGGTTCATATAAAATAATAGAATCTGTTTTTGAAGTGTCTATTCCTAAATATTTAATAATTTCTTTTCCTAATTCAGATTGGATAGCTACAAAACGAAAAATATCCTTTTTATCATGCTTAATTATAAACTGAACTGAAGCATCACATAAATTGCAAACTCCATCAAACAAGATTATTTTTTTATTTTCAGGTAAATTAATCATAATTGTTAAGTAAATGGATTAAAGCCGTCAGTTCGAGTATTTTTTTATTGTAAGGCAATATAAAAAATGTATCGAGAACAAGTCTAGATTTTTCTATTCTCGATATAATTTTCTGTCAAAAATCACTCGAATTGACGAAAAATAAACATTAATATTCTAACGAATAAACAAATCAACAATTAAACTGGTTGAATATATTCTAATTGGTCCAAGCTCACTTTTGAAGTAAAAATTCCATAATTGACAACAGCTTTTGTTTTCTCAATTTTATCAATAGTTCCAATTGCTTTTCCATCAATCATTCTAACTCTATCACCAACTTTTAATATTACTTTTGGTTTAGCAGCTTCAATTACTTTTTTCTTTTCTTTTTCTTGTTTCTTCTTCTCTCGAATTTCTTCTACTTTTACTTGAACTTCTGCAATTACTTCTTTCTCAACTTTTTCTTTAGCAATCTTTTCCTTTTTAGTGATTTTTTTGCGTTTAGAATTTTCAATTTCAACCATTTTTAAGAAATCGCCAATAAGCGTTTTTTTATCTTTATTGTTGAAATACTTTTCAGAAATATCATCTAATTTTTGACCCAAATAAATTAAGCGTTGGTTGGCATCATATAATTCTTGATAACGCTCTAATTTTTCCTGAATTTTAGCGTTAATCTGTTCCATTTTCTGGCTTTCTTCACGAGCTTTACTTTCTTCTTCTTTTAAGTTTTGAGAAGTTTTTTCAAGTTTTGATCGTTCTTTTTGAAGTGTAGCAATGGTTTGATCGAACCGAACCTTACTTTTTTCAATTTTCTTTTTAGCACGATTTATCAATCCATAAGGAATGCCATTTTTTTGAGCTACCTCAAAAGTAAAAGAACTTCCTGCTTGTCCTAAATGTAATTTATACATAGGTTCTAATGATTTTTCATCAAAAAGCATATTAGCATTCGTTGCAAATGGTAATTCGTTTGCTAAGATTTTTAAATTGGTATAATGCGTAGTTATAATCCCAAAAGCTTCACGTGCATAAAATTCTTCTAGAAAGGTTTCAGCTAAAGCGCCACCTAATTCAGGATCGGAACCTGTACCAAATTCATCAATTAAGAACAAGGTTTTATCGTTACATTTCTTCAAGAAATAATTCATGTTTTTCAAACGATAACTGTACGTACTTAAATGATTTTCAATAGATTGATTATCACCAATATCGGTTAAAATTCTGTCAAATAAAAAGGTTTCACTTCGTTCATGAACCGGAATTAAAATACCGCTTTGCAGCATTAATTGTAGTAAACCAATGGTTTTTAGTGTAATACTTTTTCCACCAGCATTGGGTCCCGAAATAACAATGATTCGATTATCATTTTGTAATTCAATAGTTTGCGGATAAATTACTTCGTTTTTTGCTTTATTGGTTAACCACAAAATAGGATGAAAGGCATCTCTAAAATATAAGCGTTTTACATTGGTTATATTGGGTAGTAATGCATTAATTTTATTTGCATATTTACCTTTAGCTGCAATTACATCAATGTCACTTAAAAATTCTTGGTATTCAGTTAAAGTTTCTTTAAAAGGACGAATTTCATTAGTTAAACGTTTTAAAATGCGGACAATTTCTTCTCGCTCGTCTTGTAATAAATCTGCTAATTCACGAGAATAGCGTAAAGTTGCTTCGGGTTCTATATAAACAATACTTCCCGTTTTAGAACTTCCCATAACCGAACCTTTTACTTTTTTACGGTGCATGGCTAAAACTGCTAAAACGCGTTTGTTATCAACTATAGTTTCCTTAATATCGTCTAAATAACCTGCCGAATTATATTGAGATAATGCTATGCTAAAACTTTGATTTATTTTCCCGCGAACCACTTGAATATTTTGTCTAATGAAAACTAAATCGGGTGAAGCATTATTTTTTATTTCTCCATATTTATCAAAAACATTATCAATTGCAATATTAATTTGTTTTTCGATTGCAATTTCGCTTGATTTTTTATTTAATTCTAAGTAATAATCTTCAAACTTCTTAAAATATTTTATTAATGTTATAGCAGTTTCAGCTAAATGAGCAATCTTTTTAAAACTTTGAGCTTCTAAAAAACTTTCTTCAATACTTAAGAATTTTAATTCGTTGGTTATAGTTTCAAAACCATGATTTGGTATTGCATTATTATTGCTAAAAGAAGCTAAATACTCTGAAGTTTGCTTCAAATTAGCTAATAATTCGGTTTTATGTTTAAAAGGTTCAATTGCTAAAGCTTTTTCATAACCTAATTCGGTGTTACAATAAGCAGCAATTGTTTCTAATATAGTGTTGAATTCTAAATCTTGTAATGTCTTTTTAGTGACTGAAATCATCTTCTTTTTCTCGCTTTTACTGCAAATTTACAAGCATTTGTATGATTTATTTCTATTTTTGAAAAAATTTTAAAGTATGCATGTAAAAATCGAAGCTTCTTGGCAACAACACTTACAACAGGAGTTTGAAAAACCGTATTTTAAGGACTTGCTAGAAAAAGTGGAAGAAGAATATGCGTTGCATACTTGTTTTCCGCCAAAAGATTTGATTTTTAACGCATTCAATTCATGTGCTTTTGATGACGTAAAAGTGGTGATTTTAGGACAGGATCCGTATCATGGTGAAGGCGAAGCCAATGGTTTAGCATTTTCGGTGAATGATGGTATAAAAATTCCGCCTTCGTTGCGTAATATTTACCGTGAAATTAATGCAGAATACGAATCTATTTTTGAACCCATTGAACAAACTTCTGGAAATTTAGAACGTTGGGCAAAACAAGGTGTTTTATTGTTAAACGCTACGTTAACTGTTAGAAAAGATAAGCCTAACAGCCATAAACATTTACATTGGCAACAATTTACAGATGCTGTAATACAAACCATTTCTAACGAAAAGGAAAATGTGGTGTTTTTGTTATGGGGAAGTTTTGCGCAAAAGAAAGCTAGCTTGATAAATACTTCAAAACATTATGTTTTAATTTCTGGTCATCCATCGCCTATGAGTGCTAACCAAGGTAAATGGTTTGGTAACCAGCATTTTAATAAAACGAATGCGATTTTGGAAAGTGTAAGAAAAGAGAAAATTGAGTGGTAATTAAATAAAAATGATTTTATGTTTTGGTTCTCTATTTGTTTATTAGGTTTAGCAGTTTTTACTTTTTTTTCGATATATTTTGAATGGGAATTTTTAAAAAAAGAATGGGCAAAAGGAATTCCATATTCAAATTTTGATAAATTTATTGGATATTTAGTTTCATTGTTAACCGCAATTTTTGCATTTATTTTACTCTATAATTCTATTTTTTAAGAAAAAGCTATTTACAACGTCAATTCCCCTAAAATTTCTTCACTCATAAAAGGTCCTCCTGGATAAGTTGCAGTATAATCTAAATTAAGCCAAATATTTCCACGTTCGTCTATATGATAATGAATGTCTTTGTTTTTAGTTTCGTTAACAAACAACACTTCTTTAATTAAATAAACAGCAGTTTCTAAATCTTTTTTAGTACCAATAAGCATTTCAGGATAAATATGTCCGCCAGTATGAATTAATCGAGGAGAACCGCCAATGGCTTTAATACACGCCGCCATTAAAATCGCATGATCGTCGCAATCACCAGAAAAATGCTGTAAACTTTCAGATGCGTAGGCAATATATTCGCGACCTTGTGGATCATTAACGTAATTCCAACGTTTTTTTATTTCTGCAAAAACTGCAAAACATTGAATAAGTTTTCGGTTTTTTTGATAACCCTTCACATCTTTAAAATGTTTAGTTGTTGCCGATAAAGCAAAGTTTCGAACCTTTGGATTTGTAAAATCAACCGCATCAATAATTTTTGATTTATTGGGAAATGGAAGTAATTTAGAAATAATAATATCTTGAGGTTTACTGTCTTCACTCATTGAGTAAATCATATAACGATAATCTTCAAATACGCGTTCAAATCCATAATCGCCAAACATTGTTCCGTAAACTAAAGAAAGTAAATAAATGAAAATACACAAAATGATGATGGTTTTCATTAAGCGTAAAATTAATTGGATAATTACAACAATACCTACAAAAATAAAAACACGGTCTAAATTTAATGGCCAATTAAGTTCAATTAAATTTTGGTGTGCAATAATAAATAGGGGAATAGCAATTAAAATGTTCAGTAAGAATATGATAACCGAATCCCAAGGCTTTGGCAAAGAAAGCTTTTCTTTAATTTTTGTTAAGGAAAATTGGGATTTTTGGGTTAACATTTTACTTTTAAAACGATAAAAATAAGCATTTATTTAGCTATCATTTCAAATGGTAACTTTTTTTCAATAATATTTAACGAAAATAATTGCGATTTTACTTTTTCTAAAGTTGCTTTATCTATTTGTTTTTGTGACCATTGAGTTAAAGATAACCATTCTTGAATATCTTCTAATTTTTGGTTGTATTTAGACGCTAAAGTTCTATCGATACTAGGAATAAGTTTAAATTCTTCAGTTGTAGCGTTTATTACATCTAAAATTTGTTTAATAATATGTTGCTGATTTTCTAATACTTCATTTCTTACTGCAATAACAAAGCAAGGCCAAGGCGTTGGGCAATCGGCAACACGACGAAACGTTCCATTATCAACTAAAGGTTTTGTCATAAAACGTTCCCACATAAAATAATCGGCATTTCCGTTAGTTAAAGCATCAACAGCACCATCGATTGTATTTACGATTTCAAATTGTAAATCGTTTGTATTCCAACCTTGATTTTGCGCATTGACAAAACTCATTAAATGCGAACCAGAACCAAAACGAGAAATTGCTGCTTTTGTTGCTTTTAAATCGGAAAGTGTTTTGTAATTAGAATTTGCAGCAACATGAATTCCCCAAATTAAAGGCGATTTTACATACACTTGAACAATAGTAGACGGATTTCCAGCTATTATGTCTTTTACAATTCCTTCAGTTAATATAACCGCAATATCTGCTTCTCCATCACGAAGCATTTGACACATTTTACCAGTTCCTTCAGGAATATCTGTCCATTCTAAATTGATTCCAGCGTCTTCAAATTCGCCGTTTTCAATACACATTTGCCATGGCAAATTAAAATGTTCTGGAACGCCAACTATTTTGATTGTTTTCATGTTTTGCTTTAAGCTTTTGATTTTTATAATTTATTTGGACGTATACTAAACACAAGGAATTCTATTATTCCAAACGTATTCTTTTTTAATTGCTATTCATTTTATGTTTTTTTGTCACTTCGAGCGAAGTCGAGAAGTCTCATAATTAGGAGATTCCTCAATTTGTTCTGAATGAAAGTTACTCAGCTAATTTGTTTAGCGTATATTCAATTAAACTATCTACTACAGCATAAGGATCTGCACTAAAATTACCCGTCGCTCTATTTGCAATAATAGCATTCATCGATAAACATTCATGACCTAAAAGTTTTCCTAAGCCATAAATAGCTCCAGTTTCCATTTCTAGGTTTGTCATTCTAGTTCCATTGAAATTAAAACTATCCATTTTGTTATTCAAATTTGGATCTTGAATTCCTAAGCGAACAACTCTTCCTTGTGGTCCATAAAAACCGCCAGCAGTTCCTGTAAATCCTTTGAAAATTTTATTGCTTTCTAATCTTTTTTCTAAAGTTTTACTTCCAGCAATTACATACGGACGCCCTTTTCTTAAATCCCAATTAGTTTGAGAAATAAAAGCATCTTCAATTTCAGTTTCAGAAACTTCATCAATTAAATAAGATCTCAACATATTGTCTAATCCTAAACCAAATTGACTCATTACAAAACTATCAACTGGAATATCGGCTTGTAAAGAACCTGAAGTTCCAATACGAACAATATTTAACGATGTTAATTCTGGTTTAACGGTTCTTGTAATTAAATCTACATTTACTAATGCGTCTAATTCATTCATTACAATATCAATGTTGTCAGGACCAATTCCTGTAGACATTACTGTAATTCTTTTTCCTTTATAAATTCCAGTTTGTGTTTTAAATTCACGTTTTTGTGTAGTAAACTCAATAGAATCAAAATGTTTTGTAATTTTTTCAACACGATTTTGATCACCTACGAAAATGACATCATTTGCAATTTGTCCTGGTTTTAAATTGATATGATAAACACTACCATCTGGGTTTAATATTAATTCTGAATCTTTAATCATTTGTATTTTTAATTGATAATGAATAATTAACAATTGATAATTGCATTAGAATTATCAATTGTCCATTGTTAATTTTTAATTAATTTATCCTCCAACTCTTTTGGTTTTGAATCCTTTGTCTTGCAAAATTTTCATAATTTTATCGCGATAATCACCTTGTATTATAATTTCGCCATCTTTAAAACTACCACCAACAGCTAATTTACTTTTTATTTCTTTAGCAAGAAGTTTAAAATCTTCATCTTCACCTTCATAGCCTGAAATTATGGTAGTGGGTTTTCCTTTTCGTTTTTCGTACTTACAAATCATTGGTTCCTTTTGAACGAATAATTCATGTTCTTTTTCATCAACTTCTTCAGGTTCATTAGAAGGCTGATGATCAGGGAAAAGCTTTTTTAATTGATCTTGTAAATCCATAAGTAAAGGTACTAAAAGTAAAAATTCCAAATCCCAAAGTAAATTGGAATTTGGAATTTAATATGATTTGAAAAAATTATTTCTTGATTAATCCTAATTCCACTAAACGCTCGTGTAAAAATTCACCAGCAGTTATGTCTTCATATAATTTCGGATTATTTTCATCTATACATTGAGGTAAGCAATTTAAACTCATATCACTCACTGGATGCATAAAGAAAGGAATAGAATATCGAGATGTTCCCCATAATTCCCTAGGAGGATTAACCACTTGGTGAATTGTTGATTTTAATTTATTGTTAGTATGTCTTGATAACATATCCCCAACGTTAATCATTAATTCATCTGGTTGTGCAATGGCATCAATCCATTCTCCTGCATGGTTTTGAACTTGAAGTCCTTTTCCTTGTGCTCCCATTAAAAGAGTAATCAAGTTGATATCACCATGAGCAGCAGCACGAACAGCTCCTTCTTTTGGTTCTTCAGTAATAGGAGGATAGTGAATTGGTCTTAAAATAGAGTTACCATCTTTAATGTATTGGTCAAAATAAAATTCATTTAAACCAACATAAAGTGCTAAAGCTCTTAAAACATACTGACCAGTTTTTTCAAGCATTTGATATGCTTCTTTACCAACAGTATTAAATTTTGGTAATTCAGTAACATCTACATTATCAGGATATTCTCCAGCCCATTTTGAACCTTCAGAAACATACTGACCAAAATGCCAGAATTCTTTTAAATCACCTGCAGAACGACCTTTAGCATGTTCTTTACCAAAAGAAACATAACCTCTTTGTCCGCCAATACCAGGGATTTCATATTTTTCTTTAACCTCTAAAGGTAAGTTGAAGAAATTGCGTACTTCAGAGTACAATTCATCAACTAATTCGTCATCTAGGAAATGACCTTTTAATGCTACGAAGCCAATTTCTTCGTAAGCTTTACCGATTTCATTTACAAATTTTTGTTTGCGTACCGGATCATCCGATAGGAAATCACGCAAGTCTACACTAGGTATTGTTTGCATTCTATAAATAAGTAAAATTATATCGTTACTAAAATAAGTAACAACTAACAAAAATAGTTATTTTTTTGAAATCGATTTAGTAATTGTTAAATTATTTATTATTCGATGAATAAATTTATAACATGAACTTTTCAAAATGTTATTTTTACTACTTTTGAGCTCAAATTTTAACCAAAATGAACTTTGATAGAAAAAGCTTAACAAACGAGCAATTATTAGATTTATATAAAAAGTTATTGAAACCAAGAATGATAGAAGAAAAAATGCTGATTTTACTTCGTCAAGGTAAGGTTTCTAAATGGTTTTCAGGTATTGGTCAGGAAGCTATTTCAGTTGGTATTACTTCAGCTTTAGATAAAGATGAATATATTTTACCGATGCACCGTAATTTAGGAGTTTTTACTACACGTGAAATTCCATTACATCGTTTATTTTCGCAATGGCAAGGTAAAAAAGAAGGTTTTACTAAAGGTCGTGATAGAAGTTTTCACTTCGGTACGCAAGAATTTAAGATAATTGGAATGATTTCGCATTTGGGTCCACAAATGGGAATTGCAGACGGAATTGCATTGGCCAATAAATTAAAGAAAAATAATAAGGTTACAGCTGTTTTTACTGGTGAAGGAGCAACTTCGGAAGGAGATTTCCATGAAGCATTAAATATTGCAGCAGTTTGGGAATTACCTGTTTTCTTTGTAATTGAAAACAATGGTTACGGATTATCAACTCCAACAAACGAACAATATCGTTGTGAAAATTTAGCTGATAAAGGTGTTGGCTACGGAATGGAAAGTCATATTATTGATGGAAATAACATTTTAGAAGTATTCACTAAAATGGAAGAATTAAAAGCTTCAATGATTGAAAATCCACGTCCGATTTTATTAGAATTCAAAACCTTCAGAATGCGTGGTCATGAAGAGGCGAGTGGAACAAAATATGTTCCACAGGAATTAATGGACGAATGGGCAAAGAAAGATCCAATTGAAAATTATAAAGATTTCTTGTTACGAACTTCGGTATTAACGGAAGATCAAGACGCTCAAATTAGAGAAGAATTTAAGAATGAAATCAATGAAAATTGGGCTATTACACTAGCACAATCGGATATTGTTGCTGATTTAACTGAAGAGTTAAATGATATGTATGAAGAATTTCAATATCAAGAAGTTACTCCTTCTAATGAAATTGAAAATATACGTGTGATTGATGCCATTTCACAAGGTTTAAAACAATCTATGGAGCGCCATGAAAACTTAGTTATCATGGGACAAGATATTGCAGAATATGGTGGAGCTTTCAAAATAACGGAAGGTTTTGTTGATGCGTTTGGTAAAGAACGCGTTCGCAATACGCCAATTTGTGAAAGCGCAGTTGTATCCGCAGCAAATGGATTGTCAATTAATGGACACAAAGCGGTTATGGAAATGCAATTTGCAGATTTCGTTTCTACAGGATTCAATCCAATTGTGAATTTATTAGCCAAACAAAAATACCGTTGGGGAGAAAAGTCTGATGTTGTAGTTCGTATGCCTTGCGGTGGAGGAACACAAGCGGGGCCTTTCCATTCTCAAACTAATGAAGCTTGGTTTACCAAAACACCAGGTTTAAAAGTAGTTTATCCAGCATTTCCTTATGATGCTAAAGGTTTATTGAATACAGCAATTAATGATCCAAATCCGGTTTTATTCTTCGAACATAAACAATTGTATAGAAGTATTTATCAAGATGTTCCTAAAGATTATTACACTTTACCATTAGGGAAGGCATCTTTAATTAAAGAAGGAAATCAAGTAACGGTTATTTCATTTGGAGCTGGAGTTCATTGGGCTCTAGATACATTAAATAAAAATCCAGAGATTTCTGCTGATTTGATTGACTTAAGAACTTTACAACCAATGGATTGGGAAACTATTTTCAATTCGGTTAAGAAAACGAATAAAGTAATTATATTAACTGAGGATACATTATTTGGAAGTGTTGCAAGTGATATTTCCTCTATGATTATGGAAAATTGTTTTGAATATTTAGACGCTCCAGTTAAGCGTGTAGGAAGTATTGAAACAGCTATTCCATTTGTAAAAGCATTGGAAGATCAATATTTACCGAAACAACGTTTTGAAAAAGAGTTGAAAGATTTACTAGCATATTAAAACAAAAAAGGCATTCGTAAGAATGCCTTTTTTGTTATTCATAACTAAATTTTGTTTGAAGAGTTTTATCGGAACTTCCACCTATAAAAAGATTAAATGCTCCAGGTTCTACAATCCAATCTAAATTATTGTTATAGAATCCTATAGTTTCTTTATTGATTTTAAAAGTAACTACTTTAGTTTCATTAGGATTTAATTCTACCATTTTAAAATCTCGAAGTTCTTTTATTGGTCGTATAATAGAGCAAACTAATTTTGAATTACCATTATTAACTTCATATAATCCTTCATTATATACTTGAAAATAAACGGTTTCATTTGCTAAAAAGGCTTTTGTAATACTTTTTTTTGGTGTAACAATTCTGAAATTATCTTTTTCAGTATTGTAAATAAAAATTTGATTTAAAGATTGAAAGATGATCCAATTCTCATAGTTTAAAATGTTCCAAAATTGTTCGTCATCAAGTATTTTACTTTTGATTTTTTGACTCAATGAATAATATTTTAGACTATTATCTGCTTTTCGTTTCCAATAACCAAACTCCATATAACAACCTGTATATATTTTGTCATCGACTGCTTTAACTGAACGAATAATGGTTTCATTAGGAGAAGTATAAGTTGTCCATTCGGAACCATTATATTCTAATAAGCCATTGTTGTTCGCAAAAAACATGAAGTTTTTATTATCCTGAGTAATCATCCAATTTTGATTACCAGCATTATATTGCGACGGACTAAACTTTACAATAGGTGGGAGCTCGCTTGAAATAGAAACGATTGTATGTAAAACGAAATATAAACAGATGTAGGTAATTCTTTTCAAAGTATTTTTTAAGTAAATATACAAAAAAGGTAAAATTATATTAAAGTTGACTTTTTATGAAATTATCTGATTGAAACTAACAATTAGGTAATGTATTGGTTGATAAAAATGTCAGAAAAAGAATATGAATTTAATTGTTTGTACAAAATTTGAATATTATAATCATGTATGTGTGTTGATTTTGCAGATATTTGACAATTTAGATTAAAAATTAATTTTATGTAAAAATTGATGTTTTTTTTTATGAATAGTGTTTTTTAGATAAAATTTTTAATGATTTTGATAATTGTATTTGCAAAATTAGTATATTTATGCAAAAATTATATATATGGACGAAATTTCATGCCCTAAATGCCAAAACATCAACATAGTAAAAAGTGGTGTAATCAAAGATAGACAGCGTTATTTATGTAAATCTTGCAATTATTATTTTACCGTAAATAAACTAGGTAAAAAGATAGATGATTACTATGTAATTAAGGCTTTACAGCTTTATTTAGAAGGATTAAGTTATAGAGAAATTGAAAGAATTATCGGAGTTTCTCATGTTTCTGTAAGTAACTGGGTAAAAGAGTTTAAAATTAAACGACCACCACATCCAAGTTATCATCCAACATATAAAATTTTCAAACACAATGAATTGGTAGAATACTTAAAAAATAAAGATCAATTATCTGGAGCAGGTATGATTATTACTGAGCTCGGAGACAAGTTTATGCTGATAAAATGGGAGCGTTTTAAAGATTAACTATATTTAGTTTACAGATATATATATCATTTTTTTTTCTTCATCATAAATATAGAATTTGGCTATGACTAAATAACGAAATAGTCAAAAATTTAACCAAACTATATATTATGAGAAAACTTTTATTATTAACTGGACTATTTGCTTCTGCTATAGCATTAGGACAAGGTTCACCAGATTATGCGGGTGGGCTTAAAGTAAACATTAATGAAGATGGTTCAAAGTATTTTAGAATCATTTCTTGGGCTCAAGTTTGGGCACAATATAACGGAGATAAACCCTTAGATGCGAATGGTAATGAGCAATCTGAAATAGATTTTAGTGTTCGTAGAGCAAGGGTTTTACTATACTCTCAAATTAGTCCTAAATTTTTAATCGTTACCCATTTTGGATTAAACAGTTTAAATGCAGACGGTCTAAGTCCAACAGGTACTGGTGAAAAGTCGCAACTTTTTATGCATGATGCTTACGTACAATATAACTTAGGCAAAACAAATAAGCATTCAATTGGTGGAGGTTTACATTATTGGAACGGGATTTCACGTCTAAATAATAGCAGTACTTTAAATATTTTAACCTTAGATAATTTCCGTCAAGGTTGGGCAACTTTAGGTTTAGCAGATCAATTTGCGCGTCCGGTGGGTGTTTTTGCAAAAGGTTCTTTTGGAAAATTTCAATATAGAGTTTCAATCAATGATGCTTTAACAAATAATTTATCTGCAAGTGCTGTGCCAGCAGCAGACGGACCTGCTACTTACACAGGAAGAAGATTATTAGGAAGTAAAAAAGCAGGAAAAACTTTTGCAGGTTATTTCGAATATAACTTTTTAGATCAAGAAAGTATGTTTTTACCCTACAAAGTGGGAACTTATTTAGGAGATAAAAAAGTATTTAATATTGGTGCTGGATTTTTTGCTCATCCAAATGGTTCTGTTGTTGCAGATGCTACTGGAAATTTAAGTGGAGAAAATGTTTCAATATTCGCTGTTGATGCATTTTATGATGCTCCTCTAGGAAGTGGTAGTGCTATTACTGCTTATGCTATGTACCAAAATTCTAACTATGGTAAAGATTTTGTTTTAGGAACAACTTACGAAACAGGTTCAATTCTATATGGTCATGTAGGATATGTGATTCCTTCTGCTAAACCAACTAAATTTCAGCCATATGTTTCATTCGCAAACAGACAAATTGATGCTATAGATGATAACGCTACTCAATTTGGTATTGGTGGAAATGTTTTCTTAAAAGGACATCATTCTAAATTATCATTAGAATATCAAAATTTAAAATATGGAGAAGCTGATGCAGTAGGAACTGTAACTCTTCAAGCAATGATTTATCTATAACAAACTAACTAATTATATAAATTATGAGTAACAATCAAGAAAAAGCTACGGCTTATTGGAAGGAAAATCTAAGATACCTTCTGATTTTATTGAGTATTTGGTTCGCAGTGTCTTATGGCGCAGGAATCCTTTTCAAAGATGCCTTAAATGCCATTAAACTAGGTGGATTTCCATTAGGATTTTGGTTTGCTCAACAAGGTTCAATTTATGTATTTGTTATCCTGATTTTTGTTTACGTTCGATTGATGAACAAATTGGATAAAAAATATGGTTACGACGAATAATAATCAATCAAAAACTTAAATTTTAAAAATCATGGATGTACAAATTTGGACATATTTAATCGTAGGAATTACATTCGCTCTATACATTGGTATCGCAATTTGGTCTAGAGCTGGTTCTACAAAAGAATTTTATGTTGCTGGTGGTGGAGTTTCTCCATTAGCAAACGGTATGGCAACCGCTGCCGATTGGATGAGTGCTGCTTCGTTTATCTCAATGGCTGGTATTATTTCTTTTGCTGGTTATGATGGAGCTGTTTATTTAATGGGATGGACTGGTGGTTATGTGTTATTAGCCTTATTATTAGCACCTTATTTAAGAAAATTTGGAAAATTTACGGTGCCAGATTTTATTGGAGAAAGATATTACTCTAAAACGGCTCGTTCAGTTGTGGTTATTTGTGCATTAGTTGTATCTTTTACTTATGTAGCAGGTCAAATGCGTGGAGTAGGAGTTGTATTTTCTAGATTCTTAGAAGTAGATATTAACACAGGTGTTATCATTGGTATGGTTATCGTTTTATTCTATGCGGTTTTAGGTGGAATGAAAGGTATTACATATACTCAAGTAGCACAATATTGTGTATTAATTTTTGCTTTCATGGTTCCTGCAATTTTCATTTCAATTCAAATGACAGGAAATCCAATTCCTCAATTAGGTATGGGAGGAACAGTTTCTGGAGGAGATGTTTATTTACTTGATAAATTAAACGGTTTACAAACTGAATTAGGATTTGCTGAATATACTGATGGTTCTAAAAAGATAATTGATGTTTTCGCTATTACTTTAGCTTTAATGGTTGGTACTGCAGGTTTACCGCACGTAATTGTTCGTTTCTTTACAGTTAAAAAAGTAAAAGATGCTCGTAAATCAGCAGGTTGGGCTTTATTATTAATTGCAATTTTATATACTACTGCTCCAGCGGTTGCTGTTTTTGCAAAAGCAAATTTAATTGATACTGTTAATGATAAAAACTATGCAGATATGCCAGCTTGGTTTACAAACTGGGAAAAAACTGGATTGTTAACTTATGAAGATAAAAACGGTGATGGAAAAATCCAATATTACAACGATAAATCTAAAGATGAAGCTTTCTTAGCAAATGCAGAAGCTCAAGGTTTAAAAGGAAGTGAGTTAAAAATTGATAATGATATTATGGTATTAGCAAATCCAGAGATTGCTAAATTGCCAAACTGGGTTATTGCTTTAGTTGCTGCTGGTGCTTTAGCTGCTGCTTTATCTACTGCTGCTGGTTTATTATTAGTAATTTCTGCTTCAGTTTCTCATGATTTAATTAAGAAAATGATCAATCCTAATATTTCTGAAAAAGGAGAATTATGGACTGCACGTGGAGCTGCTGCTGTAGCGGTTGTAATTGCTGGTTACTTTGGAATTAACCCTCCTGGATTTGTGGCTGCGGTTGTTGCATTAGCTTTTGGTTTAGCTGCTGCATCTTTCTTCCCAGCAATTATTTTAGGTATTTTCTCAAAACGAATGAATAAAGAAGGTGCTGTTTCTGGAATGGTTGTAGGATTGTTATTAATGTTATTCTACATGTTAAAATTCAAATTTGGTATGTTTGATGGAGGTAAAGATGCTGTTGACGGCTTAAAAGAAAGCTGGTGGTTTGGTATTTCTCCAGAAGGATTTGGTAGTGTGGCTATGGTAGTAAACTTTATAGTGGCATTTACAGTAAGTAAATTTACTCCAGCTCCTCCAGCTGAAGTTCAAGATATTGTGGAGCACATCAGAATTCCATCTGGAGCTGGTGAAGCAGTTGCACATTAATTTGTTTAATTGGTTTAGTTTAATTAATCCCTACATTTTTTGTAGGGATTTTTCTAATTTTAAATAAAATAAGTACTTTTAAAAAGTAATATTAATAAAATGAAAAAGCGTCATCAACAAAAACTTGTAGTATTGTCAGTTTTTTTACTATTGGCTTTTAATCTTCCTATTTTGTTGTTGTTTGATAATCAATCAAGCTTGTTTGGTTTGCCTATTATTTATGTTTATTTATTTGGTATTTGGGCAATTTCTATAATTCTTTCATTTATTATTGTAAAGCGTTATTATGAGTAGTATTGGTGTAATTGTAATTTTATTAGTTTATTTAGCAATTCTCTTTTTCATTGCACATTGGGCAGAAAAAAAGGATAATATTAGATGGACAAACAATTCTTATGTTTATTCATTATCATTAGCAGTTTATTGTACCGCTTGGACCTATTATGGAAGTATTGGTGTTGCTGCAAAATCAGGATTAAATTATCTTCCTATTTATGTTGGGCCAATTATCATAATTCCCGCTTGGATTATTATTCTAAGAAAAATCATTAGAATTTCTAGATTAAATAATATTTCAAGTATTGCCGATTTTATTTCATTACGTTATGGAAATAGTAGATTTTTAGGGGCTGTTGTAACTTTAGTTTCACTAGCAGCTATTTTACCATATATTGCTTTACAGTTAAAAGCTATTTCTGAAACATTTCATATTGTTACCAAAACACATCAAAATTCTTTAATTATCTATGACACTACAACTTATGTAGCTGTAGCATTGGCTTTATTTGCTTCTTACTACGGAACAAAATATGTTGATGCTTCCGAAAAAAGAAAAGGTGTAATTACCGCAGTAGCTTTAGAAAGTATATTGAAATTATTGTTCTTTGTTGTTATAGGAATTTATGTAACTTATTTTGTATTTGATGGTTTTGAAGATATTTACAATCAAGCATCAAAATTTGAATATTTCGAACAAAGAAATAGTATAGGAAGTACTGAAAACGCAATGAATTGGTTCTTTTTATGCATGACTTCGTTGTTTGCAATTTTCTTATTACCAAGACAATTTCATACATCAATTATCGAAAATAATAGAGAAAGACATTTAAAAACGGCTCTGTGGTTGTTTCCGTTATATTTATTAGTTTTTAATTTATTCGTATTTCCAATTGCTTGGGGAGGAAATGTTTTATTTGAAAATCAAGACGTAAATCCAGATACTTATTCGCTTTTAATTCCACAATATTTCAATAATGAATTAATTACAATAATTGTTTTCTTAGGTGGATTTTCAGCAGCAATTTCAATGATTGTGATTTCTAGTATTAGTTTATCTACTATGTTGAGTAACAATGTTTTAATTCCGTATACTTTTTTAGGAAAATTAAAAGAAGTAGATCAATCGGTAAATAGTAAACGAATTGTAAACATTAGAAAAGTTGGAATCTTTGTATTAATTATTTTAGCTTATTTCATTTACAGGTTTTTTGCACTTGATTATAATCTAGTATCTATTGGATTGGTTTCATTTGTAATCATTTCACAATTAGCACCTTCGTTTTTTGGAGCTTTATTTTGGAGAAGAGGATCTAAACTTGGAGCTACTGGCGGAATTATAATCGGATTTTTAGTTTGTGTTTACACTTTATTAATTCCTTACGCTTTAGGTTTAACAAATAACATGAACGAATTTATATCTAAAGGATTATTTGGAATTGAGTTATTAAAACCTTTTCAATTATTTGGATTAGATTATTTACAACCTATACCACAAGCGTTCTTTTGGAGTTTATTATTTAATACACTGACTTATATTTCTTTGTCGGTAAGTTTTAAAGGAAATTATAGAGAAAGAAATTATGCCGAAATGTATATTGATGTTGATAAATACAGTAATAATCATGAAAATGCTTATGTATGGAGAGGAACTGCATATAGAAGTGATATTGAAAAAGTATTGGTAAAATTTTTAGGCGAGGAGCGTACAAAAAGAGCCATGGCAATTTTTAATACAAAATATAATGTAGATGTAAGCGAAGAAATGGCCGATGCACGTTTGGTAAAATTTGCTGAAAATTTGTTAACAGGACATATTGGAACTGCTTCTGCTAAAATTTTGATTTCTAGTGTTGTAAAAGAAGAGAAAATTACATTACCTGAAGTTTTAAAAATCCTTGAAGAATCTAATGAAAATATTGTTTTAAATAAAAAATTAACCGATACTTCAAATGAGCTTAAAAAAATAACATCTGAACTTCAAATAGCAAATGTTAGTTTAGTAAAAAAAGACAAACAAAAAGACGATTTCTTAGATACTGTAACACACGAATTAAGAACTCCAATTACAGCAATTAGAGCTGCTAGCGAAATTTTATATGATGATGATGAAATTCCTGAAGAATTAAAAAAACAGTTTTTACAAAATATAATTTCTGAGTCGGATAGATTAAATAGATTGATTGATAAAATCCTAGATTTAGAAAAACTTGAAACTGGAAAACAAAAAATTAATCCTGAAATACACAATTTAGTAGCTGTAATAGAAGATACAATTGAACCTTTGGAACAGCTCATAAAAAAGAAAAATATTACAGTTCATTTCAATTCTAATAAAATAGTGAATGCTTATTTTGATTCAGATAGAATTGTACAAGTTGTAACAAATTTAATTTCAAATGCTATTAAGTTTTGTCCAGAAAACGAAGGAATTATTGCTATCAACTTAACGGATAAAGAAGATTTTATTCATGTGAGTATTTTAGATAATGGAAAAGGTATTAATCCAAATGATTTTGATAACATTTTCGATAAGTTTTATCAATCTGATAATCAAAATATTAAAAAACCAATAGGAAGTGGTCTAGGATTAGCAATTTGTAAACAAATTATAGATATACACAAAGGGAAAATTTGGGCCGAAAACAACATTAATTCAGGAGCTTGTTTTACCTTTACTTTACCAAAAAACAAATTATAAAAGCCAATAAAAAAGTCAAATGAAAAAGATTTTAATTGTAGATGATGAACCAAATATAATAATGTCGCTTGAATATACTTTTAGAAAAAATAATTTCGAAGTATTCATAGCTAGAGATGGTCAAGAAGCATTAGATATTTTAGAAACGGAAGTGCCTGATATTATTATATTGGACGTAATGATGCCTTATGTTGATGGATATGCAACAATTGAAACAATTAAAAAAGATCCAAAATTAGAAAATTGTAAGGTTATTTTCCTTTCAGCAAAAAACAAAGAATCAGACATTCAAAAAGGTCTCGATTTAGGTGCAAGTGCTTATTTAACAAAGCCCTTTTCGATTAAGAAGTTAGTAGAAAAAGTTAACGAATTACTATAAAAAAATGAATTATAAAGTTTTTTACCAAGAAAGTATTTCTAATCCAGCTAAGTTTTGGGAAACCGAAGCTAATAAATTAGATTGGTTTTCAAAACCTTCAACTATTCTATCAAAAGACGATAACGATTATCCTGTTTGGTTTAAAGATGGAGAATTAAATTTATGCTATTTAGCTTTAGATAAACATATTCAAGATGGATATGGAGATGAAATCGCCATTATATATGATTCTCCAGTTACGCAAACGATTAAGAAGTACACTTTTAACCAAGTTAAAGAAGAAGTTGCCAAATTAGCAGGTGGTTTATTATCACTAGGACTAAAAAAAGGAGATACTTCTGTAATTTACATGCCAATGATTCCTGAAGCTACGTTTGCCATGTTAGCTTGTGCAAGAATTGGAGTGACACATTCAGTAGTTTTTGGTGGATTTGCGCCTCACGAATTAGCAATAAGAATCGACGATTGTAAACCAAGAGTTATTTTAACGGCATCATCAGGAATTGAAATAGACCGATTAATTGCTTATAAACCATTGGTTGATGAAGCTTTAGAACTAGCTGAACATAAACCTAAGAAAGTTGTTGTTTTAAACAGAAAGTTAGGAGCTAGAGTTCCTTTTAAAAAATATGATGTGGATTATCATGCTTTGGTTTATGGTTCGGAAGAAGCTGCTTGTGTTCCATTAAAATCAACTCATCCTAGTTATATTTTATATACTTCTGGAACTACTGGAAAACCAAAAGGTATTGTACGCGATACTGGCGGATATGCTACTGCGTTAAAATTCTCAATGGAATATATTTACAATGCAAAACCGGGTGAAGTCTTTTGGGCAGCTTCAGATGTAGGTTGGGTTGTTGGTCACAGTTATATTGCTTACGGACCGCTAATTAATAGAAATACAACTTTAGTATTTGAAGGTAAACCTATAAGAACTCCAGATGCTTCAACTTTTTGGAGAGTTATAGCAGAACATAAAGTGGCTACTATGTTTACTGCGCCAACAGCCATTAGAGCTATTAAAAAAGAAGATCCAAATGGTGATTTTATTAAACAATATGATTTAAGCTGCTTAAGAACTCAATTCTTAGCAGGAGAACGTTGTGATGTGGCAACTTTAGACTGGTATACAAAGCATATTCCTGTTCCTGCAATTGACCATTGGTGGCAAACGGAATCGGGTTGGCCAATGATTGCAAACATGATAGGAGTAGAGCAACTACCCGTAAAACCAGGTTCTGCTGGAAAAAGTGTTTGTGGTTATGATATTCAAATATTTAGTGAGAATGGAGAAGAATTACCAGCAGGAGAAGAAGGTTATGTAGTGATAAAATTACCTTTACCTCCAGGAACTTTAATGGATCTTTGGAAAGATAATGAACGTTTTAAAGCAGGATATTTGAATAAGTTTCCAGGATATTATTTTTCAGGAGATGGAGGATATAAAGATGAGGATGGTTACATTTATATTACTGGTCGAGTGGATGATGTTATAAATGTTGCTGGACATCGTTTATCTACTGCTGAAATGGAGGAAATAGTTTCTTCACATCATTCTGTTGCAGAATGTGCAGTGGTTGGAATTAACGATGAATTAAAAGGACAAATTCCATTAGCTTTAGTTGTTGTTAAGTCTGGAGACTCTATAGTAAGTTTTCAATTAGAATATGAAATTGTTCATTTAGTAAGAGAACAAATTGGTGCTGTTGCAAGTTTAAAAAATGTTGTTTTGGTACAAAGATTACCAAAAACACGTTCGGGTAAAATTTTAAGAAAGCTTTTACGTCAAATTATTGATGGAGTAGAGTATCAAATTCCTTCTACAATAGACGATGTGGCGATTATTGATGAAATTGTAGAAGTCGTTAAGGAACATAAAATAGGTTCGTTTAAATAACTATATTAATTTAGCGATAAAATCTCAAAATTTTATTTTAAAAATCCTAGAATACGTATATTTACATTTACAAACTAACAGAAAAATTATGAGTTATTATAAAATAAAAGATTTAGAAAATTATTTTAAAATGTATAAAAAGTCGGTAAGAGAACCTAGAAAATTCTGGGATCGAATTGCTGATGAAAATTTTACTTGGTATCAAAAATGGGATAAGGTTTTTGAATTTGATTTTGAACAAGCAGAATTTAAGTGGTTTTTAAATGCAAAAGTTAATATTACTAAAAATTGTATCGACAGACATTTAAATAAAAGAGGTGATAAAACAGCTATCATTTTTGAACCCAATAATCCAGATGAGCCTGCACAACATATAACTTATAATCAGTTATATAAAGAGGTTTCTAAAATGGCTAATGTTTTACAGGAACAAGGTATTAAAAAAGGTGATAGAGTTTGTATTTATTTGCCAATGGTGCCAGAACTAGCTTATGCTGTTTTAGCTTGTGCTAGAATTGGTGCAGTTCACTCAGTTGTTTTTGCAGGTTTCTCTGCTTCGGCTGTTGCAGCAAGAGTTAATGACTGTGAAGCTAAAATGGTAATCACATCAGATGGAAGTTATAGAGGTAATAAAACAATCGATTTAAAAGGAATTGTTGATGAAGCTTTAGAAAAATGTCCTTGTGTTGAAAAAGTTTTAGTAGCTAAAAGAACAAATGAAGCTGTAGCAATGAAAGAAGGTCGTGATTTGTGGTTACAACCTCTTTTAGATAAAGCACTTGATAATCATGTAGCTGTTGTTATGGATGCTGAAGATCCATTATTTATCTTATATACTTCAGGATCAACAGGTAAGCCAAAAGGTATGTTGCATACAACTGCTGGTTATATGGTTTATACCGCTTACACATTTAAAAATGTTTTCAATTATGAAGAAGAAGATGTGTATTGGTGTACTGCTGATATTGGTTGGATTACAGGACATTCTTATATTTTATACGGACCGCTTTTAAACGGTGCAACAACTGTTATTTTTGAAGGTGTTCCTTCTTATCCAGATTTTAGTCGTTTTTGGGAAGTAATTGAAAAACATAAAGTGAACCAATTCTATACTGCTCCAACAGCAATTAGAGCTTTAGCAAAAGAAAGTTTAGATTATGTTCAAAAATTCCCATTAAGTTCATTAAAAGTTATTGGGTCTGTAGGGGAACCAATCAACGAAGAAGCTTGGCATTGGTACAACGACCATGTAGGTGGAAAACGTTGTCCGTTAGTTGATACTTGGTGGCAAACTGAAACAGGTGGAATTATGATTTCTCCAATTCCTTTTGTAACACCAACAAAACCAACTTATGCTTCTTTACCATTACCGGGAATTCAACCAGTTTTAATGGATGAATTACGTAATGAAATTGAAGGAAATCAAGTGACTGGTAGTTTATGTATTAAATTCCCTTGGCCATCAATGGCTAGAACAATTTGGGGAGATCATCAACGTTATAAAGAAACTTATTTCTCAGCTTTCCCAGGAAAATATTTCACTGGTGATGGTGCCTTACGTGACGAAGTTGGTTATTACAGAATTACAGGTAGAGTAGATGACGTTATTATTGTTTCTGGACATAATTTAGGAACTGCTCCAATTGAAGATGCAATTAATGAACACCAAGCAGTTGCAGAAAGTGCAATTGTAGGTTTCCCTCACGATGTTAAAGGAAATGCATTATATGGTTATGTAATCTTGAAAGAAACTGGAGAATCTCGTAACCAAGACAATTTAAGAAAAGAGATTAATCAATTAATTTCTGATCAAATAGGACCTATTGCTAAATTAGATAAAATTCAATTTGTAAATGGATTACCTAAAACTCGTTCTGGAAAAATTATGCGTAGAATTTTAAGAAAAATTGCGGAAGGCGACTTTAGTAATTTTGGAGATATTTCTACCTTATTAAATCCAGAAATAGTTGATGAAATTAAAGATGGAAAATTATAAAAAAAAATGCTTTCAATTTGAAAGCATTTTTTTTTGATTTCTAAGTTGTTTAAAATACAAATTTGAAAAATATAAAAACGGCAGAGTTGAAATAATGATCTTATAACGAATTGATAATAAACCTATTAATAAGAAAAATAAAACCAATAACGTTAAAAAAATTACAGTTATTTTTTCAAGTTTAATATTAATATTAGCAAATAAACTAGTTAGAATTATAAGAATTGAAATAAAACTTAAGAAAATAATTGGGTGAAAAAAATTTCCTACTGATAACTTTTCAATAAAAATGGTATAGATGATTTCAAATATAAAAGCAGCTTTATTGTTTCCCCATTCTAGAAAACAAAATAAGAAAGAAATTAATAATAAAATTTTGATTTTCATTTAAATAGATAGCTTTTTCTTTAGTTTTAAAAAGATTAAAGCTGTAATAAATGCATCTCCAGTTGCAGTGTGTCTATCTGATTTTCTAACTTTAAATTCATCACACAATTCGTCTAAAGAAGAGTGTTGTTCACTTGGATAATGTTTGTATTTTTGAAACATAATATCAGTATCCATGTATTGATTTTTTAATTTTCTTAAATCTAATCGCTTTAAAGCTTGATTAATCATTTCAATATCAAAATTGATATGGTGTCCAACCAAAGTGGCATTTTTTATAAATTCTAAAAATTGAATCACAGCTTCCGCTTCAACTACTTTTTCTTCGCCTTCTTTTAAAATTCCATGAATTGAAACCGTTTCTGGCTTAAAAATATCTTGTTTAACAAAAAGTGAAAATGTAGAACTTACTAAAATCTTGTTATTTTCAATGGCAACAGCACCAATAGAAAGTATGCGATCCGATTTAATATCTAATCCAGTAGTTTCACAATCGAATACAACATATCTATTTGAACCTTCAGATTTCTCAAAAGAAGCTAAATAATTTTCCCAAAATTTAGGCTGTTCTTTTGCTATTTTTTTAAACCAATTCCAACTCATATATTACGTAAAATAAGTTAATTGAAAACGATTTTTTATAATCTCTTGAATCTCAGAAATGGGTTGAAAAGCATTTTTAAGTTTTACTTTATCTAATTTTGATAACTCACTTAAATTCAAATACCTACCATTTGAACTATTTCGTAATCCTTCTTCGGTTCTAAACTTTAAAAGTTCTAAAAAAGCTTCTGCACAAGCTTCAAATATTGCCGCATTTTGAGGTTCTTTTTCGGCTAATTTCATAAAGCGATAAGCAGTATTGTCATTATGTCTAATTCCGCATTGAATAGCTAACAATCGTGCCGCATCAATTAATGGAACCAAACCTCTAGCTTTAATATCAAAAGTGTCTTTGTGTTCGCCATCATTTTCTACTAAAAATTGTCTAAAGAATCCTAGTGGTGCTGGATTTTTTAAAGCATCAGCTCCTAAATAAGCAAAGAATAAATCATTTTTCTCTGTTTCGCCAAAAACTACATTTGATATTTCATTTATTAAAGTTTCTTCACCATAAACAAAATCATAGTCAAAGAAAATAGTACACATTAAAATTCCTTTTTCTCCCGGAGTTTGTATCCATCCTTTAAATTGATTTTTCCAATCACTTAACGATTTACACCAAAGTGGATTACTAGCCATCATTTCTGCTGGGCAGTAATCGTAACCAATTTTATTTAGTTTTTTGGTTACTTTTTGAGCTAAATCTAAAAAGTATTTTTTTACTTCGTCATATCGATCATCTTCCACATCCTCAAAAACAATAGCATTGTCCTGATCAGTTAAAAGTAATTGTTCTTTTCGCCCTTGACTTCCAATATTAAACCATGCAAATTGGGCTGGAGGAGGAGTTCCAATTTTTTCAATAGATAAATCAATACATTTTTTTATAATGGCATTATTAATTTCTCCAGTTATAGAACAAATATGATTTATTGGAATGTTTTTATCTATAGAATTCTGAATTAAATCAGTTAGTTTTCGTCTAACAACAACTAAATCATCTGTTTTTTCGGCTCTTTTGGTTTCTTTTATTAATACTCCAGGATTATTAGCTTGTGCTACAACTACGTCGTGCTCCGAAATAATTCCAGTTAATTCCGATTGATTGCTTCCATCTCTTGTTACGCATAAATGACCTACATTATTCTTTAACATACTTATTTGTGCTTCAGCAATTGAAAGATTTTCAGGAACTGTAATAACGGGAGAAGACATTATTTTATGAATTGGAGTGTCTATTGAAAATAAACCAGTTGCAATTTTAGATCGTAAATCTTTATCGGTTACAATTCCTACAGGAAGTTTTTTTTCTTGAATAATAATACTACCAATTTTTCTAGAAGACATAGTTTGGGCAACAAATTTAACAATGTCGTGTGGTGAAGCCGTAACTGGATTTTTAGTATAATTTATAGGTTGAAAAAATTGAATTTCGTTAGAAGCATCATCATAAATTACATTCTCAGAAATTAATTTTCCTTTGTTGTTCTTATCAAGAGGATTTCTAGTATTTGATGCAAAACTCTGTAATAAAAAGTCTAATACATCAGTATTTTGCATTGCAATTGGTTTAAATGTTTCTATTGGAATTGCATAAACAACACTTTCTTCACGAGCTTTTGCAGTCATTAAATAATTATCTTTTGCAAAAAACGGTCGTAATCCTAAAATATCACCTTCATCACACTTGTCAATTAATATATCATCCGTGTCAGATGTTACAGATAATCCTATAGCACCATTTGCAACCACATAGAAATCACTATGTGTCTTATCATTAACGTTAAAAAGTATTTGATTTTTTTCTAAATAAATAACTGAACAATTTTTTGCGACATTAAGAATATCTTCATACTTCAATTCTTTAAACGGATGAAATTGCTTTAAAAAATCTGCAATACGTTCTGCAATAGGGTTTTTCATATATGAATAACTTTTAGTAAATATACAAGAAAAATGAATACAATAAAATTTTCTATTTTACATAATGTATATTATAATTCAAATATAAATATTACTGTAATTAAGACATAATTAAGTTTGAACACATTAGAAAAATAACTATTTTTGCGAACCCAATTAAAATAACACAGATGGAAAATAAAAATGCAATTAAATTAATTGAGAAAATTCAGAAGAATTTATTACAAGACAAATTTGATGTTTCTGAAATTGTTGAAGATTTAAAAAAAGTTAGAGAAATTTCTATGCAAGAAAATCTTCCTACAGTAACAAAATCTTTACGTTTGGCTTATGAGCATTTAGAAAACAATAAAGCATTTTTAATTTCAATTCCTGCAGATATTGAGGAAAACGAATCAGAAGAAGAAACTCAAGAAGAAATTTCAAGATTCTCAGAATCAAACGATATTGAAAGTTTAGAATACTATTTATCGTTATTAACAGACTTAAGTAAGAAAAATAATGTGCTTGACATTAAAGCTTACAACGAAGCTTTCTTAGCATTCTAATATTTTTCTATTTTACATAATATTATAAAAAAATCGGTCTATGGCCGATTTTTTTATCTATAATTTAACGTAATACTCCATTAGAAGTCTTTATTTTTACGCTCATAATAAAAATTAGAAATGCAAAAACATAAAAAATCTAAATTACGTTTATTACATCAGTATTATAAATATACTGGTTTCTATAGATTTATTTGGGAAAATACTAAAAAAGCTTTGTTACCTATTTTATTATTTATAGCAGTGTTGTTGTTTATAAATTATAGAGTAATGAGTATTAATGATATGTTACTTTATATTACAAATAATTTAAGTGACACCTTAATTTTTACAGTTTTTTTAATTTCAGAAAGTTTCTTAGGTTTATTGCCTCCAGATATATTTATTGCTTGGACCAAAAATTCTGAATCACCTCTACTCTATTTAACTTTCTTGGCATTTTTATCATTTTCAGGCGGAGTATTTTCATATTATTTTGGTAGAACCTTATTGTTAATACCTAAAATAAATAACTATTTAGAAGGAAGAATGACTAAGCATATTCAAAATATGCAAAAATGGGGAGGCTTACTTATTGCTGTAGGAGCTCTTTTACCATTACCTTTTGCTATGGCATGCTTGGCAGCCGGAATGATTAGATTTTCGGAGCGTTATTTCTTTTTATTTGCTTCATTACGATTCTTGCGTTTTGTTATTTATGGATATGCCATTTATTCTGCTTTATCATGATAAAAATTTTTAAAATTGTTGCCTTATTAGAAGGTGTATCTTTATTAGTATTATTTTCAAATATGTTGGTTACCAAAAATTTGAATTTAGAATTATATAAAACTTTATTATTTCCTATTGGAATTACACACGGAATTTTATTCTTATTATATATTGCTTTAGCTACTTTATTGAAATTTGAATTAAATTGGAATTTTAAAAAGTATTTTATCATTTGCATATCTTCAGTACTTCCATTTGGTACTTTTTATGTAGAAAAGAAATATTTAAAAGAAGTTTAGATGAAATTATTTAATTGGGCAGATAAATTACTTGTTGATTTAGGCGTAGGTGAAACGACTTCCGCTTATGTTAATTTATTGATTAATATTATCATTTTAGTTATTATTGCTTATATATTAGATTATATTTTTAAAAAAGTTTTAATTATAATTTTGGCAATTGTTGCTGCAAAAACAAAATCTACTTTCGATGATTTTTTAATAGCCAATAAAACAGCCAAATACATTGCCCATTTAATTCCATTACTATTTATTTATAAAACTGTCCCAGTAATCTTAACCGATTTTACTAAATGGGAAAGTTTCTTTGAGAAAGGAATTAAAATTTATATCATTTTACTTTCGCTTTGGATAATTCGAAGTGTTTTTAATGCTTTAAAAGATTACTTAAAGGAAAAACCAAGATTTAGCGATAAACCAATCGACAGTTATATTCAGGTAATTATGATTTTACTGTGGATGTTTGGTGTGTTTTCATTTATTTCTATATTATTTAACATAGAAAAAGTTACCTTTTTAACAGCTTTTGGTTCTATTTCAGCTATTATCATCTTAATATTTAGAGATACTATTTTAGGGTTTGTAGCCAGTATTTCTGTATCTGTTAATGATATGGTTCGAATTGGAGATTGGATCACTATGGAAAAATTTGGCGCAGACGGAGATGTTATTGAAATTAACTTAGCAACTGTAAAAGTTAGAAATTTCGATAACACAACTACCACCATTCCAACATATAGTTTAATCTCAGATAGTTTCAAGAATTGGAGAGGAATGTTAAATTCTGATGGTAGAAGAATTAAACGTCATATTCTTATAAAATCGAGTACTGTACGATTCATAAAAGACGAAGAATTAGATTATTTTAAATCAATTCAACATATTTCATCCTATATAGAACATAGACAAGCTGATATTAATAAATTCAACGAGAATAATAATATTGATAAATCGGTTATCGTTAATGGAAGAAACTTAACTAATCTGGGACTATTCAGAAAATGTATAAACCAATACATAGTATCACATCCTGGAATTAATAAAGATATGATGATAATGGTTCGTCATTTACAACCTACAGAAATGGGAATTCCATTAGAAATCTATTGTTTTTCTAAAGATAAAGTATGGGAAAACTACGAACACATTATGGCGGATATTTTTGATCATGTTATTGCTTCAGTACAATATTTCGATTTAGAAATTAACGAAATATCAACATTTGGTAAAAATAATTAACATTTTTAGGTTTTTTTTTGGTTTGAAACAATTTGTCTATTTTCGCTAAAAATTATAAAAACTATAAAATGAAACAATTACTTAAAGTTTTTTCATTAGTTGCTTTAACCACTTGTACTGTTAATGCACAAGAGTATACTGAGAATTCATCAGAAAATGGAAACTATAACAAATGGTCAATTGACGTTAACGCTGGATTAAGCAAACCAACTGCTCCATTTTCGGTTAATTACTATGCTTCTAACACAAACTTTATTCATGGAGATTTAGGTGTTAGATACATGTTTAACAATAAATTCGGTTTAAAATTAGATTTTGGTTTAGATTCTTTCAAAAATAAATCAGAATCAAATAGCTTTGATGGAAAATACTACCGTTCAAGTTTACAAGGAGTTGTAAATTTAGGTAGAGTTTTAAGTTTCGAAGATTGGACACAAAGATTAAACCTTCAAGCTCATTCTGGTTTAGGATTTTCATTTATGACAAATGATAATTTTGATGGAAATGACGATATGACAAATTTTATTTTAGGTTTAACTGCTTAATATAAAATTTCTAATCGCGTTGCCCTAAACGCAGATTTTTCAATGATTAACAATGTTAACCAACAATATACATTTGATGGTTATGAAGATCCTGCTGTAAAAGAAGATAGAGGTTTTAACAGTACGTTATATAACTTCTCATTAGGACTTTCTATTTATTTAGGTAAAAACAAAACTCATGCAGATTGGTATGTTGTTGATAAAGACGCTGAAAGATATGCTGCTTTAGAAAAAAGAGTTGCTGATCTTGAAGTTATGTTAAATGATACAGACCGTGATGGTGTGCCAGATTATTTAGATGTTGAACCAAACACTATGGCTGGTATTGATGTTGATACTAAAGGTAGAGGAATCGATTTAAATAAAAATGGAGTTCCAGATCAAATTGAAGATTATATCAACAAAATGAAAGGAAATAATGTTGCTGAAGGTACTTCTTTAGAAGAAATTATCAATGGTGGTTATGTAAATGTTTATTTCGATTTCAATTCAACACAACCTACAAATTCATCTTACGGAGCTATTAACTTTATTGTTAATTACTTAAAATCAAACAATGGAAAATCAGTTGATGTTGTAGGTTATGCTGATGAAATTGGTGATTCAGATTATAACAAAAATTTATCTGGTGCTCGTGCTGAAGCAGTTAAAGCTATAATTGTTAAAGCTGGTATTGACGCTAACAGAATGGTTATTAAACCACAAGGTGAAGATAACTCAGTTGATGTAAAATCTGAAGCTGCTAGAAAATTAGTTAGAAGAGTAACTTTCAAATTGAATTAATATATTAACAATTAATTCTTAATAACTTTTATAACCTCTGAGCAATCAGGGGTTATTTTTTTTCTAACTTTAAGTAAATCAAAATGCTACTGCTATGAAAACTAAAGATGAAGCAATTTTAGAAATTCGTGGTGAATCTATTGGAGATGTTTTTGAAACTTCTACGCTTGAAGAAAAATTCCAAAATCAAACTTTGCGTCCTATTTTAAAATTTCAAAACGATTTGTTTATTGAGGTTTTTAAAAATTATGCAACTAAACAAAAAGGAGTTTTTTTTAGTTTATCGCCAGAAAAGAAAATGCAGTATATCGAAAATTCAATTCAGCGCGATATAAAGTTCAGAAATTCTTTGAAAGGAATTATTATTGGAATGTTTACTATTTCAGAATACAAAGAATATATTCTAAATTCATCAAACTTAAATAAAAGAATGATGAATTTATTAATAGAACGCTTAAAAAGTCAAATACAACTTTTTGAAGAAATTTTTTAATACAAACTTTCTCCGTTAAGATCTGTTGTTAAGACAGCACTCATATAATCAAAGAATGGTCGCATCGCTGCAAAAGTAGCTAAAATCTCTTTTGGAAAATCTTTAGATAAAACTTCTTTATTTGTAAAACTTCTCATTACTAAATACTGTTTTTTCTTAATCAAATCAATATCCGGATGGGTTTTATCAAATCCTTTTGGAGCTGTTACTAACTCCTCTCCTTTTAATTCTCCAAAGAAATTTTTAAACACTTGAGAATTGATAATCTCTCTAAATTCAGAAGCATCAATTTCTAACTCTTTTCTAATTCTCAATAAATCCTCTTTATTTGGATCCCAAAATCCACCACCAATAAAACTGTTATTATTTTCTATGTGTAAATAATAACCTCCACGCAACATAGGTTTTGTTCTTCTATAATCGGCGCTAAAATGAGATTTATAAGGAGTTTTATCTTTAGAAAAACGAACATCGCGGTAAATTCTAAAAACATTTACTTTTTCGATGCTATCTACTTTTCCTAGTTCAAAACCAATTTCATTAAAAAACTCCTTTGCCTTTTTTTGTACATTTTCAAAAGTAGGTTTATTAATTGTAAACCAATCTTTATTATTGTTTTCTTTTAAATTCTTTAAAAAATCAAAAATATCCTGAGTTATCATTTTTATTTTAAAGTTACAAATTAAAATAATGCATTTAATAATAATTGTGCCGTTGCTTCATTAGTAGCAAGCGGTACGTTGTGCACGTCACAAATTCTAATCAACATATTAATATCGGGTTCGTGCGGATGGCTAGAACCTGGATCTTTGAAAAATAGAACCATTTTTGTTTTGCCTTCTGCTACTCTAGCTGCAATTTGTGCATCGCCACCAAGTGGACCAGAAAGTAATTTTTTAACTTTAATTCCTATTTTTTCTACTTTACCTCCAGTCGTTCCTGTTGCTATAATTTTGATATTTTCTTTAATTAACAAATGTTTATTTTTATTAATAAACTGAACCATTTCGGCTTTTTTTCCGTCGTGTGCAATAATTGCTAATTCAAATTTTTCCATAAAAATTAGTTATGTCTAAATATAAAAAATCCCGATTAAAAAATCGGGATTTAATTTACTTATTTGTTTAAAACGTGATATTCAATTAATCCGTCAATTGGTCTCCTTAAAACATTACCAATCTTTATTCCATGATTGCTTAAGATAATTTCTAGTTCATCTTTCAAATAAAATGCTATAGAGCCGATGAAATGAACCGGAACATCTTTGTAATTATCAAACTGTTTTATATAATTTTCAACAAAAGATTCCATTTCCTTTTTGATAATTGCTTGACAAAATTCTGAATCTTTATGTCTAATTAAAAACTTTGCAAAAGTTGCTAAGTAGGCATTTGGATTTGGTTCTTTATATAATTTATTTTTAACAAAATCAGCATCAACATTAAATTCAGTTTCAAATTCTTTTGCTAAATCTTCGGGCATTTTATTAAAAAAATAACCTCTTAATAAATGACGTCCAAAACGATTACCACTGGCATCATCCATAGCAATATAACCTAATGATTGTACTTTTTGATGCAAAACTTTTCCGTCAAAAAAGCTACAATTTGAACCAGTTCCTAGAATACAAACAATTGCTTCTGTATTTTTTGGAGTTGTTGCGTAAACTGCTGCATAAGTGTCTTCATTTACTGAAACCGTAGCATTTACAAAGTATTCTTTAAAGATATTTGTTAAAAAATCTTTCATTCTATCAGTGCCACAACCAGCACCATAAAAGAATAAATTGTTTGCTTTATTTTTATTATGAGAAATATCAAACTTATCGTTTAATCTTTTTATTACTTCATCTTTAGTTAAAACCTCAGGATTTAAACCTAGTGACTGAGTAGTAAATAAAACTTTACCTTCATCGTTTATGGCAATCCAATCTGCTTTAGTTGATCCGCTATCTACAAGTAATTTCATTTTACTTAGGGTTAGTTATAAAAAATCCTCAAATAACTAATAAAATTATTTGAGGATACTTGTCTAATTAATTAACTGAAGCAATGTGAACTGCTAAATCAATTAATTTACTTGAATAACCATATTCGTTATCATACCAAGAAACTAATTTGAAGAAAGTTGAACTTAAACCAATTCCAGCTTTAGCATCTACGATAGAAGTTCTTGAATCTCCAACGAAATCTTGAGAAACAACTAAATCTTCAGTATATCCTAAAACACCATTCATTGAAGTTTCAGAAGCTTGTTTTAAAACTGCCATGATTTCATCATAAGTAGTTTCTTTTTCTAATCTTACTGTTAAATCTACTACAGAAACGTCAACAGTTGGTACACGCATTGACATACCTGTTAATTTTCCATTTAATTCTGGAATAACTTGTCCTACAGCTTTTGCTGCACCTGTAGAAGATGGAATAATGTTTACAGAAGCTGCACGACCACCTCTCCAGTCTTTTCTTGAAGGACCATCGGCAACCATTTGAGTTGATGTACTAGCGTGAACTGTTGTCATTAAACCTTCAATAATTCCGAAGTTATCGTGAACTACTTTTGCTAAAGGAGCTAAACAGTTTGTTGTACAAGAAGCATTAGAAACAATTACATCTTCTGCAGTTACTTTATCATGGTTAACTCCCATTACAAACATTGGAGCATCAGCAGATGGAGCCGAAATAATTACTTTTTTTGCACCACCAGCAATGTGAGCTTTTGCTGTTTCTTTAGTTGTAAAGAAACCTGTACATTCAGCAACGATATCAACATCTACAGTTGCATCATCCCATTTAATTTGTGCTGGATCTCTTTCTGCAGTTACACGGATAAATTTATCATTTACATATAATTTACCTTCTTTAACTTCAACTTTTCCGTTGAATCTTCCGTGTACTGAATCGTATTTTAATAAATATGCTAAATGTTCTACATCTAATAAATCGTTAATAGCTACAACTTCTACATTATCTCTATTCATTGATTCTCTAAAAACAATACGGCCAATTCTACCAAAACCGTTTATACCTAATTTTACTTTTGACATATTTCTCTCTTTTAGTTTGTTTATTTATAAATTAAATTGTCATTATATCTGATACTCGTAATAATTCTTTATCAATTTCTGAACTGCCTTTTATCGCTTGTTCAAGTGGTGTTAAACATACTTTATCATTTAACAAGCCAACCATATAGTTTGTTTTTCCTTCTAAAATAGACTCAACTGCTTTTACTCCTAATCTAGATGCTAAAACTCTGTCAAAACATGAAGGAGAACCACCACGTTGCATGTGTCCTAATACTGAAACACGAACGTCATATTCTGGCATATTTTCTTCTACATATTCTTTTAATTCGAATACATTTTTACCAATTTTATCACCTTCTGCAACTACTACAATACTTGAAGATTTACCTGATTCTTTACTTCTTTTTAAAGAATCTAATAAACGTTCTAAACCTAAATCTTCTTCAGGAATTAAAATTTCTTCCGCACCTGCACCTATCCCTGTATTCAGAGCAATGTGACCAGCATCTCGTCCCATTACTTCTACAAAGAATAAACGATTGTGTGAACTTGCAGTATCTCTAATTTTATCGATTGCCTCAACAACTGTATTTAAAGCGGTATCATAACCTAGTGTATGACTTGTTCCATATATATCGTTATCAATAGTTCCTGGGATTCCCATAACAGGGATACCAAATTCTTTATTAAAAATTTCAGCACCAGTAAAAGAACCATCTCCACCAATTACAACTAAAGCCTGAACTCCTTGATTTTTTAAATTTTCATAAGCTTGTTTTCTGCCTTCAACAGTCATAAATTCTTTAGAGCGAGCAGATTTTAATACCGTTCCACCTTTATTAATAATATCTTTTACAGAACGAGGTCCCATCTCTTTGAAATCATTTTCAATCATACCTTGATAACCTCTATAAACACCTATACATTCCACATTATGATATGCACAAGTTCTTACTACTGAGCGTATTGCAGCATTCATTCCTGGAGCATCACCTCCAGATGTCAAAACCGCAATTTTTGATATTTTATTAGTCATATTTTTATTTATTATTGTAAATTTAGTAAAGGAATTTGAGAAAATCATAAGATTCTCTTTTAAAATAAATTATTAATGAAATTCAAACGATTTCGTTGATAACTTTCTAAAAAATGAGTGAAAATTACTCTATTTCAGGAATTCTTTGTTGTTCGTTTTCGTTTAAGTCAGACGATTTTTTGTGTTTACGATCGTTTATAAAGTTGATGTATTCTGGTGAGAATTCTGAATCGGGTAAATCGTCGGAATTTGAACTATTATCGGTTTGTTGTTTCTTTTTAGGAAAAATATTCTGGATAAACTCTTTTAAATTGTCGAAATCTACGGAGTAAGTAATACCTAAACCTTGTGTGTAGCCAATGCCTTCTCCTATGTAATTGATATCATTTTCTCGATTAAAAACATGAGCTTTCAATGTACCATCATCATTTAAATGCAGTTGAATTTCTACATTACCCACTAAAACCGATTCGGTAACTCCACCCACTGGAACTCCAACTTTTCCGTTTATAGAAATTTTGTCACTTATCTTTGTTTGAAGTGTGACACCTACTCTATCAGAAATTTGATTTAGACGATCTCCTTGACTGTAATCGACACCTAATTGTAGTTTACTATCCTCATCTGAAAATAAATCGCTAAACAGGGAACTTGCTCTTTCAAATAATGGACCGTAAGCTGCATTTCCTGCCGTTTCAGCTGTCATAAATGAACCAGTAGACAATAATGCTAAAGCTTGTGTTTGACGTGTATCTTTATCTTGTAGTCGATAATCTATTTCGCTTCTTAATACTGAACTTACATTTGGAAAATCGATATTAAAATCAGGTTCAGGATTACTTAAACTTCCATTAATTAAGATTGAAACATTAGTATCTACTTTTCTATTAAAAGACGCACTTTCTAATAATACTGCTGGATTTGCTTGAGTATTATAAACTGCTTCTAAATTTAAAATAGCGTTCATTGGTTCCCCTTCCCAACGGATAGTTCCACCACTTTTTACAGTGAATTTTTTATCGATAAGTCCACCGTATCTAAACTTATATTCACCATCAACTACGATAAAGTCACCATACATTAAGAATTTACCTAATGTATTAATTTCCATCTTCATCGATCCATAACCACGACCTTTCATGGAATGCCCAGAGTTTCTATCAAGAATTACTTCAATTTCAGCATCTGTATCAATATCAAAATCAAAATCTAGCTCTAAACCTTGATATTTATTTTTAGAAGTTACGATTCCTTTAATTTCATTAAAATGTTCTTGTTCTGAAATAAAATTTATAAAAGAATTATCCCCAATTTCTTCTCCGTCACTTACAGGAATTTTAATAGAAGTTCCTTTTTCTGATTCTCCTACAACATTAATTACCAAGGCATCTGTTGGACCTTTCACTGTAGCAAAACCGTTCATAAAAGCAGTACCATAATAATAAACGTCTTCACCGTCATTAGTATCTAGTGCTAATAGATTATCTGATTTTACTTCGAGATCAATTTCCCAATCATCAAAAACTTCATGTTTTACACTACCGTGTAATACACCATTTGTATTGTATTTAGAATCTGTTATTCTAATATTTCTGAATAAGAATTGATGCTCTGTTACATCTACAATTGCGTTTTCTTCAAAATTATAATCGGTATTTAAATATGGAATTTTTAATCCTGAATCATTTAAATACAACCTACCATCAACTTCTGGTTCAGTGATTAACCCTCTAATAGTTGCTCTTCCTGTTGCATTTCCTCTAACATTTGAAACAATACTACTTAATAATGGTCCGAATGGTGCCAGTTGAAATTCATCGAAACCAGCTTCCATTTTTAAATGAGTTTGTTTATTGATATAATCAAGTGTTCCGTCTAAATAAAATTTCTCTTCATCGTCTTGAGTAAGTGCTGCATCAACATCAAATTGATTAAATGCTTCGTTTCCTTCAATATTAAAAGTTAAATCTCCAAGAGGATATTTATTAATTTGGAAACTCTCAATCTTAATATTTGACTCCGGTTTATAAACATTTTTGTTTTGTTTTAGTGTAGCAAAACCGTTTAATTTACCGTTAAACTCTAAACTATCTATAGCTGGAACAATTTTTTCTAAATCGACATCGTGAAAAGCTAAATTTAAATCTTTATAAGTAGAATCTATCATTTTACCAAAGAAACTCATTCTTTGATTGTTGTGAGACAAACTTAGTTTTTCGAAATTGAAACTTTTTAAGTCTTTTGTAAAAACAACTTTATTATCGTTTGTTTCGTTTTCATTAATGAACCAAAGATATTCTCTTAGTTTTAATTCTGATTTTTTAAAACCAACAACAGACTTTTTATCTTCGTTAATTGTATGATATAAGTTTAAAGCGTATTGATCTTGATTTTTATTTCCGCCATTAAATTCTGTATGTACAAAAAGTGTATCGTTTAGTGTAACGTTAATTAAATTAAAATCAGAAATTTTATACCTTTTTGTTCGAATAGAATCCATTAAAATATAAGTGTTGTATAATGGATTTTTATTATCGATTTCGATATTGATATTGTCGAATTTATTTCCGTAAGCTAAAATATTCGGCGAAGTGAAATCAAATGTAAATTTACCATCATCGGCACTAATTTTTCCTTTTATTTTAGTGTTTTCAGAAATTGAAACTTCTGGAACAAAAACTTCTATAATCTTATTATAAATCGTAAAATCGAAATCTAAAAATTGACCTTTTTCAAGTTTATTTGGTGAATAATTTGCATATAAACTACCAACAGCATTTTCAACAATCTTTTTAACTTCTTTGATTTTGTATTTTCCTACTACTTTACCTTCAATAATATCTGGAGAATTTACCGTTATGGTTCGTATTTTATTTTCATCAAATTCTGATTGTAGATTGAAATCGTTAAAGAAAAATTGCTTGCTGCTGTTTTGGTACGAAACATTATTCAAATTTACAATTCCAGCTAAATCATCAAATGAATTTCCTTTTGCTTTTAAACTTATATTTCCTTTAAAAATTGATATGCTATCGTTTTTATTAAAATTTAAAAGATTTAAATCGGCATAATCTATGTGAGAAGTAAAATCGTATTGTTGAACTTTTGAACTTAAATCTAGAAGTCCTTTAAAATCCATTCTTAAATTAGGATCATTACTATTAAAATAACCTTTAAAATAAGGCATCTTCATAGCACCATCAATATCAATATTTGTATAATTATAACCGTTAAAATATAATTGGTCTATATGACCTTCTACTAAAGTATTTAAATACTTTTGAGTAAATCCTTTACCATTAACCAAAACATTTGCAGTTACATTTTTAAATGAAGAATCATTTAATAAAACTCCAATGTTAAAGCTATTTAAATCTAAGGTTCCTTTATAACTCGCATTATCAATATTACCAAAATCTTGAATCGATAAATCAGCTATTACCGAACCAATATTTGAATTTAAATCAACATTAGAATTTATGTAATTATCTGTAAGCTCAATTAGACCTGAAACATTTACTTCCCCTAGTTTAGCCAAAGAACTTGGTAAATTATCGCCAAGAATTCTTGGTAATATTTTGCCTAAATTTTGATAATTTGAATGTATTTTGTCAAAATCACCATTTATGTAGAAAGATTCACCTTTTTTAAATAAGTTTTTAAAATTAACATCACCAATTATTTCCGAATTATAAGAATCAGTTAAATGTAAATTATGTGTAATAAAATTGTTTAATGTTCCTTTAAGTTCTGTTTCTAATTTGAATTTATTATTCTTTCCAAATTCGTCATAAAAGTAATTTAGATCATTAGATGCAATGACACTTTCTTTAATATCTGCTTGCCATCTAACTTTATCATTAAAATTTGCAAAATCTTCTCTTTTATACAATAGCTCAACTCTACCTTTAACGTGAGATTCTTTTGAATGAACATCTAAATTTTCTAAAAGAATATTTCTTTTAGTATAAGTAAAATCTGCTGCTAAATTTTCAACAACTAAGCCTCGATGATCTTTAAAAGATAGTTTTTCAATATTTGTAGTTACATCGGGACCTTTAATGAAAAAATCGTTTAATTTTCCATTAAGTTGAGTAAAATCCAACAGTTTAGGATTTTCTAAATTCTCATCAATATATCTAAAACGACTGTTGTAAACGTCATAAGTTGTAACACTCATTCTAAATTTTCCAGATGAAGGTGTTCCATCATCGAAAGCTGCAACAAATTTATCTAGGTTAGTTTCATCTTCATTTTTATATTGAACAATTCGAGCATCTAATCCATGTAAACCTACATCTCCCAAATATGGATGACCATTATCGTATAGTTTTTTAAAATTTAAAATGGAAGTATTAAGACGTTTTATATAAAACAAAGTGTCTTTATGATGATCTCTAACTAAAACATCTCCAAGTTTAACAGTTAAGAATGGAGAAATTGCTACTCTACCAATTCTAATATCAGTTCCAAATTCCTCATTCAAGCTATTTGTAGCTACTTTTCCTAATTGAGTTTGAACAAAAGGTAATGACAATAAAACCCCCATGAAGAGCAAAAACAATAGCAGAAAAATAATGCTGCGAAGTAATATTTTCTTTATTTTTTTGATAGCGGTAATATTTTGTAAATTTGCTCTTTTAATTGGATCTTGTATTAATTAACAAAAATAAGGATTTTTGTAAGATTATTACAATTGTAATCACGCAATTTTCGTGCCTAAAATGAATAATTTAAACAAAGTTTATACACTTGCAATAGAAAGTTCATGCGATGATACTTCTGCTGCTGTTTTATGTAACGACAAAGTGTTGTCTAATATTGTTGCTCGTCAGGCTGTACATGAAGAATATGGTGGTGTTGTTCCTGAACTTGCTTCTAGAGCACACCAACAAAATATTGTACCTGTAATTGATGTAGCGTTAAAAAAAGCAGGTATTAATAAAACCGATTTAAATTGTATCGCTTTTACACAAGGTCCAGGTTTAATGGGATCATTGTTAGTTGGCGGTTCTTTTGCTAAATCTTTAAGTTTAGCTTTAGATATTCCGTTAGTTGCTGTCAATCATATGAAAGCACATATTTTAGCACATTTTATTCACGAAGAAGGTTTTGATAAGCCAACTTTTCCTTTCTTAGCTTTAACTATTTCCGGCGGACATACTCAAATCGTTAAAGTGAATAGTTTTTTTGATTTAGAAATTATTGGAGAAACTACTGATGATGCTGTTGGAGAGGCATTCGATAAATCGGCTAAAATTTTAGGTTTGCCTTATCCTGGAGGTCCATTAATTGACAAATTTGCTCAAGAAGGAAATCCCAAAGCTTTTCCTTTTACTAAGCCAAAAGTCAATGGTTTAGATTTTAGTTTTAGTGGTTTAAAAACTCAAATTTTGTACTTTATCCAAAAAAATGTTGCTCAAAATCCAAACTTTATCGAAGAAAATAAAGCCGATATTTGTGCTTCTATTCAGCATACTATCATTACTATTTTAATGGATAAATTAAAAATTGCAGTTCAAGAAACTGGAATTAATCAAATTGCAATTGGTGGCGGTGTTTCTGCAAATTCAGGAATTCGCAAAACATTGAAAGAAGCAGAATCAAAATATGGTTGGAAAACCTATATTCCAAAATTTGAATACACAACAGATAATGCAGCTATGATTGGAATAGTAGGTTATTATAACTTTTTAGAAAATAATTTTAGCGATTCTAAAGTGGTTTCAAAAGCAAGAATTGAGTTTTAAATATTAATTATTTGTAGTTTATCTTTCATAATTTCAAACTACTAAATTCGTAATTTTCAGATGCAATTATTTTATAATGCCGATATAAAAAACACTGATTCTTTTTTCTCTTTCGATAAAGAAGAAAGCAAACATATAGTTAAAGTTTTACGTAAACAAGAAAACGATAAAATATTTATTACAAATGGATTAGGTTTTTTATTTATTTCGGAAATCACTATTGCTTCCGAGAAAAAATGTGAAGTAAAAATCACTGAAATTCAAGAATTTGAAAAGCCAAATTACAACCTTCACATTGCGGTTGCTCCAACAAAAATGAACGACCGATTTGAATGGTTTTTAGAGAAAGCAACCGAAATTGGCATTCAAGAAATCACGCCAATTATTTGCGAACATTCTGAACGTAAAGTTTATAAAATAGATAGAGCAGAAAAAATTATTCAATCTGCTATGAAACAATCTAATCAGTTCTTTTTACCCAAAATAAATGAACCCATTAGCTTTAAAGATTTTATAAAAAAAACAGATTGTGAAAATAAATATATTGCTCATTGTGTCGAAACAGAAAGAAAGCAATTAAAAAAAAGCATTACGCCTAACCAAAATTACGTAATTTTGATTGGACCCGAAGGTGATTTTTCTGAAAAAGAAATTCAATTAGCAATTTCGAGCAATTATCATCCTGTTTTGCTTGGAAATACACGTTTAAGAACTGAAACTGCTGCTTTAGTTGCTTGTCATACAGTAGCTTTAATTAATGAGTAAATGAAAACAATACTTTATTTCTTTTTATTAGCATCTTCTATTTGCTTGGCTCAAGAAGTAGCTTTGTTGAAATATTCTGGAGGTGGCGATTGGTATGCAAATCCTACATCTCTGCCTAATTTAATTCAATTTTGTAATCAGAATATAAAAACTACTCTAAATTCAAAACCAGCTACTGTTTCTGCAGAAAGTTCCGATATTTTTTCTTACCCATTTATACACATGACTGGTCATGGAAATGTGGTGTTTGCTCCAAATGAAATTATTAACTTAAGAAATTATCTTTTAGCAGGTGGTTTTTTACATATTGATGATAATTATGGAATGGATGAATATATTAGACGTGAGATAAAAAAATATTTCCTAATAACGAATTAGTTGAAGTTCCGGTAAATCATCTAATATTTCAAGGTCCGTATAAATTTACAAGTGGATTACCAAAAATTCACGAACACGACAAGAAAAGACCACAAGCTTTTGGTATTTTTATAGAAAATCGATTAGTGCTACTTTATACTTTCGAATGCGATTTAGGAGATGGTTGGGAAGATTATGAAGTGCATAATGATCCTGTAGAAATACGATTAAAAGCTTTACAAATGGGAGCAAATATTATTAATTATGTTTTTAATAATTAATTATTGGAACAGTTAAATCATTATAATACAGCTTTTCAAGAGAAAAAATTTCCCATAATAGTAATTTGTGATGAAATTTATTTCCAACAAAATATTGGTAGTATTTTTAGAATTTGCGATGCCTTTGGTGTCGAAAAAATCATTTTTACAGGTGAAAATTTCGTTTTTTCTGAAAGAAAAATAAACAAAACTTCAAGAAACACCCACAAACAAGTCGATTATGAAATATTTCTTGATAAGCAAGAAGTAATTCATCAATTAACCGAGACTGATTGTAATATTATCGCTATCGAAATAACTTCGTCTAGTAAACCTTTGCAAGATATTAAGATTGATTTAAATAATAAACCTTTAGTAATAATCATAGGAAGTGAAATTTATGGTGTTTCAAATGAATTTCTAAACATTACATCAGCATCTTATCATATTACCATGTTTGGTAAAAACAGTAGTATGAATGTTGTACAAAGTTTGAGTATTGCTTTGTATGAAATCACTAAAAAAAATATTTAAATTTTGTATTTTTGAGAATGACTTCAAAAGAACTTTCAAAAGGATTATTAAGAACCATTTTCATTTTAGCAATTATTTGCTTAAGTGGCTATCTTATTTTTAAATTATCATCGATTTTAGTTTATGTAATTATTTCAATTTTGTTTACGTTGCTTGCAAATCCTATTGTAAACTTTTTGAAAACAAAATTAAAATTTAAAAATACTTTAGCAGTTGTTACAACAATTTCGCTCTTTTTACTTTTAATAATTGGCATTTTATTTTTATTTGTTCCTTTACTTGTTTCTCAAGGTCAAAATTTATCATTATTAGATATTGATAAAATGGAGAGTAATTATAATGAAGTTATTAACTCTATAACGACTTATCTTGAATCACATGGAATTAATGCATCTGGTGCATTAGAAACTAATAAATTATTATCTAGTATTAATTTAGATTTTATACCAAATATTTTTAATTCAATTGTAACTATCGTTGGAAACATAGGAATTGGTTTAGCTTCAGTATTATTCATTTCTTTTTTCTTTCTTAAAGAACGTGAGCAATTTTCAAACAGATTTGATTATGTATTACCTTCAAAGCAAAAAGATAAAATTTTAACGGCTTTGAGTTCAATATCAAACTTATTAACGCGTTATTTTGGAGGTTTAATGTTGCAGTTATTTATAATTTTAGTTCTTTATCTAATTGTTTTTTTAATTTTTGGAGTAGAGAATGCTTTTATTATTGCATTATTATGCGCCATTTTAAACATCATTCCTTACTTAGGACCTTTATTGGGAATGATTGTAGCATCGAGTTTAATTTTATTAAGTGGAATTGGTGATGATTTTACGAATGATGTTTTACCAACACTTACTTATGTTTTAATTGGAATGGGAATTGTACAGTTAATAGATAACAATTTTAGTCAACCTATTATTTTTTCAAAAAGTACAAAATCACATCCTTTAGAAATTTTCTTAGTAATCTTAGCTTCGGGAACTTTATTTGGAGTTACCGGAATGATAATTGCTGTTCCTGCTTATACTGCAATTAAAGTAATTGCAAAGGAATTTTTTCCAAACAACAAAGTAGTTAAAGCTTTAACGAGAGAATTATAATGCCGCAGAACAATTTTCTAAATCCTGAAATTCAAGATTTTATTACCAATAATTTAAACGCAGATGTTAAAAATTTAGCGCTTAAAAAAAATCCATTTCCTAATGTTGATTACAGTAAATTATTGGAACAAATTCTTTCTAAACAAAAAGCTAAAACGAAACTTCCTACATGGTTTTCTTCAGAAAATATTATTTACCCAAGTAAAATTTCTGTTGAGCAAACTTCTTCTGAAAAAACCGCAGAATACAAAGCATCTTTATTTGAAGGTGAATCTATAATTGATTTAACGGGTGGATTTGGAATTGATGATTATTACTTTTCTAAAAGATTTCAAACAGTAGTACATTGTGAAATTAATTCAGAATTATCTGAAATTGTAAAGCATAATTTTGAAGCTTTAAAGGTTAAAAATATTAATTGTATTAACGGAAATAGTACTGAAATTTTAGAAGAATTAAATACAAAATTTGACTTAATTTATTTAGATCCTTCAAGACGAAATGAAGCTAAAGGTAAAGTTTTTATGTTGCAAGATTGCGAACCAAATTTACCCGAACTTTTGCCTTTTTATTTAAAATATTCTAATAGAATTTTGGTAAAAACAGCTCCTATTTTAGATATTCAAGCAGGTTTATCTGAATTAAATTTTGTAAAAAATATTTACATCATTGCTTTAGAAAATGAAGTCAAAGAAATTTTGTGGGAAATCGAAAAAGATTTCGTAGATGATATCAATATTGTTGCAGTAAATCTTGAAAAAGATGAAGTGTTTGAAACTAAAATTCCGCTAAATGATAACTCTAAAAGTTCCTATTCATTACCAAATGATTATTTATATGAACCGAATGCAGCGTTAATGAAATCAGGGAAATTTGATAGTGTTGGTTCTGTTTTTAATGTAAAAAAACTGCATCAGCATTCACATCTTTATACTTCAACTGAACTTGTAAATTTTCAAGGTAGAAAGTTTAAGATAAATACATGTTTTAATTTTGATAAAGAAAACAGTAAGAAGTATTTACAAAAGCAAAAAATGAATGTGACTACCAGAAACTTTCCTTTAAAACCAGATGATATAAAAAAGAAATTTAAAATTACTGATGGTGGAACAATTTTTGCTTTTTTTACAACAAATATTGAAAACCAAAAAATAGTGTTACTTTGTGAAAAAATTTAATTATGAAATGGATTTTTATACTGTTGTTCCCTACTCTATTATTCTCACAGAACAATTGTAAATATGAATTTGAAGAAAAAACAGATTCAACTTATTTAAGAATTTTACCCGAAAAACTGATTTACGAAAAAGTTTTTGGAACTACACGAGAATTGATTTCTTTTAAATTAATTCAGAATAATGGTGTACCAACATTATCAATACAAATTGTTGTAAAAAACTCGTTATTTATTCCATCAAAATGTTTTGATTTATCTTCTAGAATAATTTTTCAATTAGAAAATGGAAAATATGTAACATTGAAAAGCATAAATGAAAATGTTTGTTCCACATTATCATATAACGAAGAAGATAAAGCAAATATTCGCGTTTTAAGCGGTTATTTTGTTTTTACTAAAACCAATTACGAAGAATTAAAAAAATCACCTATATCAATCATAAGAGTTCAATATGCCGGTGAAAAAGTAGATTATAATGTAAAAAGTGAATTTCATTCTGAAATTTTAAACGAAACTTTTTATCCTTCAAAATATTTTATGGAATACTTGAAGTGTATAGAATAAAAGAGAAATAATAAAAAACAAAAAAGCCTAGCAAATGCTAGGCTTTTTTTGTGATCGCGCCAGGATTCGAACCTGGGACCTACTCATTAGAAGTGAGTTGCTCTATCCAGCTGAGCTACGCAACCATTATTTTTATTGTCGGGGTGGCAGGATTCGAACCTGCGACCTCCTGGTCCCAAACCAGGCGCGATGACCGGGCTACGCTACACCCCGAAAAAAATAAAGCGGAGAGACAGGGACTCGAACCCTGGCGACAGTTACCCGTCGACAGATTAGCAATCTGCTCCGTTACCACTCCGGCACCTCTCCTTTAATCTATATAAGAACTTATCTTTTTTGCGGTTGCAAATGTATAGTAAACAAAGCTATTTTACAACACTTTTTTTGTTTTTTTTATATATTTTTTTTAAACTTATTTGAAAGCCTCTATATTTCAAACAGATAGAGGTAATTTTTTTTTAATAAAATTTATAAAAATTAAAATTCAATTAGTTTTCAGATACAATTCATTATTTTTTTAATAAAATGCAATATATAATCAATTAAAATAGTAAATTCGCAAAACCAATTTAATTTTCAATAAAATGAATAAAAAAGTCGTAATAGTTTCTGCTGTTCGTACACCAATGGGAAGTTTTATGGGAGCTTTATCTACAGTTCCTGCAACTAAACTTGGAGCAACAGCAATCAAAGGAGCATTGGCTAAAATAAATTTAGATCCAAAAGAAGTTAATGAAGTATTAATGGGTAATGTTGTACAAGCAGGTAATGGTCAAGCTCCAGCTCGACAAGCTGCAATGTATGCAGGTTTACCTGATACAGTTCCTTGTACTACTGTAAATAAAGTTTGTGCAAGTGGAATGAAAGCTGTTATGCAAGGTGCACAAGCTATCATGAGCGGTGATGCTGATGTTATTATTGCTGGTGGTATGGAAAACATGAGTTTAATTCCTCATTATGTTCACTTGAGAAACGGAGTTAAATTTGGTCCTACTACTATGGTAGACGGTCTTCAAAAAGATGGCCTTACAGATGCTTACGATAACAATGCAATGGGGGTTTGTGCTGATTTATGTGCTTCTGAGTATAATATCTCTCGTGAAGAGCAAGATCGTTTCGCAATTCAATCATATGAGCGTTCTGCAGCTGCTTGGGAAGCTGGAAAATTTAATACTGAAATTGTTCCAGTTGAAGTTCCTCAAAGACGTGGAGAACCTATTATTGTTTCTAAAGATGAAGAATTTACTAATGTTAAGTTAGATAGAATTCCTTCTTTACCTGCTGTTTTTACAAAAGAAGGAACAGTTACTGCTGCAAATGCTTCAACAATTAATGATGGTGCTGCTGCTTTAGTTTTAATGAGTGAAGAAAAAGCAAATGAATTAGGTTTAAAACCTTTAGCTTATATTAAATCTTATGCAGATGCTGCACATGAACCAAAGTGGTTTACTACAGCTCCGGCAAAAGCTTTACCAAAAGCATTAGACAAAGCTGGTTTATCAATTTCTGATATTGAATATTTTGAATTTAATGAAGCTTTTTCAGTTGTAGGATTAGCAAATGCTAAAATTTTAGGTTTATCTGAAAATAACATAAATGTTAATGGTGGTGCAGTTTCATTAGGACATCCTCTTGGTTGTTCTGGAGCAAGAATCATTGTTACTTTAATCAATGTTTTAGAACAAAATAACGCAAAATTTGGTGCAGCTGCTATTTGTAATGGTGGTGGCGGTGCTTCTGCTATTGTAATAGAACGCGCTTAATTGTAGTATTTTTTTGATGAAGTTATGGGATATTTTCAATATATCTCATAACTTTGTTTTTTATTATAGAGTTAATGTTTGGTATTTGCAATCTTGCTATTGTTCCTGTTCGGCTTGAAGCTTCAGATAGAAGCGAACAAGTAACACAACTTCTTTTTGGCGAACATTTTAAAGTTTTAGACCATCAATTAAAATGGACTAAGATTGAAATAGCTTTTGACAATTATCAAGGTTGGATTGACAACAAACAATTTCAGTTTATTTCCGAAGCTCAATTTGAAATACTTCAAAATACTCCACTTGTTTTAAGCAATGATTTAATTGAGTTTGTATCCAATTCAAATAATGAATTATTACCTATCTCTATGGGAAGTTCTCTTTCATTTTTAAACGATGAAAATATAAACGACAAAAATTATACTTTTGAAGGAATAAGAACTTGCGGTATAAAACCTAAGTTAGATCTTATAAAAACAGCATTTATGTATTTAAATGCACCTTATTTATGGGGAGGGAAAACACCATTCGGAATTGATTGTTCTGGTTTTACACAAATGGTTTACAAACTAAATGGCTACCATCTTTTACGAGATGCTTCACAACAAGCTACACAAGGAGAAGCGTTGAGTTTTATAGAAGAAAGCGAACCTGGTGATTTAGCCTTTTTTGACAATGAAGAAGGAAATATTATTCATGTTGGGATAATGCTTGAGAACAATCATATTATTCACGCCTCTGGAAAAGTTAGAATTGATTTTTTAGATCATTTAGGAATATACAATGCTGAAACAAATAGACACACTCATAAATTGAGAGTTATTAAGAAAATAATTTAAAAAAAAATCCCAACGTTTAGTTGGGATTTTTTACTATTTGATACTATCAGCTTTTTCTTTCATACCTAAAATTTCATAGGTCATTTTTAAAAGTGATTTTGTGTTTTGATCAGAAGGATTTAATGAATATGCTTTTTCAAAACTTGGCATTGCAGTAGAAAAGTTATTTTTTCTTTTTGCCATTAACTCGTCATATTTTGCTTTGTTTGATAAATTAGCATTAATTTCATCAACCAATTTTTGATCGTCTTTTAATAACTCGTAAGCATCATTAAAATATAAGCGAGCTTCTTCTTTTTTAATATCTTCATCATTTGGAGATAACTCTCTAGCTTCAGCTAAAGCCTTTTTAGCTTCAACAAGTTTACCATTTTGAACATAAATTAAAGCTAAAGTTTTGTAAATCTCTGGCTTTTGTTTAGAAACTTTTTCTTCAGACGGCTTTTCGTGAGAACCAATTTTAACCATTCTATCTCTATCTGCCTTTGATGTATAAGTATCTACTTCACCACTAACTTTACTTACTGCTAAATACTTTGTAGCATTATTTAAATAATCACTTTTCTTTAATTCTTCATACATCTTTTCAGCTAACTTATAATCTTGAGATTGTACAGCTGCAATTGATGCATTTTCTAAAGCTTGACCTTCATTTTTAGGATCAAAAAGATATTTTGCATAAAATAAGCTTGCTGCCTCTTTGAACTTGTTGTTTCCGTAAGCAGTGGAAGCAATATTATTTAATTGGTTTTTAAAATCAGTTTTTTCTTGAATTAATTCGTCTTTATAAACTTTTTTACCTGTCTTTGTTTCATATTCAATAGTTTCATCTATTGTTTTACCATAATTAGTGATAAAATCAGGTTGATAAACATTCATTTGATCTTGTAATGTTGCATTTGTACCTTTTGAAGCTAAAACTAAAGTTGGATACATATTTTTATAAAATTTTGTATACACTTTATCACCTTCCTCTGTAGCTAAGTTTTCTAAAGAAGCTAATGTAGCTTTATAAGTTTCTAGATCTTTGTCAGAAACATTACTTTTAGAATAAATCTTTTTAAGTGTTTTTAACTCATCCTTTTGAGCATAAGAAGCTACTGATAGCATAATTGATGTAGCTAATAATAATTTTTTCATTTTGTTTTTAGTTTTAAAAAAAGCCCAAACTGGGCTTTTAATTATTCTTGATTTTCGTTGTTTTCTGAATTATCAAATTCTGTACCGTTTTCTTGACCTTCATTAATATCATCAACTTCTTCTTCACGTAAAACTTTAGTTACTGCAGCAATTGAATCAGTTCCTTTAATATTAATTAAACGAACACCTTGTGTAGCTCTACCCATTACACGTAAATCATCAATTCTCATTCTGATAGTTAAACCAGATTTATTGATAATCATTAAATCATCTTCATCAGTTACAGCATTAATTGCAATTAATTGACCTGTTTTATCTGTGATATTTAATGTCTTAACTCCCTTTCCACCACGATTTGTAATACGGTAAACATCTTCTCCATCTTCATCTACTAATTTAGTTCTCTTACCATAACCATTTTCAGTTACAACTAAAATTTGTGAATCGTTGATGTGGTTTTTATCAATTGAAACCATACCAATTACTTCATCTTTTTCATCAGCTAAAGTAATACCTCTAACTCCAGATGCAGTTCTTCCCATTGGACGAGTTTTCTCTTCTTCGAAACGAACTAACTTACCAGATTTAACGGCTAATAAAACTTGACTATTTCCAGTTGTTAATTTTGCTTCTAGTAATTCATCATCTTCACGAATTGTAATTGCATTAATACCATTTTGACGTGGACGAGAATATTGTTCTAAAGGAGTTTTCTTAACAATTCCTTGCTTTGTAGCCATAATTACAAAGTGGTTGTTAATGTATTCTTCATCTTTAAGATCTTGAGTGCAGATATAAGCTTTTACTTTATCATCTGGTTCAATATTGATGATATTTTGAATAGCTCTACCTTTACTGGCTTTTGTTCCTTCAGGAATTTCAAACACACGCATCCAGAAACATTTTCCTTTTTGCGTAAAGAACATTAAATATTGGTGATTAGTTGCTACAAATAAATGCTCTAAGAAATCTTGATCTCTTGTTGCGGCACTTTTTTGACCAACTCCTCCTCTATTTTGTGTTTTGTATTCCGATAAAGATGTACGTTTAATGTAACCTGCATGAGAAATTGTAATAACTACAGATTCATCAGCAATTAAATCTTCAATACTTACATCTCCACCAGCATATTCAATTTGAGAACGACGAGCGTCTCCATATTTATCTTTAATTTCAGTTAATTCGTCTTTAATTACTTGCATACGCATTTCTTTGCTTGCAAGTAAGTCTTTTAAATATGCAATTAACTTCATTATCTCTTCATATTCTGCACGAAGTTTATCTTGCTCAAGACCTGTTAACTGACGTAAACGCATCTCAACAATAGCTCTCGCTTGAATTTCAGATAATTTAAAGCGCTCCATTAATTTAGCTCTTGCTTCTTCTCCATCTTTAGATGAACGAATTAAAGCAATAACTTCATCAATATTATCAGAAGCAATAATTAAACCTTCTAAAATATGTGCTCTTTCTTCTGCTTTGCGTAAATCGAATTGTGCTCTTCTCGTAACAACATCATGACGGTGTTCTACGAAATAGTGAATTAAATCTTTTAAATTTAATAATTGCGGACGTCCGTTTACTAATGCAATATTATTTACACTAAACGAAGATTGTAACTGTGTATATTTATAAAGTGTATTTAAAACAACATTTGGAACAGCATCACGTTTTAGTTCGTAAACAATACGCATACCACTTCTATCCGATTCATCTCGAATAGTTGAGATTCCTTCAATTTTTTTATCGTTAACTAAATCAGCCGTTTTCTTAATCATATCGGCTTTGTTAACTTGGTACGGAATTTCAGTTACAATAATTGCTTCACGCCCGTTAGATTCTTCAAAATTAGCTTTAGCACGCATTACAATACGACCGCGACCTGTTTTGAATGCTTCTCTCACACCTTCGTAACCATAGATAATACCACCTGTTGGGAAATCTGGAGCTTTTACATGATTGATTAATTCATCAATTTCGATATCATTGTTATCAATATAAGCTAAAGTACCATCAATAACCTCAGTTAAATTATGTGGTGGCATATTTGTAGCCATACCAACAGCAATACCAGAAGCTCCATTAATTAATAAATTAGGTACACGAGTTGGTAATACTTTTGGCTCTTCTAATGAATCATCAAAATTTAACTGAAAATCAACAGTTTCTTTTTCTATATCAGCAAGCATTTCTTCTGATATTTTCTTCATTCTAGCTTCAGTATAACGCATTGCAGCTGGACTATCGCCATCAATCGAACCAAAGTTACCTTGACCATCTACCATTAAGTATCGTAAACTCCATTCTTGAGCCATACGAACCATAGTATCATATACTGATGAATCACCATGTGGGTGATATTTACCTAACACTTCTCCAACGATTCTCGCTGATTTTTTATAGGCACTATTAGAACGAATTCCTAATTCGTGCATTCCAAACAATACTCTTCGATGTACGGGTTTTAATCCATCTCTAACATCTGGAAGCGCTCTCGAAACAATAACTGACATCGAATAATCGATGTAAGCTGATTTCATTTCATCTTCAATGTTAATAGGAATTAACTTTTCTCCTTCAGACATAAGTATTTATATTTAATTTATCATCTATATGTTAAACGTGCCAATATACGCCTTTTTACCTTTTTATATAAGCTAATTTTAAATTAATTTGATTTTTTTATTAACAATGAATTTTACAAAATGTTTATGATTTTATTTTCAATTTCTTTCATATTTAAAATAAAGTTTGTCAATTCGTCAGTATACTAAGATTAGGCATATTATTTGCAATTTCAATAGAATTCTTAGTATATTTACAATTAGATATTAATAATAATGGACGATAATTTTTCACCAAGAGTAAAAGAAGTAATCTCTTATAGTAAAGAAGAAGCATTACGTTTGGGGCACGATTTTATTGGCACCGAACATCTTATGCTTGGACTTTTAAGAGAAGGTAATGGCAAAGCAATGACGATATTGAATAATATGGCAGTTGACTTTGATTTATTACGAAAAAAGGTTGAAATACTAAGCCCTGCTAATTCAGTTGGAGTTCAAAATAATGATAAAAAAAACCTTCATTTAACTAGACAAGCTGAAAGAGCTTTAAAAACAACTTTTTAGAAGCAAAACTTTTCAATAGCAGCATTATAAGTACAGCTCATTTATTGTTATGTATTTTACGTAATGAAAATGATCCCACAACAAAACTATTGAATAAGCTAAAAATTGATTATGAAACAGTAAAAGAACAATATACCGCCATGACAACAAACGAAGATGATTATATAGAAAACTTACCTAAAGCAGAGTCTTTCAACGATGATGCTGATAATGATGATTTATCAAAAGATAGTGGATTTAATAATCCTCCACAAGGTAATAAAACAACAAAAAAATCTAAAACTCCTGTATTAGACAATTTTGGTCGTGATTTAACTGAACTTGCCGAAGAAGGAAAATTAGATCCTGTTGTAGGTAGAGAAAAAGAAATTGAGCGTGTTTCTCAAATTCTAAGTAGAAGAAAGAAAAATAATCCTTTATTAATTGGAGAACCAGGAGTTGGTAAATCTGCTATTGCAGAAGGATTAGCTTTAATGATTATCAAAAGAAAGTATCTCGTATTTTATTCAACAAACGCGTTGTAACTCTAGATTTAGCCAGTTTAGTAGCTGGAACTAAATACAGAGGACAATTTGAAGAAAGAATGAAAGCTGTAATGAATGAGTTGGAGAAAAACGACGACATCATTCTTTTCATTGATGAAATCCATACTATTGTTGGCGCTGGTGGCGCAACTGGTTCTTTGGATGCATCCAATATGTTTAAACCCGCTCTAGCTAGAGGTGAAATCCAATGTATTGGAGCTACTACTCTAGACGAATATCGTCAATACATTGAAAAAGATGGAGCTTTAGAACGTCGTTTTCAAAAAGTTGTAGTTGAACCAACATCTGTTGAAGAAACTATTACTATTTTGAACAACATTAAAGCTAAATATGAAGATCATCACAATGTTATTTATACACCCGAAGCTATTGAAGCTTGTGTTAAATTAACAAGTCGATACATGACTGATAGGTTTTTACCAGACAAAGCCATTGACGCTCTAGATGAAGCAGGATCTCGTGTTCACATCACAAATATTGATGTTCCTAAACAAATTTTAGAATTAGAACGTCAATTAGAAGATGTTCGTGTAAAGAAAAATGAAGTTGTTAAAAAACAGAAATATGAAGATGCGGCTAAGTTAAGAGACGATGAAAAGAAAATTGAAAAAGACTTAGCAATTGCTCAAGAAAAATGGGAAGAAGATTCTAAAAACAATCGTGTAACGGTAACTGAAGATAATGTTGCAGATGTAGTTTCTATGATGACAGGAATTCCTGTAAATCGTATTGCACAAACTGAAAGTAATAAGTTAGCTAAACTACCTGAACTAATTAAAGGTAAAGTAATTGGACAAGATGAAGCTGTTGAGAAAATCGCAAAATCTATTCAACGTAATAGAGCCGGATTAAAAGATCCAAATAAACCAATTGGTTCGTTTATTTTCTTAGGTTCAACTGGTGTTGGAAAAACTCAATTAGCTAAAGTATTGGCAAAAGAATTATTTGATTCTGAAGATGCTTTAGTAAGAATTGACATGAGTGAATACATGGAAAAATTTGCAATTTCGAGATTAGTTGGAGCACCTCCTGGATATGTAGGTTATGAAGAAGGCGGTCAATTAACTGAAAAAGTTCGTAGAAAACCTTATTGCGTTGTTCTTTTAGACGAAATTGAAAAAGCGCATCCTGATGTATTCAACATGATGCTTCAAGTTTTAGATGACGGACATTTAACTGACAGTTTAGGTCGTAAAATTGATTTTAGAAATACTATAATTATTATGACTTCAAATGTTGGAGCAAGACAATTAAAAGACTTTGGTCAAGGTGTTGGTTTTGGTACAACAGCAAAAACTTCTCAAGCAGAAGATCACGCAAAAGGAGTAATTGAAAATGCATTGAAAAAAGCCTTTGCACCTGAGTTTTTAAATCGTATTGATGATGTAATTGTTTTCAATCCGCTTGATAAAGAAGATATTGATAAAATTATCGACATCGAAATGGCTAAATTATACGACAGAGTTAAAGATTTAGGCTACGATTTAAGACTTTCTGAAAAAGCTAAAGATTATATTGCAGAAAAAGGTTTTGATAAGCAATTTGGAGCAAGACCTTTAAAACGTGCTATTCAAAAATATGTTGAAGATGCTCTTGCAGAAGAAATTATAACTTCAAAAATACATGAAGGTGATGAAATTTTTATGGATTTAGATGAAGAAAAAGTGAACTTACAATTCAAGTAAAAACCAAAGAAAATCCTGCTAAATAAGCAGGATTTTTTTATTAAAAAAAATTAGTACTTTAGATTAAAATTAGAAACAATAAATGTTAGATAAAGTAATTGTTGGTAGTGAAGAATGGTGCTCTTTCCCTACTCTTGGTATTCCTACTATTAAAGCTCGTGTTGATTCTGGAGCAAAAACTTCTGCACTTCACGCTATAAATATTAAACCTTTTCAAAAAGATAATGAAGAATGGATAAAGTTTGATATTAACCCTATTCAAAACAATGCTAAAGCAGTTATTCATTGCGAAGCAAAACTAGTCGACCAAAGGGTTGTAAAAAGTTCAAGCGGATTTAGAGAAAAACGTTATGTAATTAAAACAACTTTAGAAATTGGTGGTAAATCTTGGGAAATTGAAGTTACTTTAACTAACAGAGATTCAATGGGATTCCGTATGCTTTTAGGAAGAGAAGCTATGTCGGGAAGAATCTTAGTTGATCCTGAAGCAAAATATTTATTAGGTCAACCAACTAAAGAAAAATTAAAAGAATATTATTATTCAGATGTTGAAGCTAAAAAAGGTTTAAAAATTGCCGTATTAGCAAGTAATCCTGAACTTTATAGTAATAAAAGAATTATTGAAGCCGGAGAAATGCGTGGTCATGAAATGCACTTCTTAAATTTGAAATATTGCTACATGAAACTAGATGCTGAAACTCCTGAGATTCATTATCGTGGTGGTAAAATTTTAAATGATTTTGACGCTGTAATTCCAAGAATAAGACCGAGTATGACTTATTATGGCTGTGCTTTAACTCGTCAATTCGAAGCTTTAAAAGTTTTTGCCTTAAATGGCGCAGCTGCCATTAGTCAGTCCAGAGACAAATTGTTTTCACTACAATTATTATTAAATAACGGAGTTGATATTCCTACAACAGGATTTGCTAATTCTCCTTTGGATACTGACGATTTAATTAAAATGGTAGGTGGTTCGCCTTTAATTGTTAAACTTTTAGAAGGAACACAAGGTAAAGGTGTAGTTTTAGCAGAAACTAAAAAAGCAGCAGAATCAGTAATCAACGCTTTTAAAAGTTTAAATGCTAACATCTTAGTACAAGAATTCATCAAAGAGGCAAATGGTAAAGATTTGCGTCTTTTTGTTGTAGACGGAAAAGTTGTAGCTGCTATGCAACGAGAAGCTGCTCCAGGGGAATTTAGAGCGAATATTCATATGGGTGGAACTGCATCTGTAGTTAAAGTTACTGCCGAAGAAAAGAAAATAGCAATTCGTGCTACTAAAGCAATGGATTTAAAAGTAGCTGGTGTAGACATAATTCGTTCTTCTAAAGGTCCATTATTATTAGAAGTAAATTCATCTCCAGGTCTTGAAGGAATTGAAGGAGCAACTCAAAAAGATATTGCTGGTGAAATGATTAAAGCTATTGAGAAAAATTTTAAATGGAAACAATAGATGGAAAACAAATATAAGTTTCCTTTAGTTTTTTTCTTGCTTGGATTTGCTATAACAATTATAGGCGCGTTATTCAAAATAATGCATTGGCCTGGTGCCAAAATTCTATTATTTATTGGAATGCTTTCGGAGGTCGGTGCAATTTTGATTTTAATAATTAATATTTTAAAAACTAAAAAATGATTGTTGCCAAAATTCTAATAGTTATAATAGCTTTACTTCACTTCTACTTTTTAGTATTAGAGATGTTTTTATGGACAACAAAAGGCCCAAAAGTATTTCGTAATTTCCCTAATGAATTATTTGAACCTACAAAAACATTAGCAGCAAATCAAGGATTGTATAACGGATTTCTTTCAGCGGGTTTACTTTGGTCTTTATTTATAAACGATGAATTTTGGAGTAAGAATATAGCATTGTTCTTTTTAATTTGCGTATCAGTTGCTCGAATTTATGGAGCTTTATCTGCTTCTAAAAAAATATTTTATATTCAAGCTTTGCCTGCAATAATTACAATTGTACTAATTATGAATTAATAAAAAAAGCCACTTAATAAGTGGCTTTTTTTATTAATTTAAAACTTCGCTATCAATTTGAAAACTATTGATAAACAAAATTGATTTTTCAATATCTAAGTGTAAATATCTATCTTCATCAACAAAACTTACTTCTTCTCTGTAAAGTTTTAAGAAACTTTCAATAAACTCGCTCGATTTTAACGGACGTCTAAATTCTATAGCTTGTGATGCATTTAGTAATTCAATCGCTAAAATACGCTCTAAGTTTTCAACAATACGAAGTGTTTTTGTAGCAGCGTTTGCTCCCATACTTACATGATCTTCTTGTCCGTTACTCGAAACAATACTATCAATACTTGCTGGAGTTGCCAATTGTTTGTTTTGACTCACAATACTCGCCGCAGTATATTGCGGAATCATAAAACCAGAATTTAATCCCGGATCGTTTACTAAAAATGCAGGTAAATCTCTTAAACCCGAAATTAATTGATAAGTTCTTCTTTCAGAAATACTTCCTAGTTCAGCAACGGCAATTCCTAAGAAATCTAAAGCTAAAGCTAATGGCTGCCCATGAAAATTTCCACCAGAAATAATTAAATCTTCAGTTGCAAAAATATTTGGATTATCAGTAACCGAATTTATTTCCGTTCTAAAAACTTTCTTCACATAATCAATTGTATCTTTTGACGCTCCATGCACTTGAGGAATACATCTAAAAGAATAAGGATCTTGGACATGTTTTTTAGGCTGATTAATAATTTCACTATCTTCTAAAAGTTCACGAAAACGTTCTGCAGTTTGAATTTGACCTTTGTGCGGACGAACTAAATGAATTAAATCAGTAAAAGGTTCAATTCTACCATCAAAAGCTTCTAGTGAAATTGCTCCAATAACATCAGCTAAATAAGAAAGTTTACTAGCTTTCATTAAAGTATAAACTCCATAAGCACTCATAAATTGAGTTCCATTTAATAAAGCTAATCCTTCTTTAGATTGTAATTTTATATGATCGTAACCTAATTTATCTAAAACTTTTTGAGCGGGTTGTCTAAATCCATCATAATATACTTCTCCATCACCTATTAATGGTAAAGATAAATGTGCTAAAGGCGCTAAATCACCAGATGCTCCCAAAGAACCTAATTGATAAACAACAGGTAAAACATCGTTATTATAAAAGTCAATTAATCTTTCTACTGTTGCCAATTGCACTCCCGAATGACCATAACTTAAGGATTGAATTTTTAAAAGTAACATTATTTTCACCACTTCATGTGGCACTTCTTCACCTGTTCCGCAAGCATGAGAACGAACTAAATTCTCTTGTAATTTCGATAAATTTTCATCAGAAATTTTAACGTTACAAAGAGAACCAAACCCTGTATTTATTCCATAAATAGGAGTTTCGTTTGTCTCCATTTTCTTGTCTAAATACGTTCTACATTTTTCAATTAAAACTTTTGCTTCTTCTGATAAAGCCAATTTTAAATCTTGAGAAATAATACTATCAATTTTCTCAATTGTTAAGATATCAGAACTTATATAATGAACAGATTCCATTTTTACATTTTTAAAAGCCCAAAATTCCGCAAACATTCGTGAAAAAGCAAATTAAACTGAAATAAAAATTATCAATAAAATAAAATTTAACAGATAAATAATGTAATTTCATTAATTAAAGTATTTTCAATAATTAAAATTTAATAAAATCATAAAAAGAATGTAAAATTTTTAATTGTTTTTTTCTTTTTCTAAATTTGTACCAATGATTAAAAGTCAGTCGAAATATTTATCAAATTCTAATGCACAGATCATTTCTTCTTGTGGCATTTCGACTATTGTAACGACTACAGTTACAACTACTACCCCATTTGGGGTTTAATTCTTACATATAATACTATAACTGTATTGCTATTTTTTAGTAAGAAAAATTCTTTTAATCTATATATTCCATTATGTTAGTACTCAAATTTGGCGGTACATCAGTAGCCAATGCTCAAAATATAAAAAAAGTCGCTGATATTGTTCAGCAAAAAAAAGACAATCAAAAATAATTGTTGTAGTATCTGCCTGTAGCGGTGTAACCGACCAACTAGTTCAGTTGACACACTTGGTTTCTGAAAAAAATAAAGAATACAAAACCAAGTTCTCAAACTTAAAAGAACAACACGAAACAGTTATTCAAGAACTTGACTTGATACAGGATGAAAAACTTCAAAAAACTATTCATAAGCATTTCAAACATTTAGAAACATTGTTAGAAGGCTGCTATCTTTTGGGCGATGTACAACCTAAAATTCACGACGCTATAATTGGTTATGGCGAATTATTGTCTTCTACTATAATTTCTAGTTTTTTTGCTCAAAAATTTGATAGTCAGAATCCATTTGTTGATAGTCGTTCTTTAATTGTAACCGATGAAAATTTTGGTAATGCCAATGTTTTTTATCCCGAAACCTATCAACATATTGATGATTATTTCAAAAAAACAGAGAAATCACTATTTGTTTTACCCGGATTTATCGCTAGTTCTCGAAATGGCAGCACCACTACTTTAGGTCGCGGAGGTTCTGATTATACAGCTGCCATCTTAGCTAATGGTGTTTCTGCTGATTCTCTAGAAATTTGGACAGATGTCAGCGGAATGTATGCGGCCAATCCTAAAATTGTGAAACAAGCGCAACCTATCGCTTCTATTTCATACCAAGAAGCGATGGAATTATCTCATTTTGGTGCCAAAGTTTTGTATCCACCAACAATCCAACCGGCGCTTAAAAAACAAATTCCTATTTGGATCAAAAACACCTTTGCTCCTAACGAACATGGAACTTTGATTTCTAATGAAAATACAACGCCACAGCAATCGGTAAAAGGAATTAGTAATATTGATAAAATCGCTTTACTAACGCTTGAAGGCGGCGGAATGGTTGGTGTTTCCGGTATTGCTAAAAAGCTTTTCGAAACCTTATCGTTGCACAACATCAATGTTATTTTTATCACTCAGGCGTCATCCGAACATTCTATTTGTATCGGAATTTTAGAAAATCAAGCAGAAAAAGCGAAAAAATATATTGACGAAGTATTTCACAAGGAAATTACTCACGGTCAATTGAATGCGTGTCAATTAGAAAAAGATTTGAGTATCATTGCACTTGTGGGTGACCAAATGAAAAATCATCAAGGATTGAGCGGAAAAATGTTCAGTACTTTAGGTCGAAATAATGTTAATGTTCGCGCCATTGCACAAGGAGCTTCCGAACGTAATATTTCGGCTGTAATCAATTCAAAAGATGTGATAAAAGCATTAAATGCATTGCATGAAGTTTTCTTTGAAACCGTAACCAAACAATTAAATTTATTTGTGGTTGGAACGGGAAATGTTGGAAGTAAATTCATTGAACAAATTTCAAACCAACAAGAATTTTTGAAACAAAACCTAAATATTTCGGTTCGTATTTTGGGATTATCCAACAGCCGAAAAATGCATTTTGATAAAGAAGGAATCGACTTAAAAAACTGGAAAGAAACTTTAGAAAACGGTAAAAAAGCATCGTTAGCCGAATTCACTTCCAAGATCAAAGAAATCAATGTACGTAATAGTATTTTCGTTGACAATACAGCGGATGCCGATGTTTCAACTTGGTACAACACTTGTTTAAAAAATAGTATTGCGGTGGTTACTTGTAACAAAATTGCTTGTTCGTCTCCGCTAGAAAATTACAGAGAACTGAAAGATTTGGTACGCCAATACAAAGTTCCATTTTTATACGAGACGAATGTTGGAGCCGGTTTACCAATTATCGATACGCTAAAAAATTGTATTGCCAGCGGCGACAGAATTCATAAAATTCAAGCGGTTTTATCAGGAAGTTTGAACTTTATTTTCAATAATTTCAATACGAGTGATACTTTCATTGATATAGTCAAACAAGCTCAAATTGAAGGCTATACAGAACCAGATCCTAAGATTGATTTAAGTGGTGTTGATGTCATGCGTAAGCTTTTAATTCTTATCAGAGAAAGTGGTTATGCTTACGAAATGAGTGATATTGCAAACGAAAGCTTTCTACCAAAAGAATGTTTGGACACGACTTCAGTGCCCGACTTTTTAACGAGTTTAGAAACTCATAAAGCACATTTTAACGAATTATTGAAAGAAGCTCAAACTAAAGAATTTCGCTTAAAATATGTAGCCCAATTTGACAACGGAAAAGCGTCTGTTGGTTTACAATTCATCGCTAAAGACCATCCGTTTTATCATTTAGATGGAAAAGACAATATTGTATTATTCTACACCGATCGCTACAAAGAACAACCTTTACTCATTAAAGGTGCCGGTGCTGGCGCTGACGTAACAGCTTCGGGAATTTTTGCAGATGTAATACGTGTAGGAAACTTTTAAAAAATCGATTATGAACGAAATAAAAATATTTTGCCCCGCAACAGTTGCTAATCTTTCTTGTGGTTTCGATATCATCGGACTGTGTTTAGAAGGCATTGGCGACGAAATGATTTTCCGTAAAAAAGAAGCACCAGGAATTACCATTACTCAAATTACCGGCGCTGATTTACCTTATGAAACTTCAAAAAATGTGTCTGGAGTTGCCGCTCAAGCTTTAGTCGATCATTTACAACTCGATTATGGTTTTGAAATTGAAATTCACAAGAAAATAAAAGTCGGAAGTGGTATTGGAAGTAGCGCAGCAAGTGCTGCCGGAGCCGTTTATGGCATTAACGTTTTAGCCGGTAATCCGTTGACTAAAAAAGAATTGGTTCCTTTTAGTATGATTGGTGAAGCCATTGCTAGTGGCTCTTTACATGCCGATAACGTTGCTCCTGCTCTTTTAGGTGGATTTTCCTTAATTAGAGGTTACGAACCTTTAGATTTAATCAATATTGAAAGCCCGAGTGAATTGCATGTTGTGGTTATTCATCCACATATTGAAGTCAAAACTTCAGAAGCCAGAGCCGTTTTACCGAAAGAGGTTCCGTTGAAAAGTGCCATTACGCAATGGGGAAATGTGGCCGGATTAGTAGCAGGTTTGTACACCGAAGATTATGACTTAATTGGTCGTTCAGCAGTTGATGTAATCGTAGAACCGGCTCGTAAAAATTTGATTCCTCATTTTGAAGAATTGAAGCAAAGTGCTTTAGAAAACGGCGCTTTGAACTCTGGAATTTCGGGTTCAGGACCTTCAATTTTTGCTTTATGTAAAGGAAATCAAGTAGCTGAAAAAGTGAAAGATAAATTCAATGAATTAGGAAAAGAATTTTATACTTCTTTTGATGTTCATTGTTCTAAAGTAAACAACACTGGTGTAGTAATTATATAATTTGTAAATTTAAAAATGCAATATTTCAGTACCAATAATCACAATATAAAAGTTCGTTTTAAAGACGCAGTTATTCATGGATTAGCGCCCGATAAAGGTTTGTATTTTCCAGAAGAAATTCCGCAATTACCACAAAGCTTTTTTGATACTATCGAAAATCTTTCGGATACCGAAATCGCTTATACCGTTTTACAACCTTTCATTGGCGACGAAATTCCGGAATATGCTTTAAAAGAAATCATCAACCAAACCTTGACTTTCGATTTTCCGGTAGTCAAAATAACGGAAGATTTGTATTCATTAGAACTTTTCCACGGACCAACATTAGCTTTTAAAGATGTTGGCGCAAGATTCATGTCGCGTTGTTTGGGTTACTTTAATAGAAATTCTAATGAAAATGTGACTGTTTTAGTTGCAACTTCCGGTGATACCGGTGGTGCGGTTGCTAATGGCTTTTTAGGCGTGAAAGGTGTAAAAGTGGTAATCCTCTACCCTTCTAAACGTGTAAGTGAAATTCAGGAAAAACAATTAACTACTTTGGGAGGAAACATTTTTGCTTTGGAAGTAACCGATACTTTCGACACTTGCCAAGCTATGGTTAAAAAAGCTTTTTGGATAGTTCATTGCAAAAATACAATCTAACTTCAGCTAATTCTATCAATGTGGCGCGCTGGTTGCCTCAAATGATTTACTATTTTGTGGCTTATAAAAAACTGAAAAAGCTACAGCAAAAAGTAGTTATTTCGTGTCCAAGTGGAAATTTTGGAAACATTTGTGCCGGTTTGTTGGCTTACAAAATGGGATTACCAATCGAACAATTTATAGCAGCAACCAATGCTAATAATACGGTTCCACGCTTTTTAGAAACGGAAGAATATTTACCGTCGCAAACGGTTGCCACATTATCAAACGCTATGGATGTAAGCAATCCGAGTAATTTTGTGCGAATTTTAGAATTATTTCATCAAAATGTTCCGGAATTGAAATCGGTGTTTTCGTCGTATTCCTATAATGATTTACAAACCAAAAAAGCGATACAAGAACTATATTCTCAATACGATTATGTTGCTGATCCTCATGGTGCTGTTGGTTACTTAGGAACACAAAAAGCAACGATTCCAAATAGCGTAAAAGTATTTTTAGAAACGGCACATCCTATCAAATTTAAAGACACTGTAGAACAAGTTATTGGCAAAGAATTGCCGTTGCCCGACGATATTTCGGGAATTATTGATAAAGAAAAAAAATCGATTGTAATTGAGAATTACGAAGAACTGAAGGAAAGTCTGGCTTTAATTTACAGATAATGCAACAGAAGTAGTTAAAAATTTTATATTTTTAAACTTGTACACTTTATTTAAAAAGAATAATTTAGCACCATAAAAATATAACACAAACTACTAAATGAAAAATACAGCTTTAACTCATGTTCATGAACAACTAGGAGCAAAAATGGTTCCTTTTGCAGGTTTCAACATGCCAGTACAATACGAAGGAGTAAATGCAGAACACGAAGTTGTTCGTAATGGTGTTGGAGTGTTTGATGTATCGCACATGGGCGAATTTTTCTTAAAAGGAGAAAATGCTTTAGCCTTGATTCAAAAAGTAACTTCTAATGATGCTTCTAAATTAGTTAATGGTAAAGCACAATATTCTTGTTTACCTAATACAGAAGGCGGAATTGTTGATGATTTAATTGTTTATAAAATTGAAGACAATAATTATATGTTAGTAGTTAATGCTTCTAACATTGAAAAAGATTGGAATTGGATTGCTTCACACAATGATTTAGGTGTAGACATGCAAAATTTATCTGACGAGTATTCATTATTAGCAATTCAAGGACCAAAAGCGGCTGAAGCGATGCAATCTTTAACATCTATTGATTTAGCTAATATGGGATATTACACCTTCCAAATTGGAGATTTCGCAGGAAAAAGCGACGTAATTGTTTCAGCTACAGGTTATACTGGTTCTGGTGGATTCGAAATTTATTTCAAAAATGAAGATGCCGAACAAATTTGGAACAAAGTTTTTGAAGCAGGCGCTGCATTTGGAATTAAACCAATTGGTTTAGCGGCTCGTGATACCTTACGTCTAGAAATGGGATTCTGTTTATACGGAAACGATATTAACGATACCACTTCTCCACTTGAAGCAGGATTAGGCTGGATTACTAAGTTTGATAAAGAATTTACAAATTCTGAAAACTTGAAAAAACAAAAAGAAGCTGGAGTTTCTAAGAAATTAGTTGGTTTTGAATTAATTGATAGAGGAATTCCTCGTCACGATTATGAAATTGTTGATGCAAAAGGCACTGTAATTGGAATTGTAACTTCTGGAACACAATCGCCTTCTTTAGGAAAAGCAATTGGTTTAGGTTATGTTCCTACAACTTTAGCTACAGAAGGAAGTGAAATTTATATTAGAATTAGAAATAAAGATTTAAAAGCTAAAGTGGTGAAATTACCTTTTTATAAGAAGAACTAAAAAATAACAATAATAAAAAATGAACCATTAGGGTTCATTTTTTATTATTGTTATTTTTGCTGACTCATTAGTATTTAAATTAATCATTAGTTCAAATTTTCGATCACCATCAGAAACTTCTATTTTAGGAGTATTTAAACCTATAGTTCCTAAATTTTTAGCTGAAATTTTAAATTCAGTATTACTCTTAAGACTTACTGGAATAATTTTAATTATTTTGGTAGTTGTATAATCTTTTAATAAAATTTTGTCATCTTGATACAAATCAATTATATCACCATCTTCTTTTCCAACATCCCAAATTTTTAATTCAACTTTATTTCCTTTAAAAAACAAATTTACATTTTGGTTTGCTTTCACATAATTTACCTTCAAACTATCATAAATTTTAACAGGACTATACTTTTCTTTTGTTGCGTTGTCAACTTTATTTGAACGTTGAATTTTTTTATCAACTTTATTTACAAGTTTTTCAACTTTTTCAACACTAATTAATGTTAGAAGTCCATCAATACATTTTTGTTTATTTTTAAATAAACCCTTAAAGTTATTCTTAATAATAGTGTTTTTTGAACCTAAGTCAACTTTACCTTTAAAATTTACAAAACAAAATGAATTTTCACTTATTGGAGATTTTGTATATAAAATTTCTTCTTCTTTAAATTGTAAAATTTTTGTATTACTGTCATAAAATCCTGAAATAACATTTTTTGTTTCATGTTCACCAGTTATATCAGTAACCGAGTAACCATTAATCTTACCATTATTAATTTTGAAATTTATTTTATAGGAGATTGAATGCTCTTGATTACCATTGAGTTGTAGTGCTCCATAAAACTCATATTCAGTTTGTGAATAGGTAAAATTGATTATTAATAAAAATACTATTAAAAAATACCTAAAAAAATTTGGAAACATTTTATCACTTATTTAAATTTGTGCAAATCTAAAACATTATTTTATATGAAACTAAAATTATTTCTAGCGGCATTATTTTTTGCCTTCGGAGCAATTACTTCAATTAGTTATGCTTCATTCCCTGTTCAAACACAAACTGAAACTGTTAATCAATTAGACGATGAATTAAGTTCTCCTGCTGCTGGAAGCGGAAAAAGTCAAGTTACTGCTCTTATTTTAGTAGCTTTAATTGGTGGTTTAGGAATTCACCGTTTTTATTTAGGATATACTTGGCAAGGAATTGTTCAATTATTGACATTAGGTGGTTGTGGTGTTTGGGCTTTAATTGATTTAATTAGAATCATTACAGGTGACTTACAACCTAAAAACGGAAGTTATTCTAAAACTCTGTAATCATATTAAAATATGAAATTCTTTCGTAAACTTTACTTTTATTCTTCTAATATAGTCATAATATTAGCACCAATAATATTATTATTTTTACCAGTTGATTTTTTTGATAATGGCGAAAGTATTTGCCTCTCAGTTCAATTAGCGGGAATAGAATGTTATGCATGTGGTTTAACTAGAGCAATTATGCATATTATACATTTTGATTTTTCTGGTGCTTGGGGATATAATAAATTATCATTTATAGTATTTCCAATGATGGGAGTTTTATGGATAAAAGCAATTTACGATATACAAGGTAAAAGAATGCCAGGATTTATTGGCAAACTTACATATCCAAAAGAGGCTTAGGCCTCTTTTTTTTTGATATAATTTCTTATTTTTGCAACTCAAATTAAATTAATATCCATACAGAAATGGGAAGAGCGTTTGAGTTTAGAAAAGCACGTAAAATGAAACGTTGGTCAGCAATGGCTAAAACGTTTACAAGAATTGGTAAAGATATCGTAATGGCAGTTAAAGAAGGAGGTCCAAATCCTGAAACTAACTCGCGATTAAGAGCGGTGATTCAAAATGCGAAAGCAGCTAACATGCCAAAAGACAATGTAGAAAGAGCTATTAAAAAAGCTTCAGATAAAGATACTGCTAACTTTAAAGAAGTTTTATTTGAAGGATATGCTCCTCACGGAATTGCAATTTTAATAGAAACAGCTACTGATAATAATAATAGAACTGTTGCAAACATTAGAAGTTACTTTAACAAATGTAATGGTACAATGGGGACTCAAGGTTCTGTAGAATTTATGTTTGACCATACTTGTAATTTTAGAATTCCTGCAGAAGGTTTAGATGTTGAAGAATTAGAATTAGAAATGATTGATTTTGGAGTAGAAGAAATTTTTGCCGATGAAGACGGAATCGTAATGTATGCCCCTTTTGAGAGTTTTGGAACTATTCAAAAAGAGTTAGAAAACCGTGGAATGGAAATTTTGTCTTCTGGTTTTGATAGAATTCCTCAAGTAACAAAAGAGCTAACTCCAGAGCAAGTAGCTGATGTTGAAAAATTATTAGAAAAAATTGAAGAAGATGACGACGTTATGAACGTTTTTCATAACATGCAAGAATCATAATAAATAAAAAAAGGTTAGCGAATTTGCTAACCTTTTTTTATTATAAAATATCTAAACTTCCTTTTCCTTCACGTATTACTTCAGGCTCATAACTAGATAAATCTATTATTGTAGAAGCTACATTGTCTCCATAACCACCATCGATTACTAAATCGACTTTGTTTTGCCATTTTTCAAAAATTAGTTCAGGATCAGTAGAATACTCTAATACTTCATCTTCATCGTGAATTGAAGTAGAAACAATTGGGTTTCCAAGTATTTTCACAATTTCACGAGCAATATTATTATCAGGAACACGAATACCAACAGTTTTCTTTTTACGAAACTCTTTAGGTAAATCATTATTTCCTGGTAAAATAAAAGTATAAGGACCAGGTAATGCTCTTTTTAAAATTTTAAAAGTTGAAGTATCTATCTGCTTTATATAATCGGAAATATTACTTAAATCGTAGCAAATAAAAGAGAAATTTGCCTTTTCGAGTTTTATCCCTTTAATTTTTGCTATTTTCTCTAAAGCACGAGAATTTGTAATATCGCAACCTAAACCATAAACAGTATCAGTAGGATAAATTACCAAACCACCATCTCTAAGTACGTCAACAACCTTTTTTATGGCTGCTTCGCTAGGTTTGTCTTCGTAAATTTTGATAAATTCTGCCATTTTTTATGATTTACTTTCGTCAGCTCGAGTGTTCATCGTAGATGAAAGTATCGAGAGCCAATTAAAATTTCTTTTTTGCTAAATTAGGTAACTTATCGTATTCTTCATTTATTAATGCTTTTTTTTTACGTCTCGACCATTTTTTAATTTTTTTCTCAAATTCAATTGCAATAGATATATCTGTAAATTCAGCATAATAAACTAATTCAATTGGTCTTCTATTTATTGTATAACAATCTGGATAAAAGCCAACGTTATGTTGAAAAATTCTCTGAGACAAATTACTTGTCACTCCGGTATAATATGAGTTGTCTGAGCATTTTAAAATATAAACAAATGATTGTTGCATGCTTCTCGATACATTTTTATTATGTTTCACTTCATAAAAACACTCGAAGTGACGAAAACATTTTACCCAATCACATCAAGCTTAGCAAACTTCAATAAAAGTTTTTTAACTCCTCCAACATCAAACTTTATTTCTGCTTTTTTATCGGCTCCTACTCCTTCTAAGCTAATTACTTCTCCTTTTCCAAAACGCTCGTGCATTACAACATTCCCAACCACTAAACTAGAATCAAATAAATTTGTTGTAGCTTGAGTTTTAATTCCCGAAACAGGTTTTAACTTTCTAATATTTGGTTTTTCAGAAGGGTTTTCTAAATATTTTGGTGGTGCACTATTTACAGGTTTTGCCAATCTTAATTTAGATTTATCTACATCTCCAAAAATATCGATATCCATCATAGGTTTATAACGATAATTTCCAACATTTTCGGGATTTAAATAATCTAAAAAGCGGTCATTTATTTCTTCAATAAATCTAGAAGGTTCACTATCTACTAATTTTCCCCATCGGTAACGAGATTGTGCATATGTTAAGTAAGCTTGATGTTCTGCACGCGTTAATGCTACATAAAACAATCGTCGCTCCTCCTCTAACTCACTTCTGGTATTCATACTCATAGCACTTGGAAACAAATCTTCTTCCATTCCTACAATGAATACGTGAGGAAATTCTAATCCTTTTGCTAAGTGAATTGTCATTAAAGCCACTCGATCATCATCGCCAGTATCTTTATCTAAATCGGTTGCCAAAGCTACATCTTCTAAAAACTCGGCTAACGAACCTCTTGCTCCATCAACTTCTTTTTGACCTTCCGTGAAATCTTTAATACCATTTAGTAATTCTTCAATATTTTCAATTCTAGCAATTCCTTCTGGAGTACCATCTTTTTTAAGTTCTTGAACCAATCCAGTTTTTTTGGTAACATGGTCTGTTAAATAAAAAGCATCTTGATTTTCATTAATGATTTGAAAGCTTTTAATCATTGTTACAAAATCTTGTAATTTAGCTTTTGTTCCAGAATTTAATTTTAAATCAATCTTATCGATATGTTCCATTACTTCGAAAATAGAACGCTTATAATGATTTGCTGTTACTGTTAATTTTTCGACAGTTGTATCTCCAATTCCTCTTGCGGGATAATTAATAACACGAACTAAAGCTTCTTCATCTTTAGGATTTACAACTAATCGTAAATAAGCTAAAACATCTTTAATTTCTTTACGTTGATAAAAGGAAAGACCTCCATAAATTCTATAAGGAATATCTCTTTTTCGCAAAGCATCTTCAATAGAACGTGATTGTGCATTGGTTCTGTACAAAACTGCAAAATGATTGTTAGGTAACTGATTTTGCATTTTTTGTTCAAAAATAGTTGAAGCTACAAATCTTCCTTCCTCACTATCGGTTAAACTGCGGTGCACTTTAATTTTTGGTCCTTCTTCATTATCCGTCCAAACTACTTTTTCTAGTTTTGTTTTATTTTTATCAATTACGTCATTTGCTGCTTCTACAATGTTTCGAGTTGAACGATAATTTTGCTCTAATCGATACATTTGAACACCATCGTAATCTTTTTGGAAATTTAAAATATTATTAATGTTTGCACCACGAAATGCATAAATACTTTGAGCATCGTCACCTACAACACAAATGTTTTGGAATCTGTCTGAAAGCGCTCGAACTATTAAATACTGTGAATGGTTGGTATCTTGGTACTCATCTACTAAAATATATCTAAATCTGTCTTGATATTTTGCTAAGACATCTGGAAAACGATTTAATAATTCATTAGTTTTCAATAATAAATCATCAAAATCCATGGCACCCGATTTAAAACAACGTTCTACGTAATTTTGATAAATTTCTCCTAAACGAGGTTTTTTACTCATGGCATCAGCCTCTTGTAATTCTGGATTATTGAAATAAGCTTTAACAGTGATTAATGAGTTTTTATAAGAAGAAATACGGCCTAAAACTTGTTTTGGTTTGTAGACATCTTTATCTAATTGCATTTCTTTGATGATAGCACCAATTAAACGAACCGAATCTTGAGTATCATAAATTGTAAAGTTTGAAGGATAACCTAATTTATCAGCTTCTATTCTTAGAATTTTAGCAAAAACCGAGTGAAATGTTCCCATCCATAAGTTTTTTGCTTCGTTATTACCAACAATACTCGCAATACGATTTTTCATTTCGCGAGCAGCTTTGTTAGTAAAAGTAAGCGCTAAAATATTAAAAGCATCTACACCTTGACTCATTAAATAAGCAATACGCATAGTTAAAACACGAGTTTTACCCGAGCCCGCACCTGCAATAACAATCATTGGTCCGTCTTTTTGTAAAACTGGTGCACGTTGCGCTTCGTTGAGTTGGCTAATATATTGCTCTATCATAGTCATCAAAATCTTCTAAACTACAAAAATAAGCCAAGACAACTGTACTTACAAATGAATTTATTAACTATTTATATATTGGTTGTTAGTTGTTGTTTGTTTGAATTGTTCTCGATACGATTTCTAAGAAATCACTCGAACTGACGAAAATTAACTTTGAATTTGTTTTTTGAAAAAGTTTCGTTTTATTTTGTGTAAAAATAGCCCTGATGGTAGTGACATCCTTTTTGTTTCTCTCGATATTACCACAAACGTTGTTTGTTCCTCTTAATATCAAATGCTCGAGATGACGGCAAAAAGATACAACGTACAGCAGGAAAAAGCTTATAAAAAAATATAATTATGGACACTAATAAAATTATAGAATTAGCAAGTTATACTTTACCGGCATTAATTACTGGTGGAACTGCTTTTGTTTTATTTTCTAAGTTTTTTAATAATGAAGAAAACAGAAGACGTTTTGAGCTTTTAAAAGAAAACCAAAAACAATCTTTACCATTGCGTTTACAAGCCTATGAAAGAGTGGTTTTGTTTTTAGAACGAATTAATCCGGTTCAATTATTATTGCGTGTACAACCAAATGGTTTAGATCCTAAAAGCTATGCTACTTTGTTAATTCATTCGATACAAACGGAATATGAACATAATATTACCCAACAGGTTTACATTTCGAATGAAGGTTGGGAAGCTGTTTTAAAAGCTAAAAACAGTATTATGAATATTGTTACATCAAAATCGGTTACGGAAGGAATTACAACGGCTGAAGCAATGCAAAAAGCTATTTTTGAAGATGTTGCACAAGATGAAGTTGCTACAGATATTGCAATTGCAATGTTGAAAAATGAATTGAAAAGAGTTTTCTAAAATAAAAAAATCCCAATCATTTGATTGGGATTTTTTTATTCCTCTCCTTGAATTTCCTGACTATCAATTTCTTTTGTTCTGGCATAGTTATAACCAACTTGCCACCATTCTTTCATCTTCTCTTTATTGAAAACCAAAGAATTTGTAGTTAATAATGTTGGTGTATAATAAAAATTAATAGTGGCATCTTTAAATCGGGCTTCGTATTTACCAATTTTAATATTCTGATATTCAATTCTATCCATCATAAAATTAAATAAATTGGTCAATGCTGTAAACGGACTTCTTGCTGGTAAACGATTGTATAAAGGCGTTTCGGTATGAAGTATAATTGCATCTACATGTGTTGCGCCTCGCTTAATTGCTTCTTCTATTGGAACCATTGCAGCAAAACCGCCATCGGCATATTCACAACCATTTTTTCGTACCAAAGACATAAAAGGAATATAATTACATGAAATCCAAATCCAGTCGCAAAAATCATCATATTCAAATTCGTTAATCGATTTATATTCTACAGTATTTAAAGATAAATTTGAAACCGTAACGATAATTTCTTTTGGACTAGCTTTTAATTTTTCGAACTCTTCTTCTGTAAAAAACTCACCAATTAATTTTCTCAAATTTTTACTTTCACCAAAAGTTTTAGAACCTTTTAAAAAGTTACGAAGTACATTAAAGTGATTAATCAAAATGGTGTCCTCTCCAAAGCGTTTTTTAATTTTAAAAGGACAGTTACTAAATATACTATTTTGATTTACAGACGTATAAGCTTCTTTTATTTTTTCTACTTCTTTTAGAGCTAAATGAGAAACCAACAAACTTCCAGTTGAAGTTCCTAAATAAAAATCATAATCTTTATGAAGATCTTCTATAAGATATTGTGTAACGCCTCCAGCAAATGCACCTTTACTTCCTCCACCCGATATGATTAATGCTCTCATTATTCTGTTTCTTTTAAAAATGTTTGTAATCTCGCTTGTAATGTTTCTGATAATTGAGGTTGAATAGCTAAATATCGTGCTCTATCTTGAGAATTCGATAACATTCTTCTTATTTTATCTTTTCCAAATTTTACAAACTGCCATTTATGATGCAATGTTGACTCTAATATACTAATTAAAACTTGTTCCGAAGGTAACTGCAAACTTAAAATAGTTTCCATCGCTGCTTGTCTAACACCCGATTCATAAGGTAATTGCGTCATTTTTTCTAATTCAGCAATAGCTTCCATTTTTTCAGAAGGTGAAATTCCTTTTGTAACAACTTTCAAGGTTAAGTTGGCGATTTTTAAGTTATAATTTAATCCTTCCCAACCGTTACTTAATTGTGTGTAATAATATTGATCTTCTTTAAATGTTTTCCACAATTTGAATAATGCAATCTCACGAGTTATATACGATTTATCTTGAAGCAAACTTTCAAATTGTTCTCTAAAATCATCTGGAATTGTATTTACAGTTTGTGCAACTGCTTGGCGAACTTCAAGATTATTTGTTGCCAAAGCTAATTCAATTAAACGTCTTTTTTCTTCAAAAGGAATTGTCTCACACTGATACAAAATCTCTTTTTTTACAGGAAAATAAACCTCAGATTGCATAATCTCTTCAAAACGTTGTTGTTTATCAGCAAAAGGAACTTGGTAACTATTAATTACTTCATAGAAAGTTTGAATGAAAGAAGCTTTAGCTAAATACTTTTGTACACCTTGAAAATCGAAACCTGAAGTTTGTAACCAATTTTTCTTGTAAGATTGTATATCAAAATTGGGAGAAACAGTTTTTATTTCAGCTAAAAATTCATCTGTATCTACATTTTTGAATTGGTATTTTTCTAAATAATTTTTTACAGCTTTTTTGAAATTTTCGGCACCAATTTCTTCTCGTAATGCATGCAAAGCCCACGCTCCTTTTTTGTAAAACGTTAACGAACTCGCTTTTTCACTTAAAATGGGTTCTGTATCTTCTGCGGAAGCTTTCTGTAATTGGGTTGCCATTTCCCATAATTGATGGTAAAAATAATCTTCTCCAAAGACCGATTGCTCAGCCAACAAAGCATAATACGTGGCAAAACCTTCTTGCAACCAATGGTGTTTACTTTCTTTTGCTGTAACCAAATCGCCAAACCATTGATGTGCTAATTCGTGCGCATTTACATTCAAATAGTTTTTATCGTTGTAACCAATTGCATCCACCACAAAATCTTGAGAAAAAATAGTTGAAGTTGTATTTTCCATTCCGGCATACAAAAAATCGCGAACGGGAACTTGACGGTATATTTCCCACGGATATTTCATACCAATTTCTTGTTCTAAAAATTCAAATATTGCTTTGGTATGACGATACGTTGGTTCAAATTTATCACAATCTTTTTTATCTAAGTAATATTCTAAAATAGTTCCCGATGAAGTGGTTTCAGTTTGTTTTGCAAAATTGCCAATGGCTAACATAACTAAGTAAGATGACATTGGTTTTTGCATTTTATAAATCCAAAGCCTTTCATTATTTTCTTGAAAACAAGGAAAACTAACCTTTCCATTTGATAAAATAGTATAATTTTCGTCAAAACCAATATTTAAATTAAAAATAACCTTTTCATTCACATCATCAAAACTTGGCAACCAAAGACTTGTATATTTTCCTTGTCCTTGCGTCCAAATTTGAAAATCTTGTTCATCTCCAACAAAATATAGAGTTTGCTTTGGCTTTGCCGAATAAGTAAATGATAAAACATTGTCTTTCTTTTTAAAACCTTTATAAAGTTTCAAATGCTTTCCATCATACACAAATGGAACTTTTTTATAGTTTATTCTAACATCAGAAAAATCTACAGCAACTGCATCAATACTAATAGTATCTATTTTTTCTAAAACTTTGAATTCATAATTAACTTTACCAGAAATTGATTTTTCATTAAAATTTGGTGACACAAAAGCATCACATGTAATAAAATCAACCTTCTTATATTGTTGGGCGTAAAAAATTTGCGATAAAAACAGTAAACCAATAAGTTTCTTCATTCTTTATTTTTTGAGACTACTAAAATACAAACTATTTCATTTAAGCAGCATATTTACTAAGTTTACATCAAAATTTATGCTAAATGAGTAAAAAAGTATTGTTTAACTGGAGTAGCGGAAAAGATTCTTCATTATCACTCTATAAATTACTTCAAAATCAAGATTACCAAATTGACTATCTTTTTACATCTGTAAGCGAAAAATACAATCGAATTTCCATGCATGGCGTTCGAAAAGAACTACTTCTCCATCAAGCTGAAAGTATTGGAATTCCACTAAAAATATTGAGTTTACCCGAAATGCCTTCTATGGAAAGTTACAATCAAGCTATGAAAAATGCCTTGATTCCAATAGTTCAAGAAGGAATTACACACAGTGCTTTTGGTGATATTTTTTTAGAAGATTTAAAACAATACCGCGAAGAAAAATTAAAGGAAGTTGGTTTACAAGGACTATTTCCGCTTTGGAAAGTGAACACCAAGGAACTAATAACCGAATTTTTAGACTTGGGCTTCAAAACCATTGTTACTTGCGTGAATTCGGAATATTTAGACGAATCTTTTGTAGGAAGAATTATTGACGAACAATTTATAGCTGATTTACCTGAAAATGTAGATGTTTGTGGCGAAAACGGAGAATTTCACACCTTTACTTTTGACGGACCCATTTTTAAAAATCCGGTTGAATTCATTGTGGGAGAAAAAGTCTATCGAGAATACGAAAGACCTAAATCCGTTTCAAACGATGTTTGTTCTGTAACTGAAGACCAACCCAATTACGGTTTTTGGTATATTGACCTTTTACCAAAATAACTTTTCCATTTCAAAATTTGTAAATTAAAAGTTATCTTCGCTACTATATTTATTATGTTACTTCTCGCTCCCCTCGACTCCGCTCGGGGTGACAGCTCGAAGTAACAAACTGAATACTGCGACTGAACATTGTAAACTAAAAAATGAATTTACTCGACACTCCTATAGAATACTTAAAAGGCGTTGGTCCACAACGTGGCGATTTGCTTCGCAAGGAGTTAGACATTCATCGTTATGGAGATTTACTGAATTTATATCCCAATCGATACATCGATAGGACTCGTTATTACAAAATCAATCAGTTGGTTAATAGTAATTCGGAAGTTCAAATTGTGGGTAAAATCATTCATATAAAAACCGTTGAACAAAAAAGAGGCAAGCGTTTAGTTGCCACATTTATTGATGATACTGGTGAAATGGAATTGGTTTGGTTTCAAGGCCATAAATGGATAAAAGAAAGTTTAAAAATTAATGTTCCTTATGTAATTTTTGGAAAAGTAACTTCTTTTAATGGAATGTTCAATATGGCGCATCCAGAAATGGAATTGTTAGACGAACACAAAGCGAGTTTACGAAGTGCGATGCAACCGGTTTATCCAAGTACGGAAAAATTAGCCAACAAAAACATTACGAATAAAGTCATCAATAAAATGATGCAGCAATTGTTTGTGGAAACACAAGCATTATTTACTGAAACTTTACCGGAAAGCATCCTACAAGAATTACAATTAATTCCGAAAAATGCGGCTCTATTTAATATTCATTTTCCTAAAAGTCAAGAATTATTAGCTAAAGCACAATTCCGATTAAAGTTTGAAGAATTGTTTTACATTCAATTACAATTAATTACTAAAAACTTAATTAGAAAACACAAAATAAAAGGACATCCGTTTGAAATTGTTGGTGATAACTTTAACGATTTCTACCAAAACCATTTGCCTTTTGAACTGACTAATGCACAAAAACGCGTAATCAAAGAAATCAGAAATGATCTCGGAAGTAACGCTCAAATGAATCGTTTATTACAAGGCGATGTGGGTTCCGGAAAAACGATTGTCGCTTTACTTTCGATGTTGATTGCTAAAGACAACGGATTCCAAAGTTGTTTGATGGCGCCAACAGAAATTTTGGCTACACAACATTTCAACGGACTTTCTGATTTGGCTAAAAACCTAAATATCAACATCAAACTATTAACAGGTTCGACTAAAACTGCCGAAAGAAGAATTATTCACGAAGAACTCGAAAACGGAAGTTTAGATATTTTAATTGGTACACACGCCATTTTAGAAGACAAAGTTCAATTTCATAATTTAGGTTTAGCTATTATTGACGAACAACATCGTTTTGGTGTTGAACAAAGAAGTAAGTTGTGGAAGAAAGGAAGCCTTCCTCCATCCTTCCAAAGGAAGGAAGTCCAAAAAGTTGTGCAAAAATATATGACGGCTCGTCCTTCTACGTACAACATTTTAAAGGAACTTAAATCTCAAAACAAAAAGAACAATACAAAAGCTGAAACCTTGCTTTGGGAAGAATTACGTAATAAGAAACTAGGTTATAAATTTAGACGTCAACATATAATTGATGTTTTTATTGCTGACTTTGTTTGCATAGAAAAAAAATTAATTATTGAAGTTGATGGTGGTTACCACAACACGATATTGCAACGTGAAGCAGACGAATTAAGAACTCAAATTCTTAACGAAATTGGATTTAAAGTAATTCGCTTTACAAATGAAGAAGTCATTAATGAAACTAATAATACACTTAACAAAATAAGTCAAACCCTGGAAAGTCTCCCCTCCGGGGAGATTAGTGGGGCGATTCCACCTCACGTTTTGGTGATGACCGCTACTCCTATTCCGCGAACATTAGCCATGAGCATGTATGGCGATTTGGATATTTCTGTGATTGACGAATTGCCACCAGGACGAAAACCAATACAAACTGTTCATAGATTTGATAATAACCGATTAAAAGTTTGGAAGTTCTTAAAAGACGAAATTGCCAAAGGGCGTCAAATTTATATCGTATATCCATTGATTCAAGAATCTGAAAAAATGGATTATAAAGATTTGATGGATGGTTACGAAAGTATTTCACGCGATTTTCCGTTGCCACAATATTCCATTTCTATTGTTCACGGAAAAATGAAACCAGCAGATAAAGAAGAAGAAATGCGACGTTTTGCAGAAGGAAAAACAAATATTATGGTCGCAACAACCGTTATTGAAGTTGGTGTAAATGTTCCTAATGCTTCCGTTATGGTTATTGAAAGTGCCGAACGTTTTGGGTTGTCGCAATTGCATCAGTTACGTGGTCGCGTAGGTCGTGGCGCCGAACAGAGTTATTGTATTTTAATGACGGGACACAAATTGAGTAATGATAGTAAAACACGAATGGAAACCATGTGTGCAACCAATGATGGTTTTGAAATTGCCGAAGTCGATTTAAAACTTCGTGGTCCGGGTGATATAATGGGAACCCAACAAAGTGGTGTGCTCAATTTACAAATTGCCGATTTAGTTAAAGACAGAGACATTTTACAATTGGCACGTCATATAGCCATAAAGATTTTAAAAGAAGATCCGAATATGACAAAACCCGAACATCAAAAAATGAAACAAATCTTCTTAGAATTGAGTAAAAAGAAGAATATTTGGAATTACATTAGTTAATTAGACAATAAGAGAATGTGTCAATATGCCAATTAATTAAATAAAGTGCATTGAATCATTGATATATCGACACATTGAAAATTTAAAAATTATGGTTCAATACAACCCAAAAGACTGGATTACATTTATTTTCCGTTTCCATAAATCGGATACCTTTCGTCAATTAATTCCTATGATGATTTTTATAGGTTTATACGCATATGGCGTTGCTTATTTAGAAATGGAATATTGGCAATTGAGTGAAAAGCACAATTTAAAAAACTTAACATTAATGCACGGAACCTTAAGTTTTGTAATTTCACTTTTATTGGTTTTTAGAACAAATACAGCTTATGATCGTTGGTGGGAAGGAAGAAAACATTGGGGTGCATTAGTAAATAATAGTCGAAATCTAGCCTTAAAACTTTCTGCTTATTTAAAAGACGAACACGATAGAAATTACTATCGAAAGTTGATTCCAAGCTATGCTTCAATTTTACAAAAACATCTTGCTGATGAAGAAACGGCTTTAATGCTAATTGAAGGTTTAGATTTAGAAATTGATGATCATAAACATCGTCCAAATCAAATTGCAAAAATGTTGTTTCAAAAAGCAAATGATTTATATGTTTCGGGTAAAATTTCAGGCGACCAACTAATTGTTATCAATGCCGAATTACAATCGTTTACGGATATTTGTGGTGCTTGTGAAAGAATCAAAAACACACCTATTCCCTACTCTTATAGCTCGTTTATAAAGAAATTTATATTCTTTTACATTATGACGTTGCCATTTGGTTATGTTTTTAGCTTAGGTTATTATGCAATTCCTGTTGTAATTTTCATTTTTTATGTATTGGCTAGTTTAGAGTTAATTGCTGAAGAAATTGAAGATCCTTTTGGTAATGATGCTAACGATTTACCTACAAAAAAAATGGCAGCAAATATTAAAAAACACGTAGAAGAAATTTTATAAATAATTTGTTTAGTTAGATTAACGCTAATTAGATATAGTTTCCTTTTATTTTTATTTTATTTTTCATAAATTAGATTTATAAATTTACTAAAATCTAAAATGCCTTCTAAAAATTTACTCACTACTCCCGCTTTAACGCACGAAAAATCGTTAAAAACTTTAGTCGAAAATCGAACTGTATTTTCGTTAAATAATTGTGAGTTAAATTTATTTGAAACTTATAAAGAATCGGCTTTAGTTCCTTTAAAATTCAATGATTTAGTAGTCACAAGCATGCTTCGAGGTAAAAAAGTAATGCATTTGTTTGACGATCCTGAGTTTGAATATTTACCCGGAGAAACTGTTGTAGTTCCTTCAAATGTTGAAATGAAAATTGACTTTCCTGAAGCTTCTCAAAAAAATCCTACACAATGTTTAGCTTTAGCTATCGATCATTTTAAGATTAAAGACACTTTAACTATTTTAAACGAACGTTATCCGAAAGAAGGAAAAAGTAATTTTTGGAAACTAGATTACGAAAACTACTTTTTTTATAATAATGTAGAATTGGCAACTACTTTAAACAAATTGATTAAAGAATGTATGAGTACATCGGTAACTAAAGATATTATTACCGATTTAACATTACAAGAATTGATTATTAGAATTATACAAACGCAAACAATGCGTTCTTATGAAAATGAACAATTACTTTTAGATAGTTCAAATCCCATGAGTCAGGTTGTTGAATATATTCGTCAAAATATTACCGAAAACATCAATATTAAAGATTTGAGCGATAAAGCTTGCATGAGTTCTACTTCCTTTTATCGTTATTTTAAACGTGAATTAGGCGTAACTCCGGTAGAATTTATTTTGAATGAAAAAATTAAGTTTGCAAAAAAATTATTAAAAAATCCTGGAATTCAAATAAATGAAGTTAGCTTTGCATCTGGTTTTGAAGATAGCAACTATTTCATACGTTTATTTAAAAAATATGAAGGAGTTACTCCAAAACAATACCAATTAATGAATTTTACTCGTTAATAATCAAAACGTTTTAGAGGTTCTAAATTTTCTAATTCTTCTTCGGTAAATAACCTATAAATTACTTTGAAAGTTTTTCCATAAGGAGTTTCTAATGAAAATCCACCAGGTCCGTGACCATCAACTACATCTAAAGTAAAGTGAGAATATTTCCAATATTCAAACAAATCTTTATCTAACCAAAATTCGTGGCCATTTACTGTTCCAATACAAACATCTCCAGTACGCAAATAAAATCCACCTTTCTCAAAACATTGTGGTTGCGTTCCTTCACAACATCCACCTGCTTGATAAAACATTAAGTCGCCAAACTTACTTTCTAGCATTTTTATAACTTCTAATGCTGCTGCTGTAACATCTACTCTATTTAATTTTTCCATAATATTTAAAAATATAAGCCACGAGAAATCTCGTGGCTTAAAGTTACCAAAATTTAACCATTAAAAGAATCCTAATTTATTTTTGTTGTAAGAAATTAGCATATTCTTAGTTTGACGGTAATGATCTAACATCATTTTATGATTTTCACGACCAATACCTGATTGTTTGTAACCACCAAACGGAGCTCCCGCTGGATAAGAATGATATTGATTTACCCAAACTCTACCCGCTTGAATTGCTCTAGGAACTTGGTATAATTCGTGAGCATCACGAGTCCATACACCAGCACCTAAACCATACATAGTATCGTTTGCAATTTCTAAAGCTTCTTCAGTAGTTTTGAAAGTTGTTACTGCTAATACTGGTCCAAAAATTTCTTCTTGAAAAATACGCATTTTGTTGTGCCCTTTAAATAAAGTTGGTTGAATGTAATATCCACCTTCTAAATCACCACCTAAATGGTTAACATCTCCACCACATAACAACTCTGCACCTTCTTCTTTACCTAATTTAATGTAAGATAAAATTTTATCTTTTTGAATTTGTGAAGCTTGAGCTCCCATCATTACTGTTGGGTCAAAAGGGCTACCTGTTTTAATAGCTTTAACACGTGCTAAAACTCTTTCAATAAATTTATCGTAGATTGATTCGTGAATTAATAATCTCGATGGACAAGTACAAATTTCACCTTGATTTAATGCAAATAATACAGCTCCTTCTATAGCTTTATCTAAAAATTCATCATCAGCATCCATAACAGATGGAAAGAAAATATTAGGCGATTTTCCTCCTAACTCTAAAGTAACTGGAATAATATTTTCAGTTGCATATTGCATTACCATTCTACCTGTTGCTGTTGAACCTGTAAATGCAGCTTTAGAAACTTTTGGATTTGTTACTAATCCACGTCCTAATTCTGCACCAAATCCGTTAACAACATTTATTACACCTGCAGGAAGTAAATCACCAATTAATTCCATTAATACCATAATAGAAATTGGTGTACTTTCAGCTGGTTTTAATACCACACAGTTACCTGCAGCTAAAGCTGGAGCTAACTTCCAAACAGCCATTAAAATTGGAAAATTCCATGGAATAATTTGTGCAATTACACCAATTGGCTCATGTACAATTACAGAAACAGTATCTTTATCTAATTCATTAATTGAACCTTCTTCTGCACGAATTACTCCTGCAAAATAACGGAAGTGATCAATTGCTAATGGAATATCAGCCGCTAAAGTTTCGCGAACTGCTTTACCATTATCTAATGTTTCTACAGCAGCTAAATATTCTAAATTAGCTTCCATTCTATCTGCAATTTTATTTAATATAATGCTTCTTTCTGTTGCTGAAGTTTCACTCCAAGCTTTGAAAGCTACTGCTGCTGCATCTACAGCATTTTCTATATCTAATTTTGCAGAATGTGCTGCTTTAGCCATTAATTTTCCGTCAACTGGTGATAATACTTCAAAATATTGTCCTGTTGATGGTGCAACCCATTTTCCGTTAATATAATTATCGTACTTTTCTTTTAATTGTGGTCTTTGAATTAAACTACTCATATTTTTAAATTTTTGGTTTATTCAAAATTATAAGTTCAATTCTCAAAAAAGTAGCATTATATTTTCAATAAATAGCACTATTTTACATATAACATATTTTTAACCTTATTTTTTTTAATTATTAACATTTTTAAAGCTTAATTTTTATTAATTTTTAAACGTAATTAAGAATTGTCACAAATTTTGTTACATTTCATTTAAAATGAGTTTCAAATAAATTTTATTCTATCAAATTTCACAATTCTAAATTTAAAAGTATCTTTGCATCTTTAAAATCGATACAAAATGCGTATTTCATTAAATTGGTTAAAACAATTTATTAAGACAGATTTAAGTACTGAAGAAATTTCTGAAATCTTAACAGATTTAGGTTTAGAAGTTGAAGGTGTAGATACTTACGAAAGTTTAAAAGGAGGTTTACAAGGAGTTGTTGTAGGGCATGTTTTAACATGTGTACAACATCCAAATGCTGACCGACTAAGAATTACCACAGTAGATTTAGGAGATGGAAATGCACCAGTACAAATTGTTTGTGGTGCTCCAAATGTAGCAGCAGGACAAAAAGTACCCGTTGCAACTATTGGTACTAAATTATATGACAAAGAAGGAAACGCATTTGAAATAAAAAAAGGAAAAATTAGAGGCGAAGAAAGTAATGGAATGATTTGCGCTGAAGACGAATTGGGTCTTGGTGAAAGTCATGATGGAATTTTAATTTTAGATGAAAATTTAAAACCTGGAACTCCTGCTGCTAAAATTTTCAATATAGAAAGTGATCAAGTTTTCGAAATTGGTTTAACACCAAACAGAGCAGATGCGATGAGCCATTATGGTGTTGCAAGGGATTTGAGAGCTGCAAAAATTATTCGCGATAAACAATCGGAATTAATTACACCTTCAGTTAGTAATTTTAAAGTTGACAAGCGTACTTTAAAAATAGACGTTCAGGTTGAAAACGACAAATTAGCACCTCGTTATTGTGGTGTTACAATTTCTGGAATTAGTGTAAAACCATCTCCAAGTTGGTTACAAAATAGATTAAAAGCTATTGGTTTAACTCCAAAAAATAATGTGGTTGATGTTACTAATTATGTGTTACACGAATTAGGACAACCTTTACATGCTTTTGATGCTGCAAAAATTAAAGGAAATAAAATAGTTGTTAAGACTGTTGAAGCCGGAACTAAATTTACAACATTAGACGATATAGAGCGTACATTAGATGCTGAAGATTTAATGATTTGTAATGCAGAAGAACCAATGTGTATTGCTGGAGTTTTTGGCGGAAAAGATTCTGGGGTAAATGAAAACACTTCTTCTATTTTCTTAGAAAGTGCTTATTTCAATCCAGTTTCAATTCGTAAAACAGCAAAAAGACATACTTTGAGTACTGATGCTTCTTTCCGTTTTGAAAGAGGAATTGATCCTACAATTACAGAGTATGCTTTAAAACGTGCTGCTTTATTAATTCAAGAAGTTGCTGGTGGAGAAATTACTTCAGATGTAACTGATATTTATCCAAAGAAAATTGAGGATTTCCAAGTTTTTTTGACGTTTGATAAAATTAAAAAAATCATTGGTCAAGATATTCCAAAAGATATTATTAAAAAGATTTTAGTTGCTTTAGATATTAAAATTAACAATGTTACAGAAGCTGGTTTAGGTTTATTAATTCCTTCTTACCGTGTTGATGTTCAAAGAGAAATTGATGTAATTGAAGAAATTTTACGTGTTTATGGTTATAACAACATTGAGTTTTCTCAAAAATTAAACGCAACGATTTCAAATTCATCAAGAACAGAAGAATTTAAAGTTCAAAATATCATTTCTAATCAGTTGTGTTCTTTAGGATTTAACGAAATGATGGCGAATTCGCTTACAACTCCAGATTATGTAAAGCTTTCTGATAAAATTAGAGAAGAGTTTAATGTATTAATGTTAAACCCTTTAAGTAACGATTTATCAGCAATGCGTCAATCAATGTTGTTTTCTGGTTTAGAAGCCGTTTCATTCAACATTAATAGAAAACGTGCTGATTTAAAGTTTTTTGAATTTGGAAAAACCTATCATAAATTACCTTCTGGTTATGAAGAAAATAAACATTTAACTTTGTTTTTGACAGGTAATAGAAATGATGAATCTTGGGCGCAAGCTCAACAAAAATCGGACTTTTTCTTATTTAAAGGATATATCAATACCATTTTATCAAGAATTGGTTTAGATTCTAAAGTATCGACTTTACCTTTTGAAAATGATATTTTTAATGAAGGAATTGCTTTAGCGATTGGTAAAGAAATTATTTTAGAGATGGGAACGGTTAAAAAATCGGTATTAAAGCATTTCGATATTAAACAAGAAGTTCTATATGCTGATATTTTTTGGGATAAAATTCAAAAATACATTTCAAATAAAATTAAGTATACTGATATTCCTAAATATCCCGAAGTTCGTAGAGATTTAGCATTATTATTAGATAGTTCTGTAGCTTTTGAAGAAGTTTATAAAGTAGCGAAACAAACCGAGAAAAAATTATTAAAAGACATTAATTTATTTGACGTTTACGAAGGCAAAAACTTACCCGAAGGTAAAAAATCATATGCTGTAAGTTTTACCATTCAAGATGAAAGCAAAACATTAAACGATAAAGAGATCGAGAAAATTATGTCGAAATTACAAACTAATCTTGAAAAAGAATTAGGAGCTTCGCTTCGATAGTTTACAGTAGATAGATTACAGTTTACAATATAAAAAAAACTCCAAAATTAAATTTTGGAGTTTTTTTGTATGTTGCAGTTCGAGCAGAGTCGAGAACTATTCTTTCACAAACTTCGTCGTAGTACTACCCTTTTCTGTATTCACTTTAATAAAATACGTTCCCGTTTCTAAGTTTGAAACATCAATTTTATTTGTAGTATTTGGAATTGCTAATACAATTTGTCCTACTAAATTATAGATTTCAACTGAATTGATTTCTGTTTGATTTTTAGTCGAAATATTAATAATTTCATTTGCAGGATTTGGATACAATACAAATTCGTTTTCAAAAACAAAATCTTGATTGTTTAGAACATTATTAATTGTTGTGTTGTATGTATTCGTCGTAATTGGAAAATTATAATCGAAATAAATATTTGCATTATTACTAAAAGAATCCCCAATATTCAAAGTTGGTAATGTTTTAATTTTAAACGCAACATAACCATCGTTTGTAGCATCGTTAAAATCTAAATTGATGTTTTCAAAAATGAATTCTACTTTATTGTCTTTAATTCTTGTGTAAAACTCATGACTTCCATGTAATGGCACTAAAGTTGAAATATCAAACTTAGAAATATCAATCATATCTTTAACTACAATATTTTCTGCAGGATAGGTTCCTGTATTTTCAAAACGAATTACATAATGAACGTATTTTCCAACAACATTTGATGACACATACTCACCTTCTAAACATGTTTTATCATTTGGATCATAAGAACCAACAACTGTTTGGTTTAAAGTGAATGTATTATCTACAGGAGTTTCATCTGTATTTGCTGTTGTAATAGTAGCTGTGTAATTTAAAATATCTCCGTTATTTACAGCTGGAGATTCCATTGGAGAATTTACATTAAATGAAATTTCAATTTCTCTGGTTTCAAATGGTTGTAAATTTGTATAATTCCAAATAAAACTATTGGTTGCTAAACTATTATAAATAGGATTTGAAGACAAATAATCTAAAACCGAATCATCAAAAGTTAAAGAAATACTTCCATTTTCAACTTGGTTTCCTTTGTTTCTATAAACCAGCTTATAATTTGCATCAAAACCTGGACGAGCAGAAGTTGTTGGTACAATCATAATTTCAACATCAGAATGTACACCATTTGCTGTAACGCAAAAATCTTGCGTAAAAGGACTTGCTTGTGAAGGAAAATCTACTATAAAATTGGTTGGTGAAATATTGAAATAGGTAGAGTTTTCTAAATTTGGAGTTATAGAATATAAACCATCGTTTAAATAAGTAATAAAATGTCCATTAGTATTTGGATAAAAAGAAAAGGTAATATTACTACTAGAAAAACTAAAATTTAGATTTGAGAAGTCAAAATCATTAATATCGCATCCATTAGAATTAAAATCATATTTTATATTTCCTTGAACATTATTATTTCCTGTAGGATACGAAACTAAAGGTGTAACTGTACAATTTGGACATAATGGATCAATTGGACAAAACGGACATATTACATCATCAATAGAAGAAATAGATATTTGTTGAAATGGACTTATTGTATTTCCGTTTAAAAACACTGAATTATATACATATCCAAAATCAATATCTGCCTGATTAATAGTATAAATTGGGCCGTTATATACATGATAACCAGGTTGAATAACATACTGACTAGAGTCATACATAAAATTTGTAAGGGAATCTGTAAAAATTGCATTTCCTATAGAAACATTACTTACTTGTAAATATATTGAATAAATTATAGTATCACCAGGAGAAATTATACTATCATTATTAGTATCTTGTAAATTTCCATATAAGTACATTATAACTTGGCTATTTGCAAAAATTGAAAAGAAAAATAGTACAAAAAAGTAAAATTTCTTCATATTTAAAAGAATAAAGATAAACTCAAATGTACATATCTATATTCAATTAACTTTTAAAACTTATCTAAAAATAAACTATTTAACAAATTGATAATCAACTTTAAATTTTATAACACGTGATTCGAAGTATTGTGATAAATAATAATACTAAAAATTCACTAATTTAGCAACATGTTAAAAGTAACGGTAATTGGTAGTGGTAATGTCGCCCAACACTTAATTAAAGTGTTTTTGCAAACGAAAGAAGTTTCTTTGGTGCAAGCTTTTGCACGCCAACCAAAATCGCTTATACATTTGTTGCCAAAAGAACAAATTACTAACGATTACAATGCTTTACAAGAAGTTGATGTTTATATCATTTCAGTAACTGATAATGCTATAAATGAAGTTTCAAGCCAAATTCCGTTTAAAAATAAGTTAGTCGTTCATACTTCAGGAACTTCAAGTTTAGAAGTTTTGGGTTCAAAAAATAGAAAAGGTGTTTTTTACCCGTTACAAACATTTTCTAAAAGTAAGGAAGTCGACTTCTCTTCTATTCCATTGTGTTTAGAAGCTGAAAACGAAGAAGATTACAAGACTTTAGAACTATTAGCAAACTCTATTTCAAATAAAGTTTACAATATTTCATCGGAACAACGAAAAAGCTTACATGTAGCAGCTGTTTTTGTAAGTAATTTTGTGAATCATATGTACGTTATTGGCAGTGAAATTTGTGCAACTAATAATGTTCCGTTTGAAGTTTTACAACCTTTAATTCAGGAAGTGGCCAATAAAATTAATTTCCTTTCTCCAAAAGAAGCGCAAACAGGACCAGCATTGCGAAATGATACCAAAACTATTGAAAAGCATATTGAATTTTTAAAAGATTCAAATTATCAAGATATTTATAAATTATTAACCCAATCGATACAAAATGTCGCAAAAGAGTTATAAAGAATTAATGAATGACATCACTACATTTATTTTAGATGTAGATGGTGTTTTAACAGATGGAACTATTCATGTTACCCAAACAGGAGAAATGCTCCGAAACATGAACATTCGCGATGGTTATGCTATGAAAGCCGCCGTAGAAAATGGTTATAATGTTTGTATTATTTCAGGAGGAAGTAATGAAGGTGTTCGTGTTCGTTTACGAAATTTAGGAATTACCGATATTCATTTGGGCGTTTCAGATAAAGTGGAAACCTTTAAAGAGTATTGTGACATTTATAATATTAAACCTGAACAAGTATTATACATGGGCGATGATATTCCAGATTATCACGTGATGAAATTGGTTGGTTTACCAACATGCCCACAAAATGCTGCTCCTGAAATAAAAGGAATTTCAAAATATGTTTCTCATAAAGATGGCGGAACAGGATGTGTACGAGATGTTATTGAACAAGTAATGAAAGTACAGCATAAATGGATGGAACATTTTGATGCGAAGTATGATTAATTTTAATTGTCACATCGAGCATTTGATATTAAGAGGAACAAACATCGTTTGTGGTTAACATTAAAACTAATTAAAATTATATTTGGTCTCGACTCCGCTCGACCTGACAAACCTATTACCTTTTACCAATAACCTTTTACCAAAAAAATGAACTTCCTAAAACTTATACGCATACAGAACCTTGCTATGATTGCTTTAATGCAATATGTATTTCGTTATACATTTATGAAAACGGCAACGTTTACAACAATAACAGAAAGTTTTAATTTTTTAGCTTTAAATCATTTTCAATTCTTTTTGTTGGTTTTGTCTACTATACTAATAGCAGCTGCCGGTTATGTTATTAACGACATTATGGATCAAGAAACTGATGAAATTGCTAAAAAGCGAATCATAGGAGTTTCCATTTCTGAAAAAACTGCTTACAATTTATATGTTGGATTGAATATTTTTGGAGTTGGATTAGGTTTTTATTTATCAAATGTAATTGAAAAACCAAGTTTTGCTTCTGTTTTTATTGTTATTGCAGCTTTGTTATATGTTTATTCAACTACTTTAAAACAAATTGCCTTTTTAGGAAATGTTGTAGTTGCGGCAGTTTTATCTTTTAGTATCATCATTTTAGGAATTTTTGATTTAGTTCCAATGATTTATGACGGAAATAAAGAACAAATGATACAAACTTTCGGAATTCTAAAAGATTACGCCATTTTTGCATTTATCATTAATTTAATTCGCGAAATAGTTAAAGATGTTGAAGATACTGATGCTGATTACGCATCTGGAATTGCAACTTTACCAGTTCTTATTGGAAAAAATAGAACTATGAAAATAGCTTTTGCAATAGGAATTACTGCAATCGCGATACTTACCTATTATATGAGTAAAAATCTTGCTCAGTATGATATTGCAGTGTATTATTTAATACTTTTTGTAGCAGCTCCACTCCTATTTTTTGTAATCAAATCTTGGTCAGCTAAAACACAAAAAGATTACAAAAATTTAAGTTTACTATTAAAATTGGTTTTACTTTTCGGAATATTTTCAATTTGGGTCATTACTTATGCTATAACAAGTACAAATGCTTAGAGAAAAATTACAACATAAACAAATTATTTTAGCTTCGGGTTCGCCAAGAAGACAACAATTCTTTAAAGAATTAGATATTGATTTTGAGATTCGTTTAAAAGAAGTTGAAGAAATTTATCCTGAACATCTAAAAGCATCAGCAATAACAAATTTCTTAGCCGAATTAAAAGCTAATGCTTTCACTGAAATAGCCGATAACGAAATTATCATTACAAGCGATACAATTGTTTGGCACGAAAATAAAGCTTTAGGAAAACCAAAAGATTATAACGATGCTTTTAATATGTTACAATCGATGTGTGGAAAAACCCATCAAGTTATTACATCTGTTTGCTTTAAAACTTCAAATTCAATTGATACATTTTACGAAGTAACCAAAGTTAGTTTCAAAAACCTTTCGAATGAAGCTTTACATTATTATTTAGAAACCTACAAACCATTTGACAAAGCAGGTGCTTACGGAATTCAAGAATGGATAGGATTAGTAGGATTAGATAAAATTGAAGGTTCTTATGCAAATGTTGTAGGAATGCCAATTGACAGAGTTTACGATAAATTATTAGAACATGTTTAAAATAATTGAAAACCCATATTTACAAGAAGAGATTTTAACAATTATTATTTTAATAGTATTCTTAATATTAAAATCAATTATTGCTAAAATAGTTATAAAATATGCAACTTTAAACGATGCATTAGAACACCGTACCAATCTAATTATAAAATATATTAATATTCTTTTAGGTGTCTTAGCAATTTTAAGTATTGTTATTATATGGGGCGTTAAACGCGACCAGATATTATTATTTATTTCATCTGTTTTCGCTGTTGTAGGTGTAGCTTCATTTGCACAATGGTCTATATTAAGTAATATTACTGCAGGAATTGTATTGTTTTTTTCATATCCTTTTAAAATTGGAGATGTTATCAAAATTCATGATAAAGATTTTCCTATTGAAGCTGAAATTGAAGACATTAAGGCTTTTTACATTTTACTAAAAACAATAGATGGAGAAACCATAACGTATCCTAACAATCTATTGATGCAAAAAGGGATTTCAGTTATCAAAAAGCATAAGGAAATTAGCGAATTTACAGACTAATCAATTCATAAAAAAAATTTAAAAAGGAAGTATTTTGACTTCCTTTTTTTAATTTTGATGAAACCCAATAAACTATGATGAAAAAGATAAGCTTTTTAGCAATATTATTTACTACAACATTATTTGCCCAAGCTCCCAAAAAACCAAGTACTAACGAAATTTACGAAAAGATTCAAAAACTTAACTTTCTAGGAAAAGTTTTATATGTTGCGGCACATCCAGATGATGAAAACACAAAACTCATCACCTATTTTTCAAATCATTATCATGCTAATACTGCTTATTTATCTTTGACTCGTGGCGATGGTGGTCAAAACTTAATTGGTCCAGAATTGCGAGAAAAACTTGGAGCTATTAGAACTCAGGAACTTTTAGCTGCTAGAAGAATTGATGGCGGAACACAATATTTTACTAGAGCAAACGATTTTGGTTACAGTATAGAACCTAATGAAACTTTCTCTATTTGGAACAAAAAAGAAGTACTTGCCGATGTTGTTCAAGCTATAGAAAATTTTCAACCTGATATTATTATTAATCGTTTCGATTATAGAACGCCAGGAACTACTCACGGACATCATACTGCTTCGGCAATGTTAAGTTTAGAAGCATACGATTTAGTTAAAGTAAAACCTAAAAGATTGTTTTTTAATACTTCATGGTGGTTTTATGGAAGCGAAGAAAAATTCAACAAAGCAGATAAATCTAAATTATTATCAATAAATGCTAATGTTTATTATCCTATTCTGGGAAAAAGTAATCATGAAATTGCTGCATTAAGTCGTAGTCAGCATAAATGTCAAGGTTTTGGTTCTATTGGAACACGTGGAGACGATTTAGAATATTTAGAATTAATTAAAGGAAATTTACCATCTAAAGATAATTTATTTGAAGGAATAGACACTTCTTGGAACCGAATTAAAGGAGGAAACGAAATTGCTAAAATTTTACTTCCTATTCAAGAATACTTCAATTTTAAAAATCCAGCTTCTCATTTACCTCAGTTGGTTAAAGCATACCAATTGATTCAGAATCTTGAAGACGAACATTGGAAAAAAAATAAGACTGAAGAAATAAAATCAATAATTGAAGCTTGTGCTGGTTTGTATTTAGAAGCTATTAGTTCAGTAGAATTAGCTACACCAAATTCAAATATCGAAATTTCTATCGAAGCAATAAACAGAAGTGATGCAACAATTAAATTAAATACTGTTCTCTTCTTAAACCAAAACAACCAAAACGTTAATATTCAATTAAATAATAACGAAAAATACACCAAAAACTTTGAATTTAAAATTCCAGAAAATTGGCCTTTATCAAATTTATTTTGGTTAAATGAGCCACAACAAAATGGTTTGTATACCGTTTCAAATTCTGCTTTAAGAAATTTACCTGAACTTAATAATCCGTTTCCAGTAGTTTTTGAGTTGGAAATCGAAAATCAAAAATTTAGTATTACAAAAAATCTTAGTTTCAAGAAAAATGAGCCTAATGATGGCGAAACTTATAACCCATTTGTAGTTGTTCCAAAGTTTGCAGTAGAACTAACTTCAAATGTATACGTGTTTAGTGCTAATCAAACTAAAGAGGTTCAGGTTAAAGTAACTGCATTTGAAGAGAATGCTTCAGGAGTTGTGAGCTTACAATTGCCAAACGGTTGGATTTCAGATGTAAAAAAGATTCCTACAACAGTTGTTGGAAAAAATGAATCCTTCTTAGTGAGTTTCAATGTTACTTCTCCAGATTTCGACTCTGAAGTAAACATTAAAGCAATTGTAGAATCAAATGATAAAGTTTTCGATAAATCATTAATACAAATTGATTATAAACATATTCCAAAACAAACAATTCTTGAAACTTCTTCTGCTAAATTTGTTAATCTAGATATTAAAACAACAGGTAAAAATATTGGTTACATCATGGGAGCTGGAGATGAAGTTGGTAAAAATTTAGAGAATTTAGACTATAAAGTTACTTATATAAATCCTAAAGAAATTACCTTAGAAAACCTTAAAAAATTTGATGCTGTCATTGTGGGAATTAGAGCTTTCAATGTTTTAGATGAACTTAAATTTAAGAATAAAATTCTATTTGAATATACAAATCAGGGAGGTAATGTAATAGTTCAATACAACACTACTAATAATTTATTAACTAACAATTTAGCTCCATATCCAATTACTCTTTCAAGAGAGCGAGTAACTAATGAAGATGCAGAAGTAAAATTCATACATCCTAATCATCCTGTCTTAAATACACCTAATAAAATAACATCAAAAGATTTTGAAGGTTGGGTTCAAGAAAGAGGCTTATATTTTCCTAATAAATGGGATAATGATTTTATTCCTATATTAGCTATGCATGACAACGGCGAAGACGAAACTAAAGGAAGTTTACTTATAGCCAAATATGGAAAAGGAAATTACATTTACACCGGAATTTCATTCTTTAGAGAATTACCCGAAGGAGTTAGCGGCGCTTATAAATTATTAGCAAATTTAATAGCATTAAAACAATGATAGACAACAAAAAACATCAATGGAAAAAAAGTTATACGATAGTATTATTACTAAATGCGCTTTATATTTTGCTTTTTTATTTATTAATGGAAATTTACTCATAATATGGAAAGTTTAGATTGGATTGTTTTAATCTGTACACTACTTTTCATAGTGGTTTATGGAGCCTTAAAAACGAAAGGAAGCGAAAATGTAAAAGACTATCTTTTAGATAACAATGAAACCCCTTGGTTTACAGTAGGAATATCCGTAATGGCAACACAAGCTAGTGCTATTACTTTTCTTTCTACACCAGGACAAGCCTACCATGACGGAATGGGTTTTGTGCAATTCTATTTTGGTTTACCAATAGCCATGATTGTTATTGCTTATACTTTTATTCCTATTTATCATAAACTTAAAGTATATACAGCTTATGAATATTTAGAAGAACGTTTTGATGTAAAAACGCGCTCTTTAGCTGCTATTTTATTTTTAATTCAACGCGGATTAGGTACAGGATTAACTATTTATGCTCCTTCAATTATATTATCAGCCTTATTAGGATGGAATCTAACCATGCTAAATATTGTAATTGGAATTTTAGTTATCGTTTATACTGTTTCAGGAGGAACTAAAGCGGTAAATGTTACGCAAAAACAACAAATGTTTGTGATTATGAGCGGAATGTTTATTACTTTTTTTACCATTCTCTCCTATTTACCTGATGATTTAGACTTTGGAAATGCCTTACACGTTGCAGGTGCCAATGGTAAAATGGATATTTTAGATTTCTCTTATAATCCAGAAACTCGTTATACTTTTTGGAGCGGAATTACTGGCGGATTTTTTCTAATGCTCTCATATTTTGGAACCGATCAATCGCAAGTTGGACGTTATTTAACAGGAAAGTCCATAAAAGAAAGTCAGATGGGATTAATTATGAATGGTATTCTTAAAGTTCCCATGCAGTTTTTTATATTACTTACTGGTGTTTTAGTATTTGTATTTTTTCAATTTAACGATACACCGTTACATTTTAATCCAAATAACGTAGCAAAAATTAAAGCATCTGATAAGAAAACCGAATATTTAGCCTTAGAAAAAAAATTAGAAGAAATAAACGTTGACAAAAAAGTTGTAAATCAGTTATATGTTGAGCAATTACAACACAACGATTATGACAATCCTACGTTACGTAAACAAATGGTAACTTTAGCTAACAATGAAAAAGATTTACGTGAAGAAGCAAAAGAATTGATTGCGTCAATAGATTCAAATTCTGAAACTAACGATAAAGATTATGTATTTTTATATTTCATTCTAAATTATTTACCAAAAGGACTTTTAGGGTTGCTTTTAGCAGTTATTTTTAGTGCTGCAATGTCTTCGAGCGCTTCGGGTTTAAATTCATTAGCTGCAACAACAGCTATTGATATTTACAAAAGAAATGTGGGAGAAAAATCTGACAAACATTATGTTTATGCTACACAATTTTTTACACTTTTTTGGGGAATTATTGCTATTTTATTTGCGTGTATTGGTACTTTATTTGAAAACTTAATTCAGTTGGTAAACATAATTGGGTCAATATTTTACGGAACTGTTCTAGGGATATTTTTAGTTGGTTTTTATATAAAATACATTAAAGCTAAAGCTATCTTTTTAGGAGCAAGTATCTCTCAATTAATTATCTTTTATATTTATTATATTGATGTTGTAAGTTTCTTGTGGTTAAACTTCATTGGTGCTCTACTCACTATTTTACTTTCAACTTTATTTCAATATTTTATAAATAAGAATTATCCAGCAGAAAATATTATACAAAACAATTAGATATAAAAAAACCAACTTTAAAAGTTGGTTTTTTATATTATAATATCACAATCTTATTTAGACCACTCAGCAATACTTTCTCTATTCATTTTTTCATAATCAGCATTACCTGCTTTTTGAGCACCTTCAAGAGAATATTTTGCAGTTTCAATAGCTCCTTTTTTATCTCCTAATTTTGCTTGAATTAAAGATTTTAATCTTAAGTACCAAAATGGAGCACTTTGACCTGCAGGAGTCATAGATACTGCACTATTTACCCAAGATAACGCTTTTGTTAAATCTTGATTTGATTGATAATAATAACTTGCAGCCGAATAAAAATCATTAGCACTTGGTCCAGCTAAAACTTTTTCAATGCTTGCCATTGCCATTTCTTTTGTTGGCACAGTAAATGGAACAGAAACTTTTGTTCTTTCCCAAGCCAAATCTAAACTAGCACCATCATTAGTAAGATTATTTATTTCAATTGTAAAAGATTCTACAGATTTTGATAACGTTTCTGGTTTAACACTAGTTTTTAAAGCAACTTTAGACTCGTCCCATTTTTCTGGTAATCCCCAGTTATTAGTATCTGTATAAAAAATAATATCCCAACTATCTGCTTTTGGTGTAGTAAATAAAGCATATTTTCCTTTTGGCAAAGTCTTACCATTAAAAGTCACATCATCGCTAAAATAGATTGTTGTGTTAGCATTTGCTCCTGTTCTCCAATTTTTACCAAAAGGCACTAAATCACCATAAACTGTTCTTCCTTTTGCACTTGGTCTACTATATTCTACTTGAACATTCGTTAAACCAACTGTCTGTTCTACTTTCGATAACGGACTCGCTTGAGGCGTTTTAACTTGAGCTTCAACAAATAGAGTACTTAATACTACAAAAGCTACTACAATTAATTTTTTCATATTTTTTAATTTTTTACTTCGCACCTAAATTACAGTTTTTTACTTTTTTTTTTGTTAACCTAATCCTAAAATTATTTTTATTTTGTTTAATATTTTACTAATTTTGTTAAACAAAATAAATTTCATTCAAAATGAAAATCTACACGCTACATACCAAACAAAATTTACCAATATCAATTGACAAAGCTTGGGAACTTTTATCGGATCCAAAGAATCTACAACTCATCACTCCCGATTACATGGGATTCAAAATTCTTTCTGGAGCTGATAGACCGATGTATCCGGGGCAAATTATTCAATATATAGTTACGCCAGTTTTAGGGATTCCAACGAAATGGGTTACCGAAATCACTCACGTAGTAGACAAGAAATATTTTGTAGATGAACAGCGTTTTGGCCCTTATTCTTTATGGCATCACAAGCATTTTATTAAAGAAATTCCTGGTGGCATAGAAATGGAAGATATTGTAGATTATAAAGTACCAATGGGAATTTTAGGTGAATTAGTTCATCCTTTCTTAGTAAAACCTAAATTGAATGAAATATTTGAGTACAGAAGAAAAAAATTAATTGAATTATTTGGAGAATTTAAATAACATGAACATCTTTTGGTTTAGACGCGATTTAAGAGTAGATGACAACGTTGGATTTTTTCATGCTTTCAATAGCAATGAAGAAGTGCTACCTATTTTCATTTTTGATGAAAATATTCTATCGCAATTACCAAAAAATGATGCTCGAGTAACCTTTATCCACGAACAACTAGAGAAAATTCAATCGGAATTGAAGAAAAACGGAAAATCATTAGCGGTTTTTCATGGCAAACCAATAGAAATTTTCGAAAAGTTAATTGATGAAAATAAAATTAATGCGGTTTACACGAATCACGACTACGAACCTTACGCGCGTAAACGTGATAAGGAAATGAATCAGTTATTTGTAAGTAAAGGAATTTCGTTTTTAACCTCAAAAGATCAAGTAATATTTGAAAAAAGCGAAGTAGTAAAAGATGATGGGAGTCCGTATGTGGTCTACACGCCTTATTCGAAAAAGTGGAAAGAGAATTTTAAGAAAATAAAATTAGTTCATTATCCTTCCGAAGAAAAATTGGTTAAAATAGCTAATCACTCCTACCCTTTTTTATCATTATCGGATATTGGTTTTGAAAAATCAGATATAAAAATAACACCATTTGATGTTTCAGAAACGCTTATTCAAAATTATGAAGCAACAAGAAATTTCCCGGCATTAAATAAAACTTCATTTTTAGGAATTTATCTTCGTTTTGGTGCAGTTTCCATTCGAAAAATGATACAGAAGGCTATCGTCGAGAAAAACGAAACGTTTTGGAATGAATTGATTTGGCGCGAATTTTTCATGCAAATTTTATGGCACTTCCCAAATACATCTAAAAATAGCTTCAAGGCAAAATATGATGCTATTAAATGGGAAAATAACGAAGAGAAATTCAAAAAATGGTGTCAAGGAAAAACCGGATATCCTTTTGTTGACGCCGGAATGCGTGAACTAAATAAAACCGGTCACATGCACAATCGCGTGCGCATGATTGTTGCTAGTTTTCTATGTAAGCATTTATTAATCGATTGGCGTTGGGGCGAAGCTTATTTTGCTCAAAACCTTTTAGATTACGAAATGGCGAGTAACGTTGGGAATTGGCAATGGGCTGCTGGTTCTGGAGTAGATGCCGCACCTTATTTCCGAATTTTCAACCCAACTGAGCAAATCAAGAAGTTTGATAAAGACTTAAAATACATCAAAAAATGGATTCCTGAATTGGAAACTCAATATTACCCAAAACCTATTGTAGACCACAAAGAAGCAAGAGAAAAATGCCTTAAAGTTTACAAGGAAGCAGTTGGTTAATGAATATATGGTTAGTTCAAAACAATAAACAACTAACAATAAACCACAAACCTATTAAAATGAAAATTGTTTGGTTCAAGAGAGATTTGCGTTTGCACGATCATGAAGCCTTACATGAAGCCTTATCGACTTCTGGGAAAACGTTATTGCTTTACATTTTCGAACCTTCGTTGATGAAAGATTATCACTATAGTCAACGTCATTTTGATTTTATTAAACAATCGCTAGAAGCTTTACAAAAAGAACTTTTAAAATATCACACGCAAATCTTAATCGTTCAGGGTGAAGCAGTTGCAGTTTTTGAAAAACTAACCAAACTTATTTCTATTAGAGCGGTTTATTCACATAAAGAAACGGGAATAAAATTAACTTTTGATAGGGACTTGGCAATTGCTAAATTATTGAAAAACAAAGGTATTATTTGGAATGAATACATCACTAACGGCGTTATTCGTGGCATCAAAAACCGAAAAACATGGAAAGAAGATTGGTATGACTTTATGGATAAAGATTGTCTTCCTTTTCAACCTACACCCAGAAGTTTTGTTAAATACATTGAAATTGAAGAATTAGAAAATCATTTCGAAATTCCATCAATTCAAACGGTTCACAATCCCAATTTTCAGAAAGGTGGCGTTCCAACGGCGTTACGCTACATGAAATCATTTTTTGAAGAACGTGTTCAAAATTACAGTAGTCACATTTCAAAACCAGAATTAGCCAGAAAAGGCTGTAGTCGTTTATCGCCTTATATTGCTTGGGGAAATTTATCAATTCGACAAGTGTATACCAAAGCTTGGGAATTGCATCAGCAAGGAAAATTCAAGCGTCAGATTTCTAATTTTGCTTCACGTTTACGTTGGCAAGCGCATTTCATTCAAAAGTTTGAAATGGAATGTTCGATGGAATTTATTGCTGTAAACAAAGGCTATCGCAATTTGAATCAAAGAGTTAACGAAAAATATCATAAGGCTTGGATAAACGGAAAAACAGGTGTTCCGTTGGTTGATGCTTGCATGCGCTGTTTGAATACAACCGGATATTTGAATTTTAGAATGCGTGCTTTAGTAGTGTCGTTTTATACGCATCACTTGTTCCAACCTTGGCAAAATTGTAGTCCGCATTTGGCCCAACAATTTTTAGATTTTGAACCTGGAATTCACTATCCGCAAATTCAGATGCAAGCTGGCGTTACGGGAATTAATACGTTGCGAGTTTACAATCCAGTTAAAAATTCGTACGAACATGACGAAGATGGAAATTTCATCAAAAAATGGGTACCAGAATTAGCTAATATTCCAACGGAATTTATCCACGAACCTTGGAAATTGACTCCAATAGAATCCATGTTGTATGGGTTTGAATTGGGACGAGATTATCCAAATCCCATTGTGAATTTGGAAGAAGCTAGAAAGTTTTCCAGTGATTTCTTTTGGTCTATGCGAAAAAATGAATCGGTTAAAAAAGATAGTAAGCGCATTTTAGCGAAACATACGCTGCACGATCAAGAAATGAGTTAATTCAAATCTCGAACTTTCTCAAAATTCAATTCGTTGAAATTTCGAATAATGATATTGGCTTTTGACAAATCTTGGTCTTTAGAATGAAAACTATCGTAACCAACGCAGAAAATTCCGGCTGAAACTGCTGCTTGAATTCCGTTAGTGCTGTCTTCAATTACGATACAATTTTCTTTTGGAGCAATTGATAAACTCGCGGCATGTTCAAAAATAGCTGGATGCGGTTTCGACTTCGGAAAATCTTCTCCCGAAACAATATGGGTAAAATATTGATGTAAATTAAATCGCGTAAACACTCGATTAATCGTCACATTCGAAGCTGAAGATGCTACAATTAACTGGATTCCGTTTGCATGCAAATCTTTGATTAACTCTTCTACACCTTCAATTAGATACAAATCTTCTTTCAAATCGAAAGCTTCATTAAATAAATGACGTTTTCTCAAAATTAAATCTTCCACATCTTCCTGCAAATCAAACTGTACTTTTAATTTCTGAAAGATATTTCGTGTAGAATTCCCTGTAAACGAACGATACATTTCATCTGAAACTTCGATGTTTAATTCATTAAAATGTTGGTAATACGCAAAATGATGTACCGGCTCGGTATCTACAATTACGCCATCCATATCGAAAATTACAGTTTGTATCATTTAAAGTTGTGTTTTAGCAAAAGTACATTATATAATTAAACCTTTTTAAGTATTTTTAGTCCAATGAAAAATATTTAAAGTTGCAAGAAGAAAAAGATTTAATAAACGCCTTATTAAACCCTAAAACTCAAAATGATGCTTTTAGGAAACTTTTGCAATTGTACCAAAGACCTTTGTATAATCACATTAGAAACATAGTTTTAGATCACGATGATACTGATGATGTTTTACAAAATACATTTATAAAAGTGTACCAAAACATTAAAAATTTTAAAGGGGATAGTAAACTCTATTCATGGTTGTACCGAATAGCAACAAATGAATCTCTCACATTTCTTCAGCAAAAAGCAAAGAAAAATGGTATATCAAATGAAGAACAAAAACAAAAACTCATTAATAAACTAGAAAGCGATGTTTATTTTGATGGCGATGAAATAAAAATCAAGCTTCAAAAAGCTATTGCTAGTTTACCCGAGAAACAACAACTGGTATTTAACATGAAATATTTTGAAGAATTGAAGTATGAAGAAATTTCTGAAATAGTAAATACTTCAGTTGGTGCCTTAAAAGCAAGTTATCATTTAGCGGTAAAAAAAATAGAAGAATTTTTAAAAAACAATTAAACCTTTTAACACAAAATCAATCTAACATACATGAAAGACTCTAATTTAGAAGATATTAAAATAAAGAATGGTTTTATAATTCCCGATGGTTATTTTGAAAATTTTGAGAACAAAATAATGAAACAGATTGAGAATGAAGAACCAAAAGTTATTTCGATATTTAGAAGAAAATATTTTTATGTTGCTTCTATTGCTGCTACAATTTTGCTGGTAATTGGGGGGTATTTACAAATAGAAACAATATAAATTCTATTGACGATACTACTCTAGAAAACTATTTGGTTACTGAAGTTTCTAGTTATGATTTAATAGATAAAATTGACGTAGAAAATATAGCATCAGCAGATGATGTTATTGAACTTAGCAACGATAATCTAGAGAATTATTTAATGAATACACCCAATTTAGATTACTATTTAAACGAATAAATTTAATGAATATGAAAAAGATATTAATTGTAATGATTTTAATTGTAGCAAACTTCAGTTTTGCTCAAGGATTTAAAGAGAAAAAAGAGAAAATTAAAGCTTTAAAAGTAGCATATATTACTGAAAAACTCGACTTCACAACTGATGAAGCTCAAAAATTTTGGCCAATTTATAACACTTTCGACGAAAAACAGTTTGAAATTCGTCATAATAAAATGAAAGCGATTATTAAAAAAATCGAAGAAGGCGGCATGGAGAATATTTCGGAAAAAGAAGCACAAAATTTAATCTCTCAAATGGAAAATAGTGAAGACGAACTTCATAATTTGAAAAAAAAATTTATGCAAGACTTACAAAAAGTTATTCCTGCAAAAAAGATCATACTTCTTAAGAAAACTGAAGAGGAATTTAATAGAAAATTACTTCGCGAATTTAAAGAACGTAAAAAAAATTAGCATCCTGATATATATCATGTTTTAGAATTTTGAAAGTGAGTTATTTTTCTTCCGTAACGATAAAAACTTAAAAAAATGGAAGTGAAAAATACACCAACGATTATTGACAAAGAAGTAGTTTGGGACAAGTCTAAAACTATTATGAGTAAAACTGATAAATTTGGAACAATTGAATATGCAAATGATGTATTTGTAGATGTTTGTGGTTATGAAGACTATGAATTAGTTGGACAACCACACAATATTATTAGACATCCAGATATGCCAAAAGTAGTTTTCAAAGTTTTATGGGATAACTTAAAACAAGGAAATAACTTTCACGCAATTGTAAAAATTTAGCAAAATCAGGAAGATACTATTGGGTGGTTACAGATTTTGATATTTCTAAAAACGAAGCAGGTGAAATTACACACTATTTTGAAAGAAGAAAAGCCGTTCCTGCTGAAGTAGTTGCAAAAGTAGAACCATTATATAGAAAATTACTTCAAATTGAAGAAGTTTCTGGAATAGAAGGAAGTGAAAAATATTTAATAGGATTCTTAGAAGAACAAGGTAAAGATTATGTTGAGTTTTTAAAAGACTTAATGGCTGAGTATGAAAAAGAAGTTGCTCAAAAAGAAAATTCTGCAAACGCTCCAAAAGAAAGTAAAGGATTTTTTGCTAGATTTTTTAGCTAATAAATAAACGCACATACATAAAAAATAAAGGCTCATTAAATGAGCCTTTATTTTTTTAAATTAATTCGCAATACATTATTTCGTCCAGCTGCAAAAGCAATGCTATCATTTAAAAATCTAAAGGTATAAATATTTTTTGCCTCGTGAATTTTTTTCCAATCTTCACCAAAATTTTTAGAATAATAAATACCTGTTCCGCCAGCACACATTATTTCTTTTCCTTCAGTATTAGGCACAAACTGAATACAAGAAGCATAACCAAAACCTTTATTTTTAGCAATTAATTTCCAAGTTTTTCCACCGTCAGTAGTAATCGCTTTATTAGTTGAGTTATCGGTTTGGTTTTCATAATTTCCTCCCGCAACAATTCCTATTTTATCATTATAGAAATCAGCAGTAAAAATTCCCGTCATCGTTTCACCTTGAATAATTGGAGTATCATAAACATTCCATGTTTTTCCTAAATCTTCACTCACAAAACAACGCGATTTCTTTCCACCCGAAAGCATAAAAATTGTATTGTTTCTTATTATTAAATTAGTATTACTTGCTGCAAAAGCCGCTTCACCGTCTTCTACTTTAGGTAAAACATCACAATTTATTTTAGACCAATTTTTCCCTCCATCTTCTGTTTTAATAACATTCAAACAATTCTCAACCGGATCTCCCATTGCAAATCCAGAACTATTATCTATAAATTGCATGCTATCGTAAAAGACTTTTTCTCCATTTTCTTGGTACACTAATTTGGTAACTTTTTTATCATTACTAATTTTATATAACAAACCAGGCGAAGCTACACTCATTATAAAAATTTCTTCCTTATTACTTGCAATACTTCTAAATTCAGGAAAAATAGTATCAAATTGAATTCTTCCTCTAAAAATTTTATGAGTCTCAAAATTTATAGCTCCATATTTTCCATTACTCCCCGCAAACCAAACTTCGCTATCTTTAATTGTTAAAGCTCTAATACTAATGGAATCGTGATATAATGTATCAATCTTTGAAATACTAACAAGTTCACTATCAGTAATTTTATTTTCTTTTTTACAAGAAAAAATCATTAACAATAAAGCTAAAAAAGTAAGGAATCTTTTCATAAAATTTTTTATTTGCTAATTTACTACTTTTTAACTTCTGATAATCAACTAAATAAAATTTTGGCACAATAATTGGTTTTATGTTTTAAAATTTAATAATCATAACACCTATAAAACATGAAAACACGAATTATAACTTCGATTTTAGGTGCCTTTTTAATGGCAATGCCATCATTTGCACAAGATAAAACTACTGTTAGGGCTAATAGTTCAGATATTAGTGATAATTTAGATTTAAGAGCTGTAGCTACTATTTTTGGTGATAGTAAAGATTTAGAAGACTTCGAACAACGTTTAAATGATCCTAAAAGTCAAATTTCTAATTTAGATTTAAATGGAGATAATTATGTAGATTATTTAAGAGTTGTAGAATCGGTTGAAGGAAATGCTCACATTATTGTAATTCAAGCAGTATTAGAAAAAGATGTTTATCAAGATGTTGCATCGGTTGAAGTTGAAAGAGATCGTGATAACAATGTTCAAGTTCAAGTTGTAGGTGATGTTTATATGTATGGTGCTAATTACATTTACGAACCAGTATATGTTCACCGTCCTGTTATTTACACAACTTTTTGGGTAACAAATTATAGACCTTACTGCTCTAGTTGGTATTGGGGATACTATCCAAGTTATTTTTACTATTGGAATCCTTGGCCTGTATTTAGATATAGAAACAATATAATAGTACACATTAATTTTGGTCACAGTTACCATTATGTAACACATAGAAGATGTTCTTATGCTTATAACGCTTATAGTGGAAGAAGAGGAAATGGTTACGAAAGAAGATATCCTAATCGTTCATTTGCTTCTAGACATCAAGGTTATTCTAATAGATATGAATTAGATCAAAATAGAACTATTAAGACTAGAGTTGCAGGTTCTAGAGAATTAGCTTATAACTCTCCTAGAAGTTCTAATGGAAATGTTTCTCCAAGAGAAAATAATAGTGCTCCAAGAACCAGTGCTCCTAGAGTAACCAATTCAAATTCAAGAGCCACAAATGACGGAGTTAAACCAAGATCTTATACAAATGAATCGTCTCCAAGAAATAATAGCCCAAGAGAATATTCATCGAATACACCAAGAACATCTTCATCTCCTAAAACCTATGGTTCATCTTCAGGAAATTCAAATCCAAGAAGTTATAATGAACCAAGAAAAAACAATAACACTTTAGGTAATGGAAGTTCTTCACCAAGAAACTATGGTTCTTCATCAGGAAATTCTAATCCAAGAAGTTATAATGAACCAAGAAGAAACAATAGTTCTATGAGTGGTGGAAATTCTACTCCTAGAAGTAGCGGAGGTTCTTTTAGCGGATCGAGAGGAAGTAGCAATTCGGGAAATTCAAGTAGAGGAAATTCATCACATTCAAATGGTGGTGGACGTGGCGGAAGAGCCTAAAAAACAAATAAAAAAAAGGTGCTTTTTAAGCACCTTTTTTATAAATATCTTTCTTCAATTATTTGTTTATGATGTAATGCATGACCTATTGTAATATAGCCAATTGCCCTTACAGAAACAGGATAACTTGAAGCTGTTCCAATTCTCAATAATTGTTCTTCAGAAAAAGATTTAAATAAAGTCAAAGTTGACACTCTAACTGAAATAAATTCTTCTAATAAATCTGATAAATCTCTCATGTTTGCATTAGCTTGTGGAACATAATCATTTTCTTCAAAACCTGGTAAACTAGTTTTATCGTTTCTTGCGATACGTAACGCTCTGTAAGCAAAAATCCTTTCGGAATCAATTAAATGCAATAAAATATCTTTGGGTGTCCATTTACCAACTTCATATTGATAAGTCAATTTAGATTCAGGTAAAGCATTATAGAATTCTAATAATTCATTTTGGGTACTTTCTAAACCTTCTAAAATACTATTATAATTAGAGGCTTTTTCAATATAGTTTTGATAATAACTCCCGAATTCTGTGTTTGATAATTGTTCCATAACTTCTTTATATAAAAAAAGGCTCTTTTTTTAGAGCCTTTCAAATATATTATAATTCTTTAAAAATGGTATGCATTAACCTTTTTTTATCGTTGATACTTTCTTCTAGTGATATCATTGTTTCAGTTCTGTAAACTCCTTCAATATCATCAATCATAAAGATTACCTCTTTTGCATGTTTAGTATCTCTTGCTCTAATTTTACAGAAAATATTAAACTTTCCTGTAGTTACATGAGCAACCGTAACAAACGGAATATCAGCAATACGCTCTAAAACAAATTTAGTTTGTGAGGTATTGTGTAAAAATACACCAACATAAGCGATAAATGAATAACCTAACTTTTCATAGTCTAATGTTAATGAAGAACCTTGGATAATACCAGCATCTTCCATTTTTTTAACACGTACGTGAACTGTACCAGCAGAAATCAATAGTTTTTTTGCAATATCTGTAAATGGTACACGAGTGTTATCAATTAACATGTCCAAAATTTGATGATCTACTTCATCTAAACGAAACTTACTCATATAGTGCTTATATTTATTTTTTATAAATTATTCTGCAAAAGTATTAAAATAATTGCAAACCATTGTAAAAATTTAACATTTTATTTAAAGAAAAATCAGCTTTTTTTGAAATTAACGGATAAAATCCAAATTCTGAGTTAAATTTTTTCTTTTCGGCATCATATTCAACGTGCCCTTTGTATTCTGAAGAAAGTTCAACAGCTTGAATTTTGGCTACAAATTTGACTTTTCCATCATCTAAAACCTCTTCATATTGAGCTGCAAATGTAATTATTTTTTCAATATCATCTTTAAAAACATTGACATTTTTATACAAAAAATCAAAAAAATACTTTTTATTTTGAGGAATATTCAAATATTTATCTAAAACATTATTAACTATATCGTTTTCGTAAATTTCATTCACTCCTATCATTCCACTAAAAAGCGAAACAAACACAAACTCTCTTACAATATCTCTTTGATAATCATTTTGATAATGCCCCGCTTCAAACAATAAAGTTGGTGTATTTTGCGTCATTAAATAGTCACCAATACAATTATCATTGAAACTATCATCAAACCTTCCTACCTGATTTGGAATTATTTTTTGTAAATAATCGTTAATCTTATTAATTACCTGAACAGCTTTTAAACGAGAATCATTGTATTCGCGTTCCTCATTATAAGCTGGCGCTAAAAAAGACATCGTTGCAGGTAAATCTTTACCTTCAGTACCAAAAATTGTTCTTTGATCGTGTAAATTAAAACAAAAATCAGGTTTAAATTCTAAATATACTTGCCTTAATATCTTACTTTCTGGTTGTGTAATATCCTTTGCATCTCTATTTAAGTCAACTAAGTTTGCATTTATTCTAGTATAACGTTCTGCACCATCAGGATTTAGAATTGGAATACATAAAACAGAAAATTCATCAAAGAAAGTAGAAGATAAAACTGTATTTGTATTTAAAAAATGTAAAAAATCAATTAACCCTTTTGTGGTTGTCGATTCATTTCCGTGCATTTGAGACCACATTAAAATCTTCTTTTTTCCTGTTCCGAATGCTACACTATATATAGGTTTACTTTCTACAGATTTACCAATAACATCTATTTTAAAACTAGGAGAAAGAGATACTAAAAATGGTTCAAGTTGTATATTGGTAACATATCTTCCGCTAATATTTGAGTACTTATATTGTTGGGCTAATTGCTGTAAATTCATTGTGTTTTATTTAGATTACAAATGTAAACAAGATTCTTTTTACAATTGTAAACAGTAATTTTCATTGTTTATGTTACAGCTGTAAACACTTTATTTAGGACATAAAGACTAAGAAGCATTTCTTATGTATACTATTGTAAATTTCTAAATATTTATATTAATTATTATTTATAATCAGTTATTTATATTCTTTTACATAAACCTATACTTTACTATATTTTTATTATTTACAATTGTAATTTTGGTAAATTCAACTTCTTTGTTTACATTTGTAAAGTATTAATTTAATTGTTGAGTTTACAATGATAAACACTGATGATTTTATAAAAAGACTCGAAGCTATCTTTGAATTTTATGGTTTATCTGCTTCTACATTTGCAGATAAAATAGGCGTTCAACGATCTAGTTTGTCTCACCTACTCTCTGGTAGAAATAAGCCTAGTTTAGATTTTATTTTAAAAGTAGATGAAGTATTTGAAGAAGTAGATTTGTATTGGCTATTAAATGGAACTGGAACATTTCCTAAAAGTGAAAAGAAAATTACTGAAGCAATTAAAGAAGTTGAAAAAAACTCAAATGATGTGTTAAGAGAGAATTTAAAAATTAATGATAATTTTTCACAGGATCTATTTAGTGAAGTTTCTGAAGCTTCTACTTCTACTCCCATTGAAAAAATCACTAATGAGCTTATTACGGAAAAAAAAATATCAGAAACAATAATTGAATCTGATATTGATTATATAGTGATATTCTTCAAAAATGGAAAATTTAAAAAATATACTCCTTAAAAAGAATCGAAAGAATTTTCAGAATACTTTCCTTTAACTCCTTTGAATAGACTTATAAGGTATTGAAAATCTGCATCTTTATCTCCTGTAGGATAAAATGGATCGAATAATTTTACTTCTTTTTTACCGTAATCAAAAGCTACAGGAATAATGGGAACATTAGCTTTTAATGCTATATAGTAAAACCCAGTTTTTAACTCATTTACTTTTTTACGCGTTCCTTCTGGAGCTATTGCTAGCCTAAATTCTTCTTTTTCCTCAAATATTTTTGCAATAGCATCTACTTTATTTTCATTTTTACCTCTGTCTAATGGCGCTCCTCCAACCCATTTAAAGTAATAACCGAAGGGAAAAATAAAAAGCTCTTTTTTAGCTACAAAATTCATTTGTAATCCAATGATTCCTCTTGTAAAAAGACCAAGAAAAAAATCGTACCAACTTGTGTGTGGTACTACCATAAGAATACTTTTCTTAACCTCAGGTGACATTGTTCCTGTGATTTTCCATCCAAATATTTTGAAAAATATAAGCTTGTAAATAAACTTTTTCATTCTTAAAATTTCATCAAAAATAACATTATATTTACGATTACAAACTTAAAACTGAATGTTTAAAAAATATTTAAGCTATTTCTTACCCGTTAATATTCACAAAAAAACTTCGCAAATAAGTAAAAATCTGGAAGTTACATGGAATAATGGACAACTTGTCTTAGACTCTGAGAACACAAATTATTCTTATGGAAGTTTACAACGTATTTTAAGAAAAGGCTTAAAATATATTGGTTATTCGCGAATTCAAAATTTTAATTCGGTTTTAGTACTTGGTGTTGCTGGCGGAAGTGTTATTAAAACACTTGTTGATGAAGTGAAATTTACAAGAAAAATTACTGGAGTTGAAATTGATAAAGATGTGGTTGAAATTGCTAATTCATTTTTTAAATTAGACCAAATTGAAAACTTAAATATTGTAGTTGATGATGCTTTTGAATTTGTATTAAAAACAAAAGAAAAGTACGATTTAATTATAATTGACATCTTTCAAGATACAACAATGCCTAACTTTTTATTTGAAGATTTCTTTATTCAAAGAGTTAACTTTTTACTTAATGTAAATGGGTTTATCTTATTTAATACTATGGTTTTAGATTACAAAGATAGACGTAGAAACGCTGCCTACAAAAGTAGATTTGATGAAAAATATTCAGTAAGAATGTATCCAAAAGTTGAAGTTCATAACGAACTTTTTACAATTAAGAAATTAGCTTAGTTTTTGTTTTAAATCAGAAATTTCTCTATTTTCTTCATCAATACTCAATTCATAATCTTTGATTATTTCTTGATTGGTTTTAATTACTTTTTCAATTACCTTATCACTTTCTTTTAATTTGTTATTCATTTTAATTAAATACCAAATTATTCCGGCAAAACACAAAAAAACAAACGCTATAACTCTAATATAAAAATGTGAGTTTTTAACAGCTGTTGTAGTAACCGACTTGTCGATATTTTGTTCTAAAGTTTTACTAGTAAATTTAGAATTTCCTTGAATTTCTTTAAAACTAATTTCTAAATTTTTACTGGTCTCTTTTTGATATTCACTTTTGTAATCATCTACAAAATCACTTTTAAATTTACTAGAATTCAAAAAAAGTGCGTTGGGATAAATTAATCCTACTACTCCAATTAATAGTGAAAGAATTAAACAGAACATCAAGAAAAAATATTTAACTGTATAAAATGCACTTTGAACTGTTCGTTTTAACTTCGATTTAGAAATTTCAGCTTCTAAATCAACCAAAGATTGTTTTTTGTTTTTTAAAACTTGTGCTCGATCTTCTTTATAACCAATTAAATTTTTAATTTCTTCTTGTGTCATGTTTTTAAGATTTTAATAATAACCTTGCTTTTTCTAAATCTTCAGGTGTATCAATTCCTATACTTCCATGTGAAGTTTCTATCATTCTAATTCTTTTTCCGTATTCTAAATAGCGAAGTTGTTCTAATTTTTCAGAAGCTTCTAAACTCAACATTGGTAAACGATAAAAATCCATTAAAGCTGTTTTTCTAAAAGCATAAATACCAATGTGTTTCATATAACGAACTCCTGCATTTTCTTCTCTAGGAAAAGGAATTACCGAACGCGAAAAGTATAACGCAAAACCTTGTTGGTCTATAATAACCTTTACATTATTTGGATTTGAAATTTCTTCATTATCTTTTATTTCAAACATTAACGAAGCTAAATCTACTTTTTTGTCGGCATCATTTTTAAAAACTTCAACCAACTGACTTAGAGCCGATTTATTTATAAAAGGTTCGTCTCCTTGAACATTAATAACAACATCAACATCCATATTTTCAACAGCTTCTGCTATTCTATCGCTTCCGCTTTCATGTTCTTTAATACTCATAATAGCTTTACCTCCATTCGATTCAATTTCATTAAAAATTAAATCAGAATCGGTTACTACAAAAACATCATCAAATAAATTTGTAGCTAAAGCTGCTTCATATGTTCTTAAAATTACGGTTTTTCCTCCTAAATCTTGTAATAATTTAGCCGGAAATCGTGTAGATGCATAACGCGCGGGAATTACAGCGATAATTTTCATATTTTAAATTTAAAACAAATAACTGAATTATATTTCAAAAAAATTACTCTTCAAAAAAATCATTTTTGAAACCAATCAAATACAACTTCTCTTTGGCACGAGTTACAGCGGTATACAACCATCTTATATAATCTATATCGATGCCATTTGGTAAATAAGGTTGTTCTATAAAAACCGTATGCCATTGTCCACCTTGCGATTTATGACAAGTCATTGCATAAGAAAACTTTACCTGAAGTGCATTAAAATGAGGACTACTTTTTACTTTTAAAAATTTACGATATTGATGTTTTTCATCTTCAAAATCTTTCATTACTTCATTATATAACATATTCGATTCGTCATAAGTTAACGAAGGCGATTCACTAGTTAAAGTATCTAGAAGTAAAACCGTTTCAAAAGCAGGCTGATCGGGATAATCGACCATTTTTACGGTTACTGTAGCAAATTTAAATCCATATAATTCTACAATATTTTTAATGCGTTGTACTTCAATAATATCACCATTCGCAATAAAGCCAGCTTCTGAAGTTTCTTTTAACCAAAAATAATTATTCTTTACAACCATCAATAAATCGCCAACAGCTAACTCACTTTCTCTATCTAAAATTTTAGCGCGAATTTGTTGGTTATACTGATTTGCTCTTTTATTTGATCGTACTATGAAAGTAGTTTCATCTGCACCATATTGTCGGAACGAATCGTGAATCGCATCTAAAATTTCATAACTATCTTGTAAGCGAACAATATCTTTAAATGGATTTAATCGAAATTGAAAATCGGTAATATAACTTTGCTTTAACAATTCTCTTAATTGTGTTGCATTGTATAAAATTCCTGAAGATTCAGCCTGACGCATAACTTCGTCTAATTCTATATGGTAAACTTCTTTATCGAAATGAAGCGACATCATATCGATATCTAAAGCTGGACTAACATCCATTCCTATTGGCGGTAACTGAGCTGTATCACCTATAAATATAAGTTTGCAATTTTCGCCAGAATCTACATAATACATTAAATCGTCTAACAAAGAGCCATACTGATACATTTTAGAATCTTGATTAGAATCGGCAATCATTGAAGATTCATCAACAATAAAAACTGTATTCTTAAATTTATTTTGCTGTAATGTAAAAGAAATACCACCTGATTTACTTTTTTTAGGAAAATAAATTCTCTTATGAATTGTAAAGGCTTGTTTGCTCGAATAATTAGAAATTACTTTTGCAGCTCTACCTGTTGGCGCTAACAATATATACTTTCTTTTTACGTTTTGTAAGTAATTAACAAGCGTAGAAATTATTGTTGTTTTACCAGTTCCGGCATAACCTTTGAGGATAAAAAGTTCAGATGTATTATTATTGGTTACAAATTCTGAAATTTTTTGAAGAAAAACATCTTGTTTTAGTGTTGGCTCAAATGGAAAATTTTCACGTAACGTTTTGTAAAACAAGCTTGAATTCATAAGGTTAAAAATTGGCAGGTATATATTTTTCAAATATACTGATGATTTTTAAAAGAATTTCTTTTAAGAAGAAAAAAAAATTGTAGATTTGCGTACCTATTAAACTAATAAACTTTAAATAAACATGTTAAAAATTGCAATTTTTGTTGTATTACTAGTAGTTATAGTTTTTGCATTAGTAAAACTGATTGATAAATTTGTTTCTGCAAAAGCACGCCCTTTCTTATCTTTAATTTTATGGTTAGTGTGTGGTTATCTTGCTTATTTAATCTATGGTTCTGTAATGAAACCTATTGAGTTTGAAAAAGCAAAAAGTGAGCGTTATGAGGTTGCCGTTAAAAAAATGTTAGACCTTAAAAAAGCTCAATTAGGATACAAATCTAAATACAAAGAATTTGCAGATTCATTTGATAAATTAGTTGCTTTCATCGAAAGTGAAAAATTTGCAATTGTTTCTCGTAAAGATACTTCAGTTATTGATGCTGCTAAAAACAAAGCTTTTGGTATTACAACTGACGCTACAGGTAAAGGTGGTTTCTTTAAAGACGTTGTAGTTGTTGATACTTTAGGATATGTTACAGTAAAAGATTCATTATTTAAAAATTCTGATCGTTACAAAAGATTAAACATTGTTAAAGTGGGTGGTGTTGAAGTTCCAGTTAAAATGCAAGCAAGTTCTATTGTTCGTAATGATACTAAAGTGCCTGTATTTAAAGCTGAAATTGATAAAAATGCTTTATTAGCTGATTTAGATCAAGAATTAGTGGCACAAGAAAACAAAGTTGAATCAATTGACGAAATTAACGGTCCAACAATTACATTAGGTTCTTTAGAAGAAGCTATCGTAACTGGAAACTGGCCAAAAAAATATGGTAGTAACGAATAACGATATTACTCAAAAAAATTACAAAAAGTTGTCCATTCAGGTTTCCTTGAGTGGACTTTCTTTTTGTGTTTTTGACTTATTACAAAACAATATAAGTGTTTTAAAATCTGTAACTTTTCAAGAGAATCAAGTTATCGAAGAGCAATTATGGAAAACTTTTTCTGAGTTTCCTATTTTGAGTGAACGATTTGATGAAATAAAAATTATTCACGATAATAATTTAAACACTTTTGTTCCGCAGTCACTTTTCGATGAAAATTATCTTGGAAGTTATCTTCAATACAACATAAAAGTATTTGAAAACGATTTATTTGCTTTTGATAGTTTAAAAGTTCAGCAAATCAATAATGTTTATGTTCCGTATGTAAATATTAACAATTTCCTTTTAGACCAATTTCAAACTTTCGATTATTTACATGTAAATTCAGTATTAGTAGATAAAATTTTAGACAATTCGAAATACATTTTTGAAAAACAAGTCTTTGTTCATGTTCAGCAAAAGCATTTTGAAATGGTAGTGGTACAAAACGGAAAGCTATTGTTTTTTAATTCTTTTGAACCTTCTACTCCAGAAGATTTTATTTATTACATCCTTTTTTCACTAGAACAATTACAATTAAATCCTGAAAATTGTTCGGTTGCGCTGTTAGGAACCATAACAGAAGAAAGCGATTTTTATAAAATTGCTTATAAATATATTAGAAATTGTAGTATTTTTAAAGTAAGCTCAATTGCAGAAAAATATTCAATTACAGAAAAACAAGCTAGAGAACATTTCATTCTAATTCATTCATGAGAATTATATCGGGAAAATATAAAGGAAGAAGACTAATTGCTCCAAAAAAATTGCCTGTTCGACCAACAACGGATATGGCGAAAGAATCGCTATTCAATATTTTAAACAATCACTTCAATTTCAGTGAATTACGTATTTTAGATTTGTTTTCTGGAACAGGAAATATTAGTTATGAATTTGCTTCTAGAGGTGCAAAACCCATTACAAGTGTTGATGCCGATTTTGGTTGTATCAATTACATCAAGAAAATTTCTACAGAACTCGATTTTGATATTACAACAATAAAAAGTGATGTTTTTAAATTTTTAGAAAGAAGTAATAGTTCTTACGATATTATTTTTGCCGATCCACCCTATCATTTATCACAAGAACAGTTTGAAAGTATAATTACTTTAATATTTGAGAATGAATTACTAGAAGAAGATGGCATGTTAATTGTCGAACATTCAAAAGATATGAAGTTAGATCACATGATGCATTTTTCATTTTCTAAACATTATGGTGGTACCACTTTTTCGTTCTTCGAATTTGAATTTGAAGAAGAAGAAGATTTTGAAGAAGAAAATGAAGAGGATTTTTAATCCTCTTTTTTTATAATTTTAAGTTAGATTAACATATCTTTCTTAGTACCTTTAATACCTTTGCAATTAAATATTATTCATGCTTACAAAAGCTTTCCATAAATACATCGATAATTTTAGAGGATTTTCTAGAGAAATTTGGATACTTACCCTGGTAACATTTATCAATAGAGCTGGTACAATGGTACTACCCTTTTTATCAAAATACTTAAAAGAAGATTTAGGTTTTACGTATAGTCAAGTCGGTTGGATTATGGTAAGTTTTGGTTGTGGATCTATGCTTGGTTCTTGGCTTGGTGGAAAATTATCCGACAAGATAGGTTTTTACAAAATAATGATTTTCAGTCTATTTACTAGCGGATTAATGTTTTTTGGCTTACAACACATTACACAATATGAATCGTTATTAGTAGCTATATTCTTAATAATGGTTGTTGCAGATATGTTTCGTCCTGCGATGTTTGTTTCGTTAGCTGCATATGCAAAACCCGAAAACAGAACCAGAGCTTTAACTTTAGTTCGATTAGCTATAAACTTAGGCTTTGCAGCCGGACCAGCGCTTGGTGGTTTAATTATTATGAATGTTGGTTACAAAGGACTTTTTTGGGTAGATGGTGCAACTTGTATTGTAGCTATATTAATATTTTGGTACAAAGTAAAAGAAAAAGAAAAATCAAAATATCAAGACACTGAACATCCAGGAGAAGTTTTAACAGCATCAGTTTTTAAAGATTTACCCTTTTGGATATTTCTAACTCAGTGTATATTAATAGGAATTATATTTTTCCAATTATTTACTACGCTCCCACTTTATCATAGAGAACAATTTAATATGACCGAATTTAAAACAGGCTTACTCCTCACCTTTAATGGATTAATGATTTTTTTAATGGAAATGCCAATTGTAAGTTATATAGAAAAGCGACAGTTAAACAAAGTAAAAATTGTTACTATTGGAACCTTTATTATGTCGGTTTGTATGTTTATGCTATTGTTTAATGAATGGGAAATTGTTTTATGGATCATGATGTTTTTAATGACATTTGGCGAAATGTTAGCCTTTCCTTTCTCAAATTCATTTGCAATGAGTCGCGCACCAAAAGGTCACGAAGGACGTTACATGGCAATTTTTACGATGAGTTACAGCATGGCACATATTCTTTCTGCAAAAACAGGAATGGAAAATATTAATGCCTTTGGTTACCAATATAATTGGGCATTCATGGGTAGTTTAGGCTTAATTGGCACCGCATTAGGCTATTGGGTATTTATTTTAGTTTCAAAAGAAAAACGCCTCAACAAATAGTGAAGGCGTTTTCTAAATCTAAACTATTATTTTTTGATAACTTTTATAGTTTGCGATTGATTATTTTCATCAAAAAGCGATACAAAATAGATTCCTGAATTCAAATTTGAAATATCAATTTTTGAATGTGTAAAATTAGGCTTATCTATTACCAGTTGTCCTAAAACATCTACTACTCTTAATTGTTTTATTTTTACATTATTTTTAGTTGAAAATGATAAATAGTCTGTTGCTGGATTTGGATATACCACAAAATTTGATGATTTAAACGAATCCGTTGCTAAAACTGTATCTAAATTCATACCAAATAACAAATTATTGGGTGTTGCTTGTGAAACACCTATCAAGGTATCTTGACCCGAGACTACAGAAGACGATAAAAACATCCCTCCAGCTAATGAACTTGTAGAACCAGCTGGTTGCGAATCATTAACGAAAAAATCATAAGTATCACCCGTTTGTAAGCCTGTTGTTAAATTTAATACTGTTATTTGATCATTATTAGCGCCTCCTTGATGATATACAAATAAATAATGATTGCCATTATTATTATAAACTGCTGCTCCATACATTCCTGTTAAACCGTGAGTCGCAGCCGGAATTAAAGATAATTGTGTACCAGTCATACTGATTGAAGCAATATCTGTATTAAAATTTGCAATCCAAAAACCACCATTTCCTCCATCTAATGTAGGATCATATGTACAAAATCTTGCCGTAACAGATGATGAAACCGCTATAGTGTTTACAACTACTTTGGTTACTGGATTTACTCTATAAATTGTTGAACCAGCGGTACCACAATAAACATAGGTACCATCTGTCGTCATAGAACGTGTACCAGTTAAACCTGCTACTTGAAAAGTTGAACTAAAAGCTCCTGAACTATCTAACAAATGGATATTGTTTGAAGCCCATGCAGAAACCCAAAACTCATTATTTACAAAAACTACACCTGCATTTCCAGAAGCTCCAATTGCTGTTGAAATATCATATAAAAAAGATGTGGTTAAAATAGAACTATTCGTGTTATTCACTAGTAAACTATTATTCGAAGGATGTGATAGATTTGGTGACACATCTTCAGTTTGTGCTAAACCCAAAAATGAACTTAACAAAAATGCTAATACGTAATTTTTTTTAATAAAGTATCATTAAAAAATAATTGAAAATAAACAAATTAATAATCAGCCCACTTCATTAACGTTGTGAAGCATAAATAAACGACGAATAACATAAAACTTAAAAAATAGTTAAATAACTAGTTTTATAGTTGTAAAACTAAAAATATAGTTATATGTTTGATTTATCAATCAAATAATACATTTATATTATGCAAAAGCTTACCAATAAAGAAGAAGAAATTATGCAAATTTTATGGAAGTTAAAGAAAGCTTTCGTAAAAGACATACTGGAAGAAATTTCTGAAGACAAACCGCATTACAATACACTTTCTACTATTGTTCGCAATCTTGAAGAAAAAGGATATGTAGGTTATACTGCCTATGGGAAAACACATCAATATTATCCGCTTGTTACTATTGAAGAATATAGAAAGAAATATATGAATACTGCTATTTCAAACTATTTCAATAATTCCTATAAAAATTTGGTTTCGTTCTTTGCTGAAGAAGAAAAAATTTCCGCTGAAGAATTACGTGAAATCTTAGAATTAATAGATAAAAAGAAATGATATGGAAAGTATTTGGCTATATTTTTTAAAAGTTAATGGATTACTTATTATTCATTATTTATTTTATATCATTTTTCTAAAAAAAGAAACCTTTTTCCAAAATAACAGATTCTTTTTGCTTTTAGGAATAGTAATTTCTTTTGTTTTACCGCTTCTATCCTATTCAAAAATTATTTGGATTGAACCACAAACTGTAAATCAAAATTTTGATTCACTTTTACTTGAAAGTCCAATTGATTCTAAGACAAATAACTTTAATTTAGATTATATAGCACAAGTTGGTTATGTTTTAATTTCATCAATTTTATTTTTTAAGATAATTATTGAATTAATGTCTTTTATTAAGGTATTAAAAACTGGAAAAAAAGACAAAGTAAACCAATTAATTTTAGTGGAAAACAATAGTTATGATAATCCATTTTCATTCTTTAACTATTTGGTTTACAATAAAGAAAAATTTTCTAAAGAAGAATTAGAATTAATTTTTATTCACGAAAATATTCATATTAAACAGCTTCATTCTCTAGATGTATTGACCAGTAAATTTTTAACCATTCTATTATGGGTTAATCCTGTAGCTTGGTTGTACAAAAAAGCAATACTACAAAATTTAGAATTTATTGCCGATGCTGAAACTCAAAATATCACTCAAAATTCTTATTTATATCAAAAAACATTATTAAAAACTATTGGTACAAAAAATCAATTATCAATCACAAATCAATTTTATCAATCATTAATCAAAAAACGAATCGTTATGTTAAACACAAATCCTTCAAACAAAAGAAAACAATGGAAATATTCTATAATGATACCATTGTTACTAGTATTCTTTTTAAGTTTCCAAGTAAAAACTATTGCTCAAATTAAAACAGCAACAAACATTAATGAAGTTCATGTTGTCGAAATTGTACAATTTCTGATTACTAAAAACACTACTGATGCTGAAATTAAAAAAGAAACCGAAACTTTTAAAAAAGAACATGGAATAGAATTAAAAGTTTCAAAAATTAAGCGAAATAGTGCCAACGAAATTACAGCTATTTCAATTTCTTATAAAGACAAAGATGGCAATACAGGTCAGCTTTCCAGAAAATCAGCCTCACCAATTGAACCAATTGTATTCTATAAAGAATTAGAACCTAATGGAAAAATTGGTTTTGGAGATCAACAAATGGCAGAAATTGCAGGTCATGTTCAGAACTCAGACAATGGTGAAATTTCTTGGAATAAGGCTATTCCAGAAATTGAAACTATTGATGTTAAAAAAACAAATAATGGTGAAGATATCTACATCATTAACGGAAAAGAATATTCTAAAGATGAATTAAAAGATAAAATTGTAACAGTTGATGGTTCTGTTGCTATTAATGAAGATGATTTTACTAACAGAAAAGTAATGATTTTTAAAGGAAATTCTACTATATCTGACGAAACTCCTAACACTAATATCTTCTTAAATGATAAAGAAATTTCTAAAGAAGAAATGGATAATTTAGATTCTAAAATCATCAAATCGGTTAATGTAAGTAAAAACAATAATCGAAATGAAATTAAAATTATCACTAAAAATTCGGCGGGAATTCCAGATGACGCTGTAATAATTGTAAATGGAAAAAAAATAAATAAATCGGAATTAGACGAAATAAATCCTGATGAAATTCAGACTATTAACATTGTTAAGGAAAATGATAAAAAAATCATCGAAATTCAAAAAAAGAAAATGAATAGCGACATGCTAAAAGCAAAAGCTGAAATGGAAAAATCTAAAGCAGAAATGGAGAATGCCAAAGCTGAAATTGAAAAATCTAAGGCAGAATTAGAAAAGGCAAAAGTAGAAATCGAAAAAGCAAAAGAAGAAATAGAGCGAGCGAAAGCTGAAGCTGAGAAAGCAAAAACAAAATAAAATGATAAATCCCGAATGTGAATTCGGGATTTATTTTTTTACATTTGCTCAAAAAACAAAATGCATAAATTTTTAGCTAAACTCAACAAGGTTTTATTACCTAGTTATTCGAAAAAACGCTTAGATTTATCAAAAGCGACTAAAATACAAAAGGCAATTATTGCTTGGCGTTATTTTATTACCACTAAAGCTTTGGGTAATTAATCTTGAAGCGTATCTTTTAAATGCTGAATATATTTAGCTTTTCCAATTTCTTCTCTTCTAGCAACTGATTTTTTAGTAAAGTGTTGGTTTTCTCTCAATTGCTGAACTTGTTTAACTTTTCTCACTTTATTTTTAAACTTTTTTAAAGCTCTATCAATATTTTCTCCTGGTTTTACTTCAATTATAAGCATAAAATTATTTTTTTAAACAGCAAAAAGCCGCATGATTAGTAAATTTTAGTCTTGTTTACTATAAATTTTACATTATAAATAACTACGCTCAAATTAAAATATTTAAAATTTTAGATTTAAATAATGGAAAAATAATTTTCTTCCAAAAACAATTTAAAAAAGCTGTAGGTTAGATAAAAGTATTAGGAAGGGATTTAAACTGAAAAGAAAAATACCGATATATAATAAACTGACTAACTGTTTGCAAAGATACACTATTTAAACGTTAAAAACTAATTTGATTTATTTAACTTAAAACGTATTGATTTTCAATACTATAAAAATAATTAAAATATTTTTTTGGTATTTTTACAAATTGAGTTTGTGTTTTAAGCAATTCTTACTATATTTGCACCCGCAAACAAGGTAATTCTTACCGAGAATGTGAAACGGCCTCGTGGCGCAACTGAATAGCGCATCTGATTACGGCTCAGAAGGTTACAGGTTTGAATCCTGTCGAGGTCACTTAATTAAAACGCAATTATTTGAAATTCAAATAGTTGCGTTTTTTATTTCTACTTCATTTGTAAAATAACCTTACTAGTATTTTATTGCTTTATTACAAATGAATTAAAAACACATTCCATTTTATAAAACAATCGACTGAGTATTATCTTGGCTTTACATACTTCTTAACTATCAAAAGATTAACTCTCTTCTCTTTCATTTTTTTCTTCTTCAATAAAAAATAATTATCTATTTTCGGGGAATGGCAATTAAAAAAATCCATTTCCCGTTATTTTATTTTATAATCCTGATTTTCAGTTTATTTTCCTGTGAATCAAATGTAAAAAATAACGCTTCCTATTTAAAGTCTTATCAAAAAGCTGAGGCATTTTTTGAATCTAGCAAATACGACTCGGCATTTTACTATTATCAAAAAACAAAGTTAATTTGCGAAAGTCAAAATGACAATAAAAACATCATTTATCCAATATTAATGATGTCTGAGATTCAAAGAATAAAAAATGATTATTCGGGTTGTGAAGAAACAGTTACCGAAGCTTTAAAATATATAAATAATGATACTAAAAAAAGTTATTCTACTTTCATATACAATAGTTTAGGTTTGGCTTCATTAGAACAAGCTAACTATGATGAAGCTCAATACTACTATCAAAAAAGTTTAAGTATTACTTCGGATGAAGTTTCAAAATGCATCATCAAAAACAATTTGGCTTACAATTACATGAAACAGAAAAACTATGCTAAAGCTAAATCGGTATTAGAACCATTGGTTAAAAATAATTCTTTGCGGTCTTTGCCTCTTGAATATGCTAGAGTATTGGATAATTTAGGCTACACAATGTTTAAATTGAACGATAAAAAAGCAATTGAATTGGCTACGCTATCAAAAGAAATTAGAGAACAAGAAAAGGATATTTTTGGACTTACCGCTTCTTACATGCATTTTGCCGAGTTTTATGAAAACAAAGAGCTACATATTACTAAAAGTAATGCTTTAAAAGCCTATGAAATGGCTAAAATAACAAATAACCCCGACGATAAAATTGAAGCCTTATATTTTCTTACAAAACTCTCAAAAGCTGATGATGCCAAAAAATTTGCATTACAATCTTTAAAATTAAACGATAGCATTAAAACTGTTCGTCAAAAAGCTAAAAATCAATTTGCTAAAATAAAATACGATTCCAAAGAAACTTTAAAAGAACTCGATAAACAAAAACAGTTAAAAGAATATTCTATTGCAATAATAATTTTAGTGTGCTTATCAAGTTTTGGAGTGTATTACCAAATCAAAAAAAGAAATCAAAAGAGAATTAAGGAAACCGCTTATTTAACCGAAGCTCGTATTGCTAAAAAATTACATGATGAGTTAGCTAATGATGTTTATAATACAATGGCATTTGCTGAAACGCAAGACCTAGAAAACATTGGTAATAAAGAAACCTTGCTCGAAAATTTAGAAACTATTTACAATAAAACACGAAATATTTCTAATGAAAATAAAAATATCGATACAGGAGAACAGTATTTAGAAAAACTAAAATCAATGCTATCGACTTATAACTCTTCTGGCAGAAATATAATTTTAAATGTTGATGGGTTTAATCATTCTAAAATTTCAAAAGAATTTAAAATAATTATCTACAGAGTCCTTCAAGAATTAATGGTGAATATGAAAAAACACAGTCACTGTTCAATTGCAAGTATTTCAATTAGATCAGATAAAAAAAATATACAAATCAACTATTCAGATAACGGAATTGGGACAAATAATTTATTAAATTTAAAAAATGGACTTCAAAATGTGGAAAACCGTATTCATTCTATAAAAGGAAAAATTAATTTTGACACAGCTCCTCAAAAAGGATTTAAAGTAAAAATTGAAATTCCAAAATAAATTGAAGATGTTTAAAAAGGTTTTAATAGCAGAAGATTTTGACAGTATCAATATAGCCGTAAAACAAACGCTTGAAAATTTAGGTATTCAAGAAGTACAATACGCAAAATATTGTGATGATGCCTTATTAAAATTTAAAAAAGCAAAACAAAATCTAGAACCTTTTGATTTGCTAATAACGGATTTATCTTTTGTGGAAGACTATAGAAAAGTTGAAATCCCCTCAGGCGACAAACTTATTGAAGCCATCAAAAAAATAGAGCCTACACTTAATATCATTGTTTATTCTGTTGAAGATAAAGCACATACCATCAAATCGCTTTTTGAAAAACAAAACATCAATGCTTATGTACACAAAGGTCGAAATAGTATTGACCAACTCAAAAAAGCTATTGAAGCTTTACTTCAGGAACAAACCTATATAACTCCCGACCTTGCACATTTGTTACAAGATAAAACAACCAAAGAAATTGACCACTACGATATTGCATTACTCACCCATCTCGCAAACGGTGTTCCGCTTGAAAATATGGAAACTGTATTTAAAAAGTTAAACATTACCCCAAACAGCAAAAGCACTATCGAAAAAAGAGTCGCAAAACTCAAAGATTATTTTAAAGCCAACAATAACATTCACTTAATTGCAATCGCTAAAGATTTAGGTATCATTTAAAAGTATAAAAAAAGGAAGCGAATGCTTCCTTTTTAACTAGCTAAATATTCCAACTTTAAAATATCAACCTCTTATAGAATGGAACACGACAAAGAAATAACATACTGATTTCATTTCCTTACGGAAAACCTCATTTTTATTTTTTTTTTTATTTTTATAAACCTATTATTCTTTTTACAGTATCAACAAATAATGGTTTAAAAAAGTCGAACTTAATTTTTAAACCATTTTATTTATTCAATCTACTAAAATTATTAGTTGAGTAATGGCATCTATATCATAAAGCTGTACTTCAGTCGAGATAATATTCCGACAAAAAGGAAGCTCCCACACAGTAAGTACACGTTTCAAAAAGTGAAACCAGCCTTCTCCCTTTTCACTTTTCACTTTTTACTTTTCACTCTTCCCCCATCTCCCTTCACTTTTCACTTTTCACTTTTCACTTTTCACTTTCCCCCATCACCCATAACCTTTCACCCATAACCCTTCACCCATAACCCTTCACCTCCTATAAAACACCTCAAAATTATTCCCAGTTGTATGCCAATTATCCCCCTCTTTCACATACATCATTTCTAAAGGAAACTCCGTACTAAAACCATTCATACCATCATTCATGGCACTTAAAACCGCTAACCTACTATTATCATTTACTTCATCCAATAGAAAAGCTAAAATCAAAATAGCTTCATCATTTCGAGTCATTCCAAAATGATACACTTCTTTAATACTAGACACTTTTGCAAAAGCACTACACAATTGCTTTTTATGGTCTCCAGAAATAGGTTGCTTTGGGTACCAAATCAAAACTTCTGTATCTTCTTCTATCGTAATCTCATTTGTATTCGAAACATTACGTTCCAACACAAACATAGTCTCTTGGTCACTGTCAATAACAATGCGACCAAAATTATGCTGTTGTGCAATTTCCATAACCGTTTTAGACGGAAGCCCGATATATCCCATTTCTTCAGTAATCCATCTTGATAACGTGGCTTCTGAAGTAAACACTCCTAGAACCAATAACCCATCCATATTATAAACAGTTGCAAAATCTATCACATCGCCTCCTTTAGATTTTTTCCATTCATTAGAGTATTCGTGTTTTTTACCTGTTGGAACCACCAAAAAAGCACGAGAACCATACAATTCTTCAATTACTTTACTGTAGCTTTCGGAACTCGGATTTTGATGATACGCTTGTATCAATTGCAGTAAAACCAAATTATCAGGTATAAACTCGGGTTGTTTTTTGCCGAATAGTTTGTTAAAGAGGATCATAATTATTTATTTGTTTTTATACTTAATTCCTTATAGCATTTCATAACTAATTGAACGAAAGTAAAAGGACAAACTAAGAAAAACTTTTCTTTAGAGTCAACTGAGCTATTTTTAAATTTTAACTGCAAGTGCTCTAAACAAATCTATCGTTTTAATACAAGTAACATCAAATGGATTTGCAGCATCAGGAAGCATTACTCTTTTTCGACTATTTGGATTACTAGTTTCATGTGTAACAATTTGATTTCCATATGTCATACCATAAGCGATTAACCAAGCATCTGCTTCGTCTGCATCTAAAAATTCACTTATTGCAGGTTGTGAATATTGACCAGATTTTGAATAAACCCAACCAGTTAGTTTTGCGTAATTTGGTACTACGGAAGAAGTATCTTTAAAAAAAACCTCTGGTAAATTATCAATAATCCAATCTGAGAGTTCATCTTTGTTTTGTAGTAATTCCTTTTTCACTTTATCAATTGAAATTATCTTTCCTTGTTCAGCCAACTCTTTGACTTTAATCCAAAAACTTGGAACTACATCAAAAGGATAGCTTACTCTATAAGCTTCAATGAAAAAATTGGTATCTAATAAAAAAGGAATACCCATACGATTAATGTAAATGCTGGGTTACAAATTTTTGATAAGTATCTCCTTTCAAACCTGTTATTTTGTAGGCATCGCGATAAAGCAATTTATTCTGATTAACAGCTTGATTTACATAAGATGCAAAAGTAACACTTACACGTTTACGAGTAGTAGCATAAAAATCACCGCCTCCTTTTAGGTTTTCTTTTTTCTGTTTAAAGCTTTCAATATAACCATTATAAAAGGTAAAAAAAGTACCTCTAGAAATTAACCCTAAATCTAATGCTCTTCTTGCTATTACAATTGGGCTAACTTTAAAATATCGTCTTGCATAATCGATACTTGGTTTATCTTGCCAAATATCAATTAAAGAACTTGCTGGTACTAGAAATTCAGCTGCAATAGCATCACATAACTTTTCTGTTGGATCGTCTGCCGGCATTAAATTTTGATTGTCAAAACCTGCACTTTCACCTAACCAAATATGAGCTAACTCATGAATAATGGTGAACAATTGAGCTGCTTTGGCATCAGCCGCATTTACAAACATAAAAGGAGCGTAAGGATTAACTAATACAAAACCTCTACATTCATCAACAGGAATTGGACGGTGGGTATTATTTTCTACAATACCATTAAAGTTGATAAAAACACCTATTGCTTCAATTTTATTGGTAATAAAAGCTAATGTTTCTTCCCAAGTTGCAAAATTACAAGCCCAATTAGGTTGCAATTCTAAGGTATTTCGAATGTCTGCAACTACTTCATTTGCTGTTGCGTTTTCATTAAATCTACCCACAAAAGATAAAGGTTCTTGCTCATTATCTTGTAAATATTCTGTTATCCAATCTTGTCGTCTTTGTAATATTTGAATTGTATCAAATACATTTAAACTCACTTTATCGGTTTGTTGATTTCCTGTTCTAAAAAATGGGAAAGGAATCGTTTCTTTTGGAGGTTCTGGTAGAAACAGATAGCCAAAAGGGATGTGCACTTTATGAGCAAAGTGCTCTAATTGTTTAACGGTTGGTTTTTTAACCTCTTCTATCCATTTTTGGATGGTGGGATTATTGTCTAAAAACTTATCCACATCAAAACCTGCTCGGGCAATAGCCCAAGTAATGAGTGTTGGATTGATGGTGACTTCAGTTTTCATGTTAGACAAAAGTAATTAATATTTCATAAAATTCTTTCCCAATTTATTTCAAAATTTAATTTCGATAAAACTCCCTGATAAACTGCTATCTTTTTATTAAAAACATTGTCAACTATTTCTAATAACTGTTGCTTCATATTTGAATCAATATTAACTCCTAAATAAATTGACTTTAATTCTTCTTTTTCATAAGCTATTTTTCTAGTTTCATTATTCAACAAATTAATTTGAATACTTCTCAACTCTTTTTCATATTCCCAATCTTTTGCTTTGGTATAAATCAAATGAAAAAGGGCATCTTTTGGATTCTTGTAATAGGCTGCCTTTATAAAATTATTTACATAAATAACATCTAAAGGATTTATACCATCCAATGACCTATTAGAATGAAATTCAAGACAAAACCCTTTATGGTTTGATGCATAATGAGCCCACATTAAAATAGAATTTACATTACGACTAAAACAACAAACACCTAAATTCTTAAAGTTTTCTTTTAATAGCTCTTCTTTTCTTTTATGTCTAGTTCTTTTTCTCGCTTTATCAAAAGTAATTAGCTCGATATTACAATCAAATGGATCATTAAAATTTGAGTAATTAGAATAATAAAGATAACTTTTTTTAAAGCCTTCAATATTATAATCTTGAACACCAAAGTATTTAAAAACCGATGTTGCTGAACCTAATTTATCTCTATTTTTAGTTAATTTTATTTGGTCATTAATGGTGATATTTTCCTTAACATCAGGTAAAGGATTGCTCAATCTATATTTTAAATACTCATATTCAGGCTCATTAATTTTTGCATTTGGAGAACATTCAATTTCGAAATTTCCAGTTTTTAAAATAGTAATAGCCCTATCTAAACTAATATTTAGTTCTCTTAAAACTTTATTTATTCTAATTGTTCTTTCGAAATTCATAAACTAACCCTGCAACGCCTCTCTCAACACCTGTTGCAACAATTTTTCATTATACCCTTGACTTTTCTTTATACTTTGCTCTAAACCAACACAAAACGCTATTAACTCATCTAACTTAGCGGCAATTTGCTCTTGCTTGTATAGTTAGTATAAAATAAAATTCAATTAATATTTCCTATTCTTACTTTCAATTAAAAATCCAGTAATATAATCAGCTGTTTCTTCAATACTCCATTCCACTAAACTATTAGGTATTCTTAACGTTAAATAACCTTTTTGAAAACTAAAGTAAGTACGCTTTAAATCGCTGAGTGCTTGTTGATGATTATAATTGTGATGTTTTCCATCTACTTCGATATTTACTTTAGCATCAGTGACTGCAATGTCAATTGTTTTATATCCATCCCATTTTTCTAATTCAGCTGGTACTCCTCTTCTTTTTAAAGCAAAATACAATTCAATTGCATGAGGTGTTGTTGAACTATTATAAAAAATAGCATTTAACCATTTTTGATGATTCATACATAATGGATGTCCCATATTGTTTAAAGAATATTCAAAAACGCTTTGGCTTATATTACAACCACATTCTATACAAAAACTCATTTTATATATTTTAAACTTCTACTTGTTTCCCCTGCAACGCCTCCCTAAGCACCTGTTGCAACAACTTTTCATTATACCCCTGACTTTCCTTTATACTCTCCTCTAAACCATCACAAAACGCTAGTAACTCCTCCAACTTAGCCACAATTTGCTCTTGCTCGTGTAGAGGTGGAAGTGGAATAGGAAAGTTAGATAGGTTATTAACTCCTAACTCAGTTTGTTTTGTACTTGTTGCTCCTTTTATAGAATCAATCAAACTTTGTCCATACTCTGAATTAATAATATGACATAGATATTTTTGTTTAATCTCCATAAAGCTTCTTACTCTCAAAATATGTGAATCAAACATATAATCATCACACAAAATATCAGCAATTCCTGAACGACCAATTGTTCCATCACCAGTCGAGTTAACTAATAAGTCATTTTCTTTTATTTTTAAATCTTTATCTAGTGAATTTAACCAATTCTCATCGACAGCTTTAGAATTTTCAATATTAATAAAATACCATCTTACACACTTTTGATTTAACATTTTAAATACACCATTCTCAGAATATTTAGGACTTTTACCTCTTTTAATTTCAGCAATCTCCCCCAACCTACACCAAGCCCAATGTTCAGGAATTTCAAAAGGAATTTCATCTTCTGTAATGGGTGGTAATTCTTTTTCTTTTTTGAGTTTTTTCTCGGCTATTAATTGTGCTTTCTCCTCTTTTATTTTGGCTAACAATTCATGACCGGTTTCACCATTCGTAATTCGTAATTTATCATTCGTAATTAACTTGCCTTGCATTGCTTCACGCAAAAATGCTTGACGCAGTTGTTTGATTAGGTCGAGTTGGTGGGTTAATTCAGAATTTAAATCTATTCGTTCAATTTTATCAACTAATAAAATGAAATCATCTTGCTCATTTTTATTAATGGCTGGTATTTCAACCATTTCAAAAAGTTGTTTTGGAGTTAAATACTTCCTATTTGTGCTTCCAGAAGATAAATGTGTTATATTTTTATGAAAAAATCAAATGAAAATAGTTTTTCTATAAAACTTGGATTAAATTTTTCTGTATCAATTTTCGCCAAAGCCATATTTGTTGAAGCAAGACTACCTCTATGCTCCTCCTTAGTTATTCCAAATGCACCATTTTTTGTATCAACCTTACACCACATTAAGTAATCGGGTTCAATAACCTGATATTTTTTCATCTTAAGGTTTTTACCAATTTCATTTCTTCTGTTTATTACACCTTTACCATAAGATTGAACACCTGCAATTGTATATTCAGAAGTATCATTTATCTGAATAGATTTTGCCAAACCCATTTTCAAAGCTTTACCTAATTTCATTTAACAACTTCTTTTAATTGGTTCAACAAGGCATTGCTTTTCTCAAAAGAAGTATGTAATAGTTCCATTAATTCCACACTACTATACTCATGTACTTCTTCTTGCTTCGTAGGGTTTTTAATATCTAAATCATAGTTGCGGTCTATAATAGTTTGAATATCTACTTTCCAAGCAATATCGCTTTCTTTGCGGTCGTTCCACCAAGTTTTTATTGGGTTAAACTCTTTGGCTTGTATCGGTTTGGTTTTGTTGTAGGCTTTTTGACCTTCAGGCAAACGGTGTTCGTAATACCACACTTCTTTGGTGGGCGTGCCTTTGGTAAAAAACAACAAATTCGTCGCTACAGTAGCATACGGTTGAAACACGGAGTTAGGCAAACGGATAATGGTGTGTAAATTACATTCTTCCAATAATTTTTGGCGCACACGTTGTTTTACACCATCACCTGTTAACGAGCCATCAGGTAATACAATACCGGCTCTTCCACCTTGTTTTAATAAATGAATCATTAAAATCAGGAACAAGTCGGCACTTTCCTTAGTTCTATAATTCTGCGGAAAATTGTTTTCATTGTTATTGGCTACAATACCTCCAAACGGTGGGTTGGCTAAAATAGCGTTAACACGGTGCTTTTCGGTAAAGTTAGACAACGGTTGGTCTAAAGCATCGCCAAAACGAATATTAGGCACTTCCATATCGTGTAAAATCAAGTTGGTTGTAGCTAACAAATACGGTAGTGGTTTGTATTCCCAACCCATTACGTTTTCAGCTATACTTTTGCGGTCTTCTACACTGTTGGCTTGTTCTTTTAAATGTTCAATGGCACAAGTCAAATAACCACCGGTTCCACAAGCAGGGTCTAGTATTTTTTCACCCAATTGTGGGTTAATCATTTCAGTAATGAAACTGGTAATGGCACGAGGCGTGTAAAACTCCCCACTTTTACCAGCACTTTGTAAGCCTTTTAAAATACTTTCATATAGTTCTCCAAAAGCATGACGGTCTTTGGCAATGTTGAAGTCAATTTCATTCAATTTGTTCAACACCTTACGAATGTTGATACCACTTTTCATGTAGTTGTTGTTCCCTTCAAAAACCTCACGTACAATCAATGCACGGCGGTTACCAGAACTTACGTCAATATTGCGCAATGCAGGAAACAATTTTCTATCTACAAACTCTAGCAATTCGTCGCCTGTCATGCCTTCGTCATCGCCTGCCCAATTGCCTTTTTCTTTTACCCAATGCAATTCATCAGGAATAGGCGACGTATAATTGTCGTCTAGTAATTCGAGTTCTTTGTCTTTATCGGAGAATATTTTTAGAAAGAGCATCCAGCCTAATTGTTCAATGCGTTGCGCATCGCCATTTAGACCAGTGTCTTGCCACATGATGGTTTGTATGGATTTTAGTATTGAGGATATGTTTGACATGTTTGTATATTAATTTGTTTTGTTTATTTCAATTGGGATGGGTTTCAACCCATCTGATAATAATTTTAATAATAATAATAATATTAATATCAATATTTGTTTTTTTCAATTGGGATGGGATTTAACCCATCTGATAATAATATTAATTTCTATTTTCAATTGGGATGGGTTTCAAACCATCCGATAATAAAATTAATTTCTATTTTTTTCAATTGGGATGGGTTTCAAACCATCCGATAATAATTTTAATGTTTGTTTTATTTTAATCGGAATGAATTACAACCCATTTAATAATATTTATTTTTCAATTGGGATGGGTTTCAAACCATCCGATAATATTTCAATTATTTAATTTAATAATCATATGTTATTTTAATTTAGGGTTAAAACCCATTATTGGAATCATTGTTTTTATCCATTATACCAAATGGGTTGAAACCCATTTCTATTGATTCAGATTATCATTAAATTTTTGAAATCCATATACATCAATCATTTTATTATATTCGTCATCAAATGGTTTTTTGGAATGATGTGTTTCTTGATTTCGGATATAATTTCTAACATTTTCAATCATTGATTCCGAAACCGAAACCGCAAAATATTCGTCTTGCCAACCAAATTTTTCAAGAATAAAATTTTGATTATTAAACCAAAATGCAGATTCTCCCTTTATCATTTGGATTACCTTTTGAATTGTCTGGTCAGATTTCAATGAAACCAAACAATGACAATGGTCACTATACCCATTTACAAAATCAATAAAAATTCCTTTTTCTTTTCCATTTTCTTTGATGTGTTTCCACATTTTCTCTCTCAACTCTAATGAATTAAGAAATGGAAATCTATTTTTGGTACTCCAAACAAAATGAATATATACTTTGATGAATGGCATTTATGCTTTTCTATATAATTCGTTTTCTAATTCTTTTACTGCGTCTAAATACTTTTGTTTGTTACCAAAATGAGAAATAATCTCTAGTGGCGAACCAAAATCGTCAAATGGTTTTACACGTAATACGTCAAAGCTCTCAATATTTTCAACACCTTCATCGGCATATTTGTCTAATAAAGCTTCTAATACTTTGCGTGCTTGTTCGCCATATTTGGTAAAATAATTTCGTTTTTTAACGTTATTTGCACGTTCTTTTCGTGTTAATGGCGGTTGGTCAAAAGCTACGTGACAAACCAAATCAAATAAATCGACTTGTTTATCAACAGCTTCATACAACGATTCAACCATAACACCTTGCTCTTGCAATTCTTTAATAATCGCTTCTTTTTTATCAGAAGTATTCCATTTTAAAAGAAAATCGTCTAAAGAGGCAAAATTCTTTTGTATAATATTTTTTGTGTAATCTTTTAAACTCGTTGTAATAGGTTTTCCATCATTGTCAAAATACAATTCTCTACTTACCAAAATAGAAACATCCACCCCATTCACATATTGTTTCGGTCTTTTTTGATACTCATCTTTACTTGATGGCTCTCTTACTACCGCAGGAGCCATTATAATTTCATCTCCTGTAACTTCATCAATAATTGGAGTGTCTTCTGTTTCTTCTTCGTCAATGATAGTTTCTAAATCAAGGTCTTCTGTAATGGGTTTAACACGTAACGGATGTCCATCAAACTCAGGGTCAGCAAAGTTGTCGGTGGCGTTTCTAAAATCTAAAATCGTAAAATACAATTTATTAAACTCTTCATTGATACGCGTACCACGACCTACAATTTGTTTGAATTTCGTCATGGAATTAATGTTGGCATCAAGCACAATTACTTTACAAGTTTGCGCATCAACACCAGTGGTCATTAATTCAGAGGTTGTAGCAACTACAGGATATTTTTCTTCTGGGTTAATAAAGTTGTCCAACTCACGTTTTCCTTCTTCATTATCCCCTGTAATTTGCATCACATACTTATAATTTTCTGAAACCAAATCAGCATTATGACGCGCAATAGCATTTCGCATACGTTCGGCATGGTCAATATCTACACAGAAAATAATCGTTTTAGCAAAACGGTCAAAACCTTTTAGATATTCGGTTACTTTTTTAGCAACGGTATCCGTTCGCTCGTCAATGACTAAACTTCGGTCAAAATCTTTTCTATTGTAAATTCTATCCTCTACTTCGTTTCCGTCTTTATCAGTTTTACCTTGTTCAGGTCTGTAGCCTTCTGCATCTACATTCAATACCACACGAATAACTTTGTAAGGCGCTAAAAAGCCATCATCAATTCCCTGTTTTAAAGAATACGTATAAACTGGTTCTCCAAAATATTCAGTATTACTGGTTTCTTTGGTTTCTTTAGGTGTTGCAGTTAAACCTACATGAGTAGCATTTTTGAAATATGTTAAAATTTCTCTCCATGCACTATCTTCTTTGGCACTTCCTCTATGACACTCATCAATAATAATTAAATCAAAAAAATCAGGTGAAAACTGTTTGTAAGCATTCGCATCTTCATCCGCACCCGATAAACCTTGATATAAAGCCAAATAAATTTCATAACTTTTATCAATCATACGGTTTTTAACCACCGTCATTTTATCTTTAAAATGTTTGAAATCCCCACGTTTGGTTTGGTCAATCAAAGCAGTTCTATCGGCAAGAAATAAAATTCTTTTCTTAGCACCACTTTTCCATAGTCGATGAATAATTTGAAAAGCCGTATACGTTTTTCCAGTACCAGTTGCCATAACTAACAAAATTCGGTTTTGTCCATTGGCAATAGCTTCAACAGTTCGGTTAATCGCAATTTGTTGGTAATATCGTGGCTTTCTTCCCGAACCATCCGAAAAGTATTTTTGTAAAGCAATCTTTTCGCCTTGTTCAGTAACTATACCTTTATAGTGTTTGTACTTCATCCATAATGCTTCTGGAGAAGGAAAGTCTTCTAAAGCTAATTCGGTTTCAATAGAATCATCATTTACTGTTCTATCATGATACACAAAACCATCACCATTACTACTAAACACACTTGGGATATCTAATATTCTAGCATAGTTAAGCGCTTGTTGAATACCTGCACGAACCGAATGCTTGTTATCTTTTGCCTCAATAATAGCAATTGGATTGTCTTGATAGTACAATAAATAATCCGCTCTTTTTCTTTCACCACGAGCAGTCAATTTACCACGAACATAAATTTTACCATCAGTAAAAGTCACTTCTTCAAGCACTTGAGATTGCAAGTTCCAACCCGCATTTTGAATAGCAGGTGTTATAAATTTTGTGCAAATATCGCGTTCTGATAATTTCTTTTTATCAATCATTTCAAATGATTTTAATAGTTCCAAACATAACGAAAAAAAAGGGCTTTTACAACCCGTAAAAATACCTGATTTTCATACCTGGTAAAAATACGTAGGAACTTTCTTAACGAAAGTAAATAAAGTGGATGGAATAAAAATGTGGAAATCCGTACGAGTAGTGTTAAAAAATAAAAATGCGTAAAACTTATAACTTGAACCATAATAAAAAGTGGCTTCGAGAACCTCAGCCACCAATCAAATTTCTCAATAAAACCGTTGCCTGAGGCTCTCGAAGGCAATGGTCAAAAAAATACCCCACCATTTCTGGTAGGGCATTGTATCCTTAGTGTGAACACTAACCAACACTAAGATTATCCTACAGTTATAGCACCTAAATACAAACTGGTGGCAAATAACTTATCATCTGCAGAAACAAAAGTAGCCCAAACTTGCACTTCAAGTCCGCTTAAAAAATTGGGTAATTCTAAAGAAGCACTTCCACTACTTCTACTTCCTGCCTCCAAACTGTACACTGTAGCCTTTGTGGTAGGCTCGTATACTACTACGACCAACTTATCAGTCGCAGCAGCTTCTCCTTGTCCGCTGTTATCGGTCCAAGAAAAATCTAAATTTTGCCCAGTTCCTGCAACAACAGCTCCGTTGTTAATTCCTAACAAATCACCTTTACTAATCAAAACCTTGGTGTAATCCCACTCATAATTAGGATCATTAAACACAATTGCCTCTTTCATCAAATAAGACATGGCTGCATTTCTACGAGTTTTTAATCCTGTATCGTTGCCAAAATAGCGTTTAATAACCGGCTGCACACCACCCAAAAATTCATTGGTCATGGTAAACTTAGTGCGTTGTTGTTGTTGAAATGGCGTTGCCAAACGATTACTCTTTTTGGGTAAACTACGCATTACGTCTTTACCACGCCACGTAGCACCTACCACTGGACCTACTTTACCTGAAAATGCTCCTAAAATACCTTTGTTGTACGTTCCCATACTCTTAAAAAAAATTTATGAATTAATAATTTACCTTTTGTTTTTGATGCGCGCTTATCAAATAACGTTTCAAAAGTAAAAAGAGAATTTCAAAATACAATCACAAGGTATTGATTAACAACGATTTAATATGTTTTTACGGTTTTTAATACCTAATAAAAGACTTTGCTATAATCTGATAGCTTTTGACAACTTTTGATAAGTATTGATAGGTTTTGATAGGTATTGGAAGTATTTGATGGGTTGGGGGTCATTTTATAGGGGTTTTGTTCGTATTTGCTTCGGAGCATGTTCGTTAGTGCTTCGCAAAAACATAACTTTATACGAACGAAATGGGTATTAAGTAAGAATAAATAGGAATAATGGGGTATCCGTTAATTGAAGATTGCAAACAATTAACTATAAACCGTAAACCGTAAACTGTAAACTGTAAACTATAAACCGTAAACCGTAAACTATAAACCGTAAACTACAAAAGCTCCTTATTTTGCATTTTATCCATTAAGCTCTTGGTAAAGTATTGTTTAGGATAAAAATATTTACCCCCAAGTTTCGTAAACGGAATTTTTCCTTCTTTACGATAGCGTGTTAAAGTTGATTCGCTAATGTGGAATAAGCGTTTTACATCGGAACCGTCGTACCAAATGTCTTGTTGAGCTTGTTGTTGTAGATCTAGCAAACTCTTTTTTAATGCTTCAATTTCAGTTTTTAAAATAGAAACTTCTGATTTCAATGGCGTATAAAATTTAATTAATACTTAAAAATAGTTCAATTAATAGGGGCTGTACTGTTGCTAACAAAATTGAAAAAATTAAAATTGAAATTCAAATGAAGATATTAACATAATAAGATTAAAATGCCTTTGATCTACTTTCTTTTTTTGAATCTTCGGAAGCCCAAATACATAAACATTTTGCAAGAAGTCTTAAGAAATAAGTTGCGTGTAAATTGCGTTTATGTTGAGTAAAATAGAATTAAAAAATGTGGCGGATTGTTAATAAGTTTACTCCTCTTAATTCATTAAAAACGTCAGTAAAGTGTGTTTTTTAGAAAAAAATCATGTAACAGGAAGATCTACAAAAAATGTTCAAATCGTTCCAAGAATATTATTTTGTTGAGAACTAAAGCTGATTTGTAAAAAAATCAATAATACAATCTAAATCCTAGGCTTTTACACAAGGCATATTGTTTTTCAAAAAGTGTTTCAACAGCACTAAACATGTCATCGTCTTCTTCATAAATTGAAAAAAACAAATTATCGAGAATTGTACTTAAAATAGGCACTCTGTTACTATAACCTGAAATTGCTTTAGCGCCAGTTACATCAAGAAAATATTGAAACGTTTCTTCTTCTAAATCGAGTTGAAATAAGTTTGAAAAATGAACAATTTTGTCATTTAACTTTCCTTCAAAAAGTTCTGCAATTTCTTCAAACGAAAAATAATAATTGCCAATATTTATTTGGTTTGACTTTCCTTTTACCACTAAGTAAATAATGGCATAATCTTTAAAATGTTTATCTTCATACAAAAGCGTACTCAAACTTTCTTCAAATGTTTCAATACTGTCACAAGTTTTATAAACATTCGTAATTCCGTAGTGTAAAGCCAAGTTTTCTAAAGCAGGTAAAATAATGCTATTATTTGCTGCCTCAACATCGGCTACTTCTTCTAAACAATAAATGTAATGGTTGTTCATATTTTTTAAAAAACCAAATTTAAAACTTCTAAACATAAAAAAGGCTTAATTATTTCTTATAATTAAGCCTTTTTTAAAACTTTTTATAGAGAAGCTTTTAAAACAGCTTTTAAGCTAGTTGTTGGTTTTCCTATCAATTTTGATAATGTTTTACTATCATCAAACAAATCTCCTTTTTCAGTTCCAATATGTGTTCCAGCAAAGAATTGTGCTACACCTTCTGGTAAACCAAATCCTTCTAAAACTTTTGCATATTCTTCAACTGGTAAATTTTGATACTTTAATTCTTTTCCAGCAACTTCAGAAAGTGATTTTGCAAAATCTGATAAAGTAAAAATTTCATCTCCTGCTAATTCATAAGTTTTTCCTTCATGTCCTTCTGTAACTAAAACTTCAGCATCAACAATTGCGAAATCGGCTCTAGAGGCAGATGCAATTTTTCCATCTCCTGCACTACCATAAAATGTTCCGTGTTCTACAACTCCGCTTAAACCTCCAACATAATTTTCAGTATACCATCCGTGGCGTAAAATAACATAAGGAATTCCCGATTCTTTTAATAAAGTTTCTGTTTCTAAATGTTCTCCAGCTAAAGCTAATGAAGATTTATCAGCATGTAATAAACTCGTATAAGCAATTAATTTTACACCAGCTTTTTTTGCTGCCTCAATAACATTTGTATGTTGAGCACTTCTGTTACCAATTTCGTTTCCTGAAATTAATAATAACTTATCAATTCCTTTTAAAGCTTCTGCAAGTGTTTCAGGTTGATTGTAATCAAATACTCTTGCTTCAACACCTAAATCTGCTGCTTTTTTTGGATCTCTTACTAATGCTACAATGTTTGCATCAGTATTTCTTTCTTTTAAATTTTGAACTACCAATTGTCCTAATTGTCCTGTAGCTCCTGTAATTCCTATTGTCATAACTATATTTTTTTAAATGATTATTAGATTACTAAAAGTTTTTTACTTACTTTTGGTAACCAAAGGTAGTCACAAATTTTAATTCAAACAAGAAGTTACCTTAAAATCAAATACTTACCTTTTGGTTAGTAATGCATATTTCAAAGGATTATGGAAGAAAAAAATTTAAATAAATTTTCAAATATTGAAGATTGTCCAATTAGAAATGTAATTGATCGCATAGGAGATAAATGGTCGGTACTCGTTTTATTAGTTTTAGAAGAGGAAGGAATTTTACGCTTTAATGAAATTCATAAAACTATAGCGTCTATTTCTCAAAAAATGCTTGCTGTAACTCTAAAGACATTAGAATCTGATGGTTTAGTAAACAGAACTGTATATCCTCAAATTCCTCCTAAAGTAGAATATCAACTTACCGAAAGAGGAAAATCTTTATTACCACATTTACACGGTTTAGTGCTTTGGGCAAAAGGAAATATGGAAGCTATACAAACTTCAAGGCGTGAATTCGCTGAAAACAAATAAGTGTGACATTGAAGTTGATTTTACTACTAACTAGTACATCAAAAAACGAATCATCATCATGCGCTACGTAATTGCTTTTTTCTTTCCTTGGTTGAGTTTAATGCTACAAGGTAAAATATTATCCGGATTTATATGTTTGCTTTTACAAATTACGATTATTGGTTGGATACCCGCATTTATTTGGGCGGTTACCGCTTTAAACCGAATGTATGCTGATAGAAGAACGAATAAGATAATTCGCGAAATGAAAAGAGGGTAAATGCTATTTTATATAGTTTTCTCCAATGACTTTTCGAATAGAAACAAAACCAATTTGGTTCAAATCTATTTCGGAACGTTTTACCCAAATCAAATCCTGAATTTCATCTTCAGCATTTATATTAATAAAATCGGTCTGTAAAGGACATTCATAAAAAATATCCATTGTTCTGTAGGGAACATTTTTGTATAAATAATTATTAGGTGAAGTAGTAATGTACTTTAAATCATTTGGTTTCACTTGTATTCCTAATTCTTCATTTATTTCACGACAAGCTGCTTCTTCAGCATTTTCTCCTGGATCTATAAATCCGCCTGGTAAATCCCATTTCCCTTTATCTGGGTCAACATTGCGAACGGTAAATAAAACTTTATCTTCAAAAGTAAAAACTATAGCAACCGCCGCTGCTATATTATGGTAATACGTAAAATTACAATCGTGACACAAAAACCGAACATGATTTGGATGTTCAATATTTTCAGATTTACAATTGGGACAGTATTTAAAAATTGACATTTTTTAGTGGTTAGTGGTTAGTGCAAAATTACTTTTTACTTTTTACTTTTTACTTACTTCGTAAAAACTCGATTCTCTTGTTCAGTAACTCTAATGAAAGTGGTTCGTTTTGATAATTCTCTTAATTGAGCCGCACCCACATAGGTACAAGTACTTCTCAAACCGCCTAGAATATCCAAAACCGTATCTTCGACAGGACCACGATAAGGAACTTGAACCGTTTTACCTTCACTTGCTCTATACTCTGCTACTCCACCAACATGTTTCGTCATAGCAGTACTTGAACTCATGCCATAAAAAAATTTATATTTCTCATCGTTTTTCTCTATCAGCTCTCCTCCACTTTCGTCATGACCGGCAAGCATACCGCCCAACATTACAAAATCGGCACCAGCACCAAAAGCTTTGGCTACATCACCGGGAACGCTACAACCGCCATCACTAATAATGTGTCCGCCTAATCCATGCGCTGCATCAGCACATTCAATAATTGCCGATAATTGTGGATAACCAACACCTGTTTTAACTCGAGTCGTACAAACAGAACCAGGACCAATACCTACTTTTACAATATCAGCGCCCGAAAGCAACAATTCTTCTACCATTTCTCCAGTAACTACGTTACCCGCAATAATTACTTTTTCAGGTAAATAACCACGCATTTTTTTTACAAAATCTACAAAATGTTCCGAATAACCATTCGCCACATCAATACATAAAAATTGTAATTCAGGGTTTTGCTTAAAAATTTCTAAGACTTTTTCAATATCTTTTTTACCTGTTCCTGTACTTACTGCAATATAATTGATAATGTCGCTAGGAGCAGTATTCATAAAAAACTTCCATTCTTCAACCGTGTAATGTTTATGAACCGCTGTAAATAATTGTTTTTGAGCTAAAGAAAGTGCCATTTCAAAAGTTCCCACAGTATCCATATTGGCTCCCATAATCGGGATTCCTTTCCATTTAAACGGACTGTGTAAAAATTTGTATTCGCGCTCTAAATCTACTTGTGAACGACTTTTTAATGTGGAACGTTTCGGACGAAACATAACATCTTTAAAACCTAATTTTAAATCGCTTTCTATTCTCATAATAAAAATATATAGTTTAAACCCAAAATACGCATTAGCGTATTTTGCTCAAGAGTAGACGAAAATCGAAGATTTTGTCTAGGTTAACCTCGACATTTTGATTAAATTTATCAAAATAGTCGATTCAGTTTTCAAACTGAATTTAGGTTAAAATTAAGATTTAATATGCCTAATCAAGAACGAAATAAAATTTAAAAGTCAACATTTTATTAACAATTTTGCCTTTTTACATTCATTTTCTTTGCTTGTCCAAAGAAAACGAACCAAAAGAAAGGACACTTTTACGAGGAATTTTTAATCTTCGATTAAAACCATCTGAAAAACTCTGCGGACTTTGTCCTGAATTTCAGAGCTTTTTCAGACTATTCTGCGTAAAAGAGTACAATGCTTCGCATTGTTTAAACTAATGCAAAACCTAAAAATTAAACTTTAATTCTATATTTGTAATATGCAAAAACATCTTGTAATCATTGGAACAGTTTGGCCCGAGCCAAATTCAACTGCTGCTGGTAGTAGAATGTTGCAATTAATTGATTTGTTTCAAAAACAAAACTTTAAGATTACATTTTTGTGTTCGGCAAGTAAAACTGAGTATTCTTATAATTTAGATAAGTTACCAATTACTACTGCAACTATAACATTAAATAGTGATTGTTTTAATCATCAAATTTCTGAATTAAACCCACATGTTGTGCTTTATGATCGTTTTATGACAGAAGAACAATATGGTTGGCGCGTTACTGAAACTTGTCCAAATGCGCTAACAATTTTAGATACTGAAGATTTGCATTTTCTCCGCAAAGCACGAGAAATTGCTTTTAAACAAAATAGAACATTATCTTTTGAAGATTACTTATCGGATACATTTAAAAGAGAATTAGCAAGTATTTATCGATGTGATTTGAGTTTGATAATTTCAGAATATGAAATGGAATTATTGACTAAAACCTTTAAAATAGATCGTTCACTTCTACAATATTTACCTTTTTTAATTGAAGAAATCCATACAAATCAACCCCATTTTTCAGAAAGAAAACACTTTGTAAGCATCGGCAATTTTTTTCATGAACCCAATTGGCAAACCGTTTTACAGCTAAAAAAACTTTGGAAATCAATTAAAAAAGAACTTCCAGATGCCGAAATGCATATTTATGGTGCTTATGCTAGCGATAAAGTAATGCAATTACACAATTTAAAAGAAGGTTTTTTAGTAAAAGGTAGAGCAAGTTCAGTTCGTGATGTTTTTACAAAAGCTCGGGTTTTATTAGCCCCAATTCCTTTTGGTGCGGGCTTAAAAGGAAAATTATTCGAAAGTATGCAATTTGGTTTACCTACAGTAACTTCAACAATAGGTGCCGAAGGAATGCAGTTTAATAATTCTTGGAATGGATGTATAACAGATAGTGAAAAAGATTTTGTTGAAAATGCCATTCAGTTATATACAAATGAAACCTTTTGGAATGAAGCTCAACAAAATGGGTTTTTAATTCTAGAAAATAAATTTAAAACAGATTTATTTAGAGTTGAGTTTGCTGAAAAAATTGATTATTTATTAAGTAACTTACAAAAGCATCGTCAAGAAAATTTTTTAGGTCACGTTTTCCAACATCAATCTTTGCAAAGTACTAAGTTTATGAGCAAATGGATTGAATTGAAAAACTCAAAAAACTAAACTTTAAAAGAAAATACTTATATTTAGGTCTTAAACCTCATAAGTCATTACATGAATTATTTAGCTCACATTTATTTATCGGGAGAAAATAACTTATTAAAAGTAGGCAATTTCATGGCAGATAGTGTTAAAGGAAATGATTATTTAAATTATCCCGATGATTTGCGTAAAGGTATTTTACTACATAGAGCTATTGATAGTTTTACTGATGCAAATGAAATTTATCGCCAAAGTAAACATCGTTTACACGAAAATTACGGACATTACTCAGGTGTTATTATGGATGTTTTATACGATCATTTCTTAGCTAAAAATTGGAAGAACTTTTCTTCAATTCCGCTTGATTATTTTATTGATGATTTCTATAAAATATTGGTAGAAAACTTTGATACTTTACCCGAAAAAACCAAAAAAATAGTTCCTTATTTAATTGAACAAAATTGGTTAAACTCTTATCAAACTATATCTGGAATTGAAAGAATTTTGTGGCAAATGAGTCATCGCATTAAGTTTAAAGTAGATTTAAGTAAAGCCGCAATTTTTGAATTAAATGAATTTTACAACGAGTTTGAAGCTGAATTTTTCGATTTTATGAAAGAAATTGAGTTTATGTGTAAAGAAAAACTAAAAGAACTTGGGTAAAAATGTAATAAAAAGTACCTTTGTAGCACATCCAAATTAAACAATGCCTAGAACAGCTTCGCAAAAATTAAAACATTTTATTACGCGCAACTTTAGACGTCTTGAACGTCTTTTATTTGTGGTAAAATCTTTAATTTCTCCAAGACAATTTATTTACTTGTCTTGTGTTCTTGTTGGTATTTCATCTGCTTTAGCTGTAATTGTTTTAAAAACATTTGCGCATTGGGTTTATAAGTTTGCTCAATATTTAGACGGTTTTTTACATTTACCTTATTCTAATAGTACCTTCCCAATTATTGGAATCTTATTAACAGTTTTCATTGTAAAAAAAGTTTTAGACGGTTCTATTCAAAAAGGTACCGCTCAAATTATGAATGCTGTGGCTAAGAAAAACGGAATTATGCCACGCAAACAAATGTATTCTCAAATAATTACGAGTTCGTTTACTGTTGGTATGGGAGGAAGTGCGGGTTTAGAATCACCAATTACTATTACGGGTGCTGCTTTCGGAAGTAATTTTGCTCAAAATTATCGTTTAAGTTATAAAGACAGAACGTTACTTTTAGCTTGTGGTGTAGCTGCCGGAATTGCAGCAGCGTTTAATGCACCTATTGCCGGTGTTTTATTTGCTATCGAAGTGGTTTTAGTAGAAATAAGTATTACAGCATTTATCCCTATTATGATTAGTGCTGCGACAGGTTCTCTGGTTTCTGCAATTGTTTTAAACGAAGATATTTTATTAAACTTCAAAGAAGGTGAAGCTTTTGATTATCATAATATTCCTTATTATATTATTCTTGGAATTCTTTCTGGTTTTGTTTCTATTAATTATGCACGAACTTTTAGAAGTATCGAAAAATGGTTTCATAAAAAGAAAGGTGCTTATAGAAAAGCATTAATTGGAGCCGTTTTATTAGCTGTTTTAATTTTCTTCTTTCCAACATTATTTGGTGAAGGATATGAAAGTATTAAAGTATTAGCTAATAATAATCCCGAAAATATACTTGACAATACATTAGCTAGTGGTTTCAAAAATAACCCATGGGTTTTGTTAGCTTTTGTTGGAGTAACTATGATGGTTAAAGTTTATGCTACCGGATTAACTTTAGGTTCTGGAGGAAATGGAGGAAACTTTGCTCCTTCCCTTTTTGTGGGTTCTTATTTAGGATTTGTGGTTGCCAAGTTTTTAAACCTAACTGGAATTGATAAAGATTTATCGGTAAGTAATTTTACATTAGTAGGAATGGCTGGTATTTTGAGCGGATTATTTCACGCTCCTTTAACTGCTATATTCCTTATTGCCGAAATTACTAGTGGTTATAATTTAATGATTCCGTTAATGATTGTTTCTTCTATCAGTTTTGCCATTTCTAAGAGATTCGAAATACATTCATTCGACATTAAAGATTTGGCCGATAAAGGCGATGTATTTACAGATAATAGAGATAAAAACCTTTTAATTAGTATTGAAGTTTCTAAATTAATTACAACTGATATTAGAAGTATTAAAGAGTCGGATAATTTAGAAGAACTTTTAGAAGTTATTAAAACAACAAGTCAAATTTTAATTCCTGTTTTAGATGAAAACAACCAACTCATGGGGGTCATTCGTTTAAATGAAATTCGTCCCATTATATTATCGCCATTTCAAGTAAAACATACATCGGTTAAAGAAATTATCCGTTCGCCCAAAGAAATCATTTTATATGATGAAACCGCAGATATGATAATGGAAAAGTTTGAAAACAGTCAAACTACTTTATTACCTGTTTTAAAAGAAGGCAAGTTTATTGGTTTTATTTCAAAATACCACATTTTAGAAGAATATAGGAAGAAATTAATTTCCATGACGATTGAATAAAAAAAATAAATATTAAAATTATGAGTACAATACATATAAACGATTTCAAATTTTCAATGCCATTAAGCATCCGTTGGAACGATTTAGATCCTTTAAATCACGTAAATAATGTGTATTATTTCGAGTATTTTCAAATTGGTCGTGGGTATTATATGCCAACTGCTTGTCCGCAATGGGATTGGACCAAAAATATGTTTGTAATTGCGCACATTGAATGCGATTATTTTAAAGAATTAAAATTAACCGCAAATAAACCTACGATAAAAATTAGAACATCAGCCTTAGGTTCAAAAAGCTTTGAAATTGAATATTTAATTACCAGTTTCGATAAAGAAAATAACGAAGTGATTCACGCCAAAGGAAAAAGCGTTCAGGTTTTAATTGACACAACAATAGGAAAATCTATTGAAATTCCTGATTGGTTACGCGAAGCGATTGTGAGTTACGAGCCAGCGATGAGTTAAGTTTGTTATGGTACTTTAAAATAAACTGTGTCAATATTTAAATCTGGTAATTCATTACCTAAACCATGTCAGTTAATACACATAGCCATTACTGCATTTGTTAGCGCTTCAAAGCGTTCTTTTTTCATTTAATAGATAATTAAAATAGCCGAATTTTTCGGCTATTAAGTTATAATTTATTTACAGATTTATGCTTTTAAATGCTCTTTAAAAAATGGAACTATTTGAGAAACGGCTTCATCAACATATTCAGGAATATCATATAATTTCATATGATTTGCTCCTTCAACAACATATTTTTTCTTTTTTCAGTACAAGCTCTTTTCATCAAATCATCACTCATCCACATAGATTCTGCTACACTTCCAACAATCAGTAATAAAGGTTGTGTTAAATAATACTCTGCAAAATTATAAGCATCATAAGTAACCAATTGCGTTAAACTTCTTGCAGTTCCAACACCTGGAGAAGTGGCACATTGCGCTCTATCTGTATGATAATATTCCCAAGCTTCTTGTAAATCTACATACGGTGTATCTTCTTTATTCAATGGAGCCATGGGCATCATTGTTACTTCTGAACCATTTGCTTCTAAGGTTCTTGCATTTGCGCCATAATCTAACCAAGCAACAGCATTTTTAGGATCTTGGTCTCCAAGCCAACCTCTATTCATCATAGCACCAATATTTACTGCACTAACTGTAGAAACAGCTTTAATTCTATTGTCGTTAATTGCTGCATTTACAGTATACCCTCCACCTGCACAAATTCCGTGTGCGCCTATTCTTTCATTATCCACATACGGAAGTGTTGTGAAATAATCAATTACTGCACTTACATCTTCTGTTCTTACATAAGGGTTTTCTAATTGTCTTGGTGTGCCAGAACTTTCTCCTTGAAAAGATGCATCATAAGCAATTGTAACAAAACCATTTTCAGCTAATTTTTTGGCATAAATTCCAGCAGTTTGTTCTTTTACTCCACCTCCAGGATGTGTTACTACAATTGCTGGATATTTTTCATTTTCATTAAAATTATCGGGTAGGTTTAAATAAGCAGAAATTGTAAGTCCGTTATTTGTGTTTGTGAAATTAATTTTTTGCTGTGTCATACTATTTTGTTTTAAAATCTATTACAAAAGTATACCAATTCAAAATTAATGAATTACACGATTTACTAAATAAAAGGAAACATTTTACTGATTCAACTTTTCAATGAAAATTTGTTGCGTTTTAAATTGCTTCGGAGTTACATTAGTTTGCTTTTTGAATAATTTGGAAAAATAATTAGGATATTCAAAACCAAGTTCATACGCTACCTCAGCACTTGTAGAATTGGTTTGCATAAGTTTTTCTTTAGCTTTATCTATGACAAATTCGTGAATAGTTTCTATAGCAGATTTGTTGGTATAAGATTTAATAATATCACCTAAATAATTGGCTGAAAGTTTTAATTTTTGAGCAAAATAATTTACAGTTGGTACACCTTCAAAAGGCTGGTTGTAGTATTCCATTAGCAATTGTTGAAACTCACTTACAATAAGATTGTATTTTTTTGTTTCTGTTTTAAATTGTCTTTTATAAAAAGATTCAACAAGATTTAGCAACAAGTTTACATATGAAATAAGAACATCATAATCCTCAAGTTTATGTTTATAATGGCTAATAATGAGTTTAAAAATATTGATTAATTCTTTTTCCTCTGACCCTTTTAAATAAAGAGCTTCGTGTTCTCCATATTCCAAATAATTTTGAAATAAATAACGATGTTTGTTAATTATTTCTTTTGATATATGAAGATAAAATCCCTCGAAACTTTCGGCTAAATCCCATTCATAAAAATTCCCTGGACTATTAAAAAAAATGGCTGTAATAGGCGTATTACTTCTATTTATTTCAGGGTTGTAATAATTTGTTTTAAATGAAATTCTGTAAAATTCAAATCCAATTCCTTCAGATTTTAATAGCGTTGAAGCAGGATATTCGCCGACATCAATATTCAAATCGAAAGGTTTGGTTAATCCAACGTATTTATTAAAATCTACAAAATTGTCGAATATTTTCATTTACTTTTTTTCAAAATGACACACAAACACCAGTTTGTTTAAAAACCATTTCAAGCAAACTATTTTATTTCAAAAATAGTGATTTAGGTCTAATTTTAACCTTTTAAACAATACTTTTTTAAACCTACAAGGTTTTGGAAACCTTGCAGGTTTACGAAATGATTATGTTAAGTCTTGAAAACAATATGACTGCTCCTGAATTTATTAACATACAATTCTCTATAAGTCTGTTAGTATTTCTCTCTATAAAATTGTAATTTTGCGCTTTGCCAAAAAAACTATGAACAACACACAAGAAACGATTGAAATTATTGGCGCTCGAGCGCATAACCTTAAAAATATAGACGTTACCATTCCGCGGGAGAAATTGGTGGTTATTACAGGGCTTTCGGGTTCTGGTAAATCCTCTTTGGCTTTCGATACCATTTATGCCGAAGGTCAACGTCGCTACATTGAAACGTTTTCTGCTTATGCGCGTCAGTTTTTGGGCGGTTTAGAACGCCCCGATGTAGATAAAATTGATGGTTTATCTCCTGTAATTGCTATCGAACAAAAAACAACAAGTAAAAGTCCGCGTTCTACCGTTGGTACGATTACCGAGATTTACGATTTCTTACGTTTGTTGTATGCTCGTGCTGGCGAAGCTTACAGTTACAACACGGGGGAAAAAATGGTTTCGTATTCTGATGAGCAAATTAAAGAATTGATTGTAGATACTTTTAACGGCAAAAGAATTAATATTTTAGCACCAGTCATTCGTTCACGTAAAGGACATTATCGTGAATTATTTGAACAAATTGCCAAGCAAGGTTTTGTAAAAGTTCGTGTAGATGGTGAAATCCGTGACTTGGAATACGGCATGAAAGTCGATCGTTATAAAACACACGATATCGAAACGGTCATAGACCGAGTTTTAATTAAGAGCGATGAGGACACAGATAAGCGCTTGACTGAAAGCATTAAAACCGCTATGTATCACGGTGATGATATCATGATGGTTATTGAGCAAGAAAGTGGCGAAGTACGTTATTTCAGTCGAAATTTAATGTGTCCAAGTTCGGGTATCTCTTATCCAAACCCAGAACCGAATAACTTTTCGTTCAACTCGCCAAAAGGTGCTTGTCCCACTTGTAATGGTTTAGGAACGGTTAACGAAATCAACCTGAATAAAATTATCCCAAATCCGAAATTATCGATTAAAAATGGTGGTTTTGCGCCTTTGGGAGAATATAAAAACTCATGGATTTTTAAGCAATTGGAAATTATTGCACAAAAATTCGACTTTAAAATAACCGATGCTCTTGAAACGATTCCACAAGAAGCTATGGAAATGATTTTACATGGTGGAAATGAAAAGTTTTCGGTGGTTTCAAAGGTTATGGGAATTACTAAAGATTACAAAATCGATTTTGAAGGTATTGCCAACTTTATCAAAAATCAATACGAACAAGCCGATTCACAAAGCATAAAACGTTGGGCAAAAGAGTTTATGGATGAAAACGATTGTTCTGATTGTCATGGAACGCGTTTACGTAAAGAGGCTTTGTATTTCAAAATCAATGACAGAAATATCGGCGAATTGGTACAAATGGATATCGCTGAACTAGCGGATTGGTTTGCCGATTTACCTCAACATTTAGATACCAAACAACAAGCCATTGCGACTGAAATTTTAAAGGAAATTACTGCTCGTTTACAGTTTTTATTGGATGTTGGTTTAAATTATCTGAACTTAAATAGAAGTTCCAAATCACTTTCGGGTGGAGAGGCACAACGTATTCGTTTGGCTACGCAAATTGGTTCGCAGTTAGTTGGTGTTTTGTATATTTTAGACGAACCTAGTATTGGTTTACACCAGCGCGATAACGAACGTTTGATTAAATCGTTGGAAAGTCTGCGCGATATTGGAAATTCAGTTATTGTAGTGGAACACGACAAAGACATGATTGAACGTGCCGACCACGTAATTGATATCGGACCAAAAGCAGGTCGTTTTGGTGGAAAAATCATCAGTCAAGGTACACCAAAAGAATTATTAAAAGAAAATACCATTACAGCTCAATTTATGAGTGGTAAAATGCAAATTGAAGTTCCAAAAAAGCGTCGTGAAGGAAACGGAAAAATATTGAAGCTTTCAGGAGCAAGCGGCAACAATTTAAAAAATGTTTCGGTAGAATTTCCTTTAGGAAAACTAATTTGTGTTACTGGTGTTTCGGGAAGTGGAAAATCGACATTGATTAATGAAACCTTGTATCCTATTTTGAATACGCATTTCTTTAATGCGGTAAAAAAACCACAACCATACAAAAAAATTGAAGGTTTAGAACACATTGATAAAGTAATTGATATTGACCAAAGTCCGATTGGTAGAACACCAAGAAGTAATCCTGCGACGTATACTGATGTTTTCTCTGAAATTAGAAGTTTATTTACCCAAACACCTGAAGCGCAAATTCGTGGTTACAAACCTGGTCGTTTTAGCTTTAACGTAAAAGGCGGACGTTGTGAAACCTGCGAAGGTTCTGGAGTGAGAACAATTGAAATGAGTTTCTTACCAGATGTTTATGTAGAATGTGAAACGTGTCAAGGCAAACGTTTTAACAGAGAAACTTTGGAAATTCGCTACAAAGGAAAATCGATTTCTGATGTATTAGAAATGACGGTTGATGAAGCGGTTGATTTCTTTGAGAATATTCCTAAAATCTACAGAAAAGTAAAAACCATTCAAGATGTTGGATTGGGTTATATTACTTTGGGACAACAAAGTACGACACTTTCTGGTGGTGAAGCACAGCGTGTAAAATTGGCAACCGAACTTTCGAAAAAAGATACTGGTAACACTTTCTACATTTTAGACGAACCTACAACAGGATTGCATTTTGAAGATATTCGTGTGTTGATGGAAGTGATTAACAAATTGGTTAAGAAAGGAAATACTGTTTTAATTATAGAACATAATTTAGATGTTGTAAAACTAGCCGACCATATTATTGACATTGGTTACGAAGGTGGAAAAGGCGGCGGACAAGTTGTAGCAGTGGGAACTCCGGAAGAAGTAATAAAAAATAAAAAGAGCTATACAGCGCAGTTTTTGAAAAAAGAATTATCTTAGCGCTCTAATTACTTCACACAACAACACTGCTCAAGATTTAATGTTTAACTTAATTATTTGTTTACCAACAAATTAATTTAATTTTATTATGGCAGCAGATCAATACGAAAATGACGATCACAGAATCCAAGAGAAATTTAAACAAAAAACTTGGAACGAAATACGTACAAACGACTCATGGGCAATTTTTAAAATCATGTCGGAATTCGTAAATGGTTACGAATCGATGGGAAGAATTGGTCCTTGTGTTTCTATTTTTGGTTCAGCAAGAACAAAACCTGAAGACAAATATTATTTATTAGCTGAAAAAATTGCTTACAAAATCAGTAAAGCTGGTTACGGTGTAATTACTGGTGGTGGACCTGGAATTATGGAAGCAGGTAACAAAGGAGCGCACTACGGTGGCGGAACTTCAGTTGGTTTAAATATCGAGTTACCTTTCGAGCAACACTTTAATCCTTATATAGATAGAGATAAAAACTTAAACTTCGATTACTTCTTCGTAAGAAAGGTAATGTTTGTTAAGTATTCTCAAGGATTTGTAGTTATGCCTGGTGGTTTTGGAACGTTAGACGAATTATTTGAAGCGATTACTTTAATTCAGACTAAGAAAATTGCAAAATTTCCTATTATCTTAGTTGGAACAGAATTTTGGACAGGTTTAATGGATTGGGTAAAAGCCGTTTTATTAGAAAAATTCCAAAATGTGAGTCCAGAAGATTTAAACTTGTTTAAAATAGTAGACAACGAGGATGAAGTTTTAGAAGCTTTAGATAATTTCTACAAAAAATATAATTTATCGCCTAACTTCTAATTTGGTGATAAACTTTAAATAAAAATGTCATTTTAAGTAAATTAAAATGACATTTTTTGTTTTAAAAAAAAAGCAGACCTATAAGCCGGGTTCTGTCTCCAAAAGGAGTCTTATCATTTATCTAGTTCCGCAATTACTCACGGAATCCATCTGCCTACCCCTCAGCATGAACGAGCAGCTCTTAATTGCTGATATACATGGCATTTCACCGCATAGAGTTTACCTGGTTTCACTACAGCATTACCTGTACATACTTTCTGTTGCACTTGTCCTCGCCTTTCAACGGACGGGCGTTACCCGCTATGCTTGCTCTATGGTGTCCGGACTTTCCTCTCCTCTTTCGAGCAGCGATAAGACGGTCTGCGGGCGCAAAAGTAAACACTTTAACATTACCTTAAAAACTTTATCACATATAAATTGTAACTTTAAAAGAAAAAAGATGAAAATAGAATATCATTATGCTTCGGTTTCAGTAGCATTAGAAGAACTAAAAAGCAAAGGATTTGATTTTGATTATAACATACATGAAAATGAAATTATAATGGATCCCGATGGATTTATTATTCATCATATTTATAGATATGAAGGAAATTCGAACCCAGATGATGAATCTATTGTGTATGGAATTTCTTCTTTCGAAGATAAAAAAGGAGTTTTTGTTGCGGGTTATTCGGCTAATACTTCATCTGAAGCGGTTAAAATTTTAGAAAACTTAATAAAACTTTCTTCTTAAAATTTACAACATCGATTTAAACATCAACATTCCTATTATAAATAAGATTACAATATAAAAGAAAGCTAATAACACAAAAAACAACAATGATTTAAGTATCAATTGTTTTATAGTAAGATTAAAAATTCTTTTTAAAGCATAGAAATGATAACCAAAAATAATGGGATACATTAATGCTGATAATGTCATGTAGCTTTTAACAAAGAAACCAAGAACTATTATTAAACTAATGGTTAAAATTGATACATGGTTATAGGTGTAGCAATAAATAATATTGTGTTCTGCAAAATTGTAATCTTTTCGTTTCCAAAAAACCAACTTCGATAATAATGCAAAAAAAGGAATAAATGCTGTAGTTATAAAACTGTGATAATCAAAAATTGATGATGTAAAATTTTGCATATCAAAATTCTCAATTTTATTATCGCTGTTACCTGTAAAATTTATTTCGCCATAAAATCCTTTTTTCATCAAATAAATATTCAATCCAGAAATTGTAATTGAAATTAATAAATAAGTAAACGGATTTATATATTTATGTCGTGCACCTTGTAAATAACCATTTATTACAGTTTCAGGTGCTTTAAAAAGCATTCTAAATGTTTTCGCAAATTTATTGTCGTAACTCAAGAATTTTTCAGCAAATTCAATCAGTAAAGATTTTGTAGTAACGCGCTCGTTTACAACTCTTCCACCACAATGCGGACAAAACTGAAAATCTTCGTTGAATGGAACATCACAATTTTTACAAATCATACTAACCTTTTTCACAAAAATAAACATTTTTATTACTTATCATAATCGTTTTTTTAAGTACATATTGTGAATAACTTTTGTCTTTTTTAAGGTTTTCAAACTTGTAATTTGAAGGAAGTAAAACTATATTTGTGTTTCAATTGAATTTATGGAACAGTTTATAGTATCAGCTCGAAAATATCGTCCTCAAACATTTAAAGATGTTGTGGGACAAAAGGCTATTACGAATACTTTATTAAATGCAATTGAAAACAATCATTTAGCTCAAGCCTTACTTTTTACAGGTCCGCGTGGTGTAGGAAAAACTACTTGTGCCCGAATTTTAGCTCGAAAAATTAACCAAGAAGGTTATGACGATCCCAATGAAGATTTTTCATTTAACGTTTTTGAACTAGATGCTGCTTCTAACAATGGTGTTGATGATATTCGTAATATTATTGACCAAGTTAGAATACCGCCACAAACTGGAAAATATAAAGTTTATATTATTGACGAGGTTCACATGCTGTCGCAAGCCGCTTTTAATGCTTTCTTAAAAACATTAGAAGAACCTCCAAGACATGCTATTTTTATTTTAGCTACAACTGAAAAACATAAAATATTACCCACAATTTTATCGCGTTGTCAAATTTTTGATTTCAAAAGAATTACCGTTCAAGATGCGAAAGAACATTTAGCCGAAATTGCACAAGAACAAGAAATTACTTTTGAAGACGATGCTTTACACATAATTGCTCAAAAAGCAGATGGTGCGATGCGTGATGCGCTTTCAATTTTTGACCGAGTAGTATCTTATTGTGGTAAAAATTTAACACGTCAAGCAGTAACTGAAAATTTAAACGTTTTAGATTTTGAATATTATGTACAAGTAACCGATTTAATTTTGGAAAATAAAATTCCTGAATTATTAGTAATGTACAACGATATTTTAGCAAAAGGATTTGATGGTCATCATTTTATTGCAGGATTAGCTTCTCATTTTAGAGATTTATTAGTTTGCAAAAATCCGGCAACATTAGTTCTTTTAGAAGCGGGCGAACATGCTCAAAATCTTTATAAAGTTCAAGCTCAAAAATCGAGTCAAGAATTTCTTTTAAAAGGAATTGAAATTGCAAACGACTGTGATTTAAAATTTAAAACGAGTCAAAATCAACGACTTTTAGTCGAACTTTGCTTAATGCAATTAGCCTCTATCAATTTTGATGGAGAAAAAAAAAAGCTGAGTCCTTTATAATTCCTGCTACTTATTTTAGAAACAATTCTTATTCGATAGTTGAAGTAAAAACCAGAGAAGTTCCTTCAAATCTTGATGCACAAACTAAAGCTAATGTTGCTTCAAATAATAGTTTACCAAAAACAGAACAAGTAATAGAACCTGAAGTTCCTAAACCAGTTTTACCTAAAGCTGAAACACTAGGAACAAGAGTTTCTGCTTTTTCATTAGCAAGTATTAAGGCTAAAAAAGAATTTGAAAATCAACAGCTACAACAGCAAAAACATCACGAATCTTTACCTTCAGAAAAATTCTCTGAAACCGATATGTTATTACTTTGGACAAAATTTGCTCAAAAATTAAGTGATCAAGGTAAAAAACTAATGGCGACTTATATGCAAATGAATGATCCAAAATTAAAAGGAACTGTCATTGAATTAGAATTACCAAACGAAAGTACAAAAGAAGAATTTTTATCGGGTGCGAATGAATTATTAGGTTATTTAAGAGGAAAATTACACAACCACGATATTACAATTGAAGTTATAGTAAATGAAGTTACTGAAAACAGATATGCCTTTACTCCTCAAGAAAAATATGATAAATTAAAATCAATTAACCCGAATCTTGATCTTTTGAAGAAAATGTTTGATTTAGACTTATAAAATTCTAAATAAATTTTAAATGAAAAAAATACTTTTTTAAATTTTACAAGTGCATTCTTAATTACTTTTGGTATAACCGCTATAGATCTTGATAATTTAAAACTTAACGATAATTTAAAAGCTTATTTATCTATAGTTGCTGGTTTGGCAATTTTAATCTTTATTTTAATAAAAAATAAAAAGTAGTATTTATAATTTTCCGTAATACATGGCTTTCACAATTCCATCAGAAAGTCCAATTTTTGGAACATAAATTTGTCTTGCTCCACTCCATTTCATGGCATTTAAATAAATTCGAGTCGCAGGAATAATTACATCGGCACGATCTGGATTTAAACCTAATTCTGAAATGCGTTGTTCATATGACATACTGTTTAATTTTTGAAATTGCGAATTCATATAAACATATGACAAAGGTTTTGACTGGTGTTTTTCAGAAAGTTTGAATAATTTATTAATATTTCCACCCGAACCAATTAGAGTAATTTCGTCGTAAGGGGCAGTAATTGTTTTAATCCATTTTTCTATTTCTGTCCAAACAATATCAGAAACCATATTATTTAGTAAACGAACGGTACCATTTTTAAATGATTTTGATACTACAATTTTTCCTTCAGAAAAAAGAGAAAACTCAGTACTACCACCACCAACATCTACATATAAATATGTTTTATCAGTGTTAATAAATTGTTTTAAATCGGAAGCCGCAATAATCGCAGCTTCTTTTTTACCATCAATTATATCAATCTTAATATCAGCTTTTTTCTTTATTAAATTTACTACATCTACTCCATTATTAGCTTCACGCATTGCTGAAGTTGCACAAGCTCTATATTTTTCGACCTTATGAACCTTCATTAACAAGTTAAATGCTTTCATAGCATCTACCATTCTATTAATATTCTCTTCAGAAATATCGCCAACGGTAAAAGCATCTTGACCTAAACGAATAGGCACACGAACTAATGAACTTTTATTAAATTGCGTAGGTTGCCCTGGTTGTTCAACAATATTGGTTACCAATAATCTCATAGCATTGGAACCTATATCTATTGCAGCATATTTTTTTATTGTAATCATATTAAACTCTTTCGGCAATAACTTCTAATTTATTTTGATAATATCGATATAACTCGGCTTGTGCTCTAAAAGGTTTTTCTCCTTCAGGTTTACGATATCTATTCTTTAAATCATCGGAATGAATACGAGCTTTAACATTTGCTTTCCAACCTATTTCAAAAGTGTCAATTAATTCTTCTTTAATATTATCTTCATAAATAGGACAAGTAACTTCAACTCTGGCATCTAAATTTCTTGTCATAAAATCTGCTGAAGAAATAAAAACATCAGGATTCCCTTCGTTACCAAAAATATAAATACGTGAATGTTCTAAATACTTATCTACGATGCTAATAGCTTCAATATTTTCACTCATTCCTTGAACTCCAGGAATTAAACAACAAATTCCTCTAATAATTAATTGAATCTTTACACCAGCTCTACTGGCATCGTATAGTTTATCGATCATTTTAAAATCGGTTAAACTATTCATTTTCAATTTTATGTAAGCTTCTTTACCATCAATTGCGTTTAAAATTTCTCTATCAATTAATTTATTAAATTTTAATCGTGTGTAATGTGGCGAAACAAATAAATGTTTGTAACGGTGTACTTTATAATTCACCTCAAAAAATTCAAATACTTTTGAAGCATCTTTTAAAATTTGAGAATTGGCTGTAAAAATGGTATTATCAGTATAAATTTTTGCAGTATTCTCATTAAAATTTCCTGTAGAAATAAATCCGTAACGTTTTACTTTACCCTCTTCAATTCTATCTATAACACATACTTTACTGTGAACTTTTAAACCTTTTACCCCAAAAATTAATTCTATTCCTTCGGTTTGCATTTGCTCGGCATAAGAAATATTACTAGCTTCGTCGAAACGAGCTTGCAATTCGATTTGAACTACTACACGCTTTCCGTTTTTTGCAGCATTTATCAACGAACTCACAATTTGCGAATTCTTTGCTAAACGATATAAAGTAATTTTAATTGAAGCTACTTTTGGATCAAGAGCGGCTTCTCTTAAAAATTTAATAATGTAAGAAAATGACTGATAGGGAGCGCTTAACAAATAATCTTTTTCTCTTATTTTTTGAAGCATACTTCCTTCTAAATCTAAGCCTGGAACCGGTAAAGGTGGATTTTCTTTATATAACAAATCATATCTTCCTAAATTAGGAAAACTCATATAATCGCGTCTATTATGATAACGACCACCTGGAATGATACTATCTGAACTATCAATGTTCATTCGTTTCAATAAAAATTCTAATGTATCTTTTTCGATAGCTTGGTCATATATAAAACGAACCGTTTCTCCTACTCTTCTTTCTTTAACACTATCTGATACTTTTTCTATGAAACTTTTACTTAAATCGCTATCAAACTCTAATTCGGCATCACGAGTAATTTTAATCATGTGTGCCGAAATACTTTCATATTCGAAAATATTAAACAAGTAATTTAGATTATGACGAATTACATCGTCTAATAAAATTATATATTGCTTTTCTGAATTTGAAGGTAAAACAACAAATCTATTTATTGTACTAGGAATTTCTACAATAGCATAGCGTACTTCTTTATTCAAATGCAATTTATCGAAAATTGATGTCGACGTATTTTTCATAACCAATTTTACTGCTAAATATCCAGATGTATCCTTAAGTAACGGAAACTTATCTAAATCATTTAACATAATGGTTACTACAGCTGGACTAACCCTTTGTATAAAAAAGTCGCGAATAAAATTCTCTTGATCTTTAGAAAGTTGCTTTTCGTTGATAATAAAAATATTCTCTTGTTCGAGACGTTTTTCTATTTCACTTAAAATACGTAAACTTTCTGATTGTTGTTCAATAACAATTTCTGTAATCTCTTTTAGAAGTTTTTCTGGAGTAACACCACCAAGTAATTTACTGGCATTTTCATTCTTCTCCATTTTCATTCTTCTAATAGCGGCATAACGAACTCTAAAAAATTCGTCTAAATTATTAGAAAAAATTCCTAAAAATCTTAATCTATCTAATAGTGGCACCGTTTCATCGGCAGCTTCTTGTAATACTCTAGCATTAAAGGTTAACCAACTTTTTTCTCTATCAATGTATTGATTGTGGTTTATATTGCTCATGTTTAAAATGACTTGGGAAAATTGTTTTAACAGTCTTTCCTTTTTTTAGTTCTTTCCAATCTTGTATTTGTATCTCTAAAGAGACAAAACCTGTAGTAGGAACATTATCCATAAAAAGATTCCCAAATTTATTAACAAAATTTGTAATAGCATCGTTATGCCCAAAAAGAATTAAGTTATCGTATTTATTTTCACATTTCTTAATTTCATCTTCTAACTGAAATTCATCAAATGTATACAATCCGTCTTTTAAAAAAATAGTTTCATTTGGTATTCCAAGATTTTGCGTAAGAATTAAAGCAGTTTCTTTAGCCCTCTTAGCTACGCTACTCCAAACTACAAATGTTTTTGGTAAAAAATCAATAATCTTTGATGAAATTAAATGTGCATCATCTATACCTCTTTTAGATAATGGTCGGTCTATATCTCTCAAGGGAGTTTCCCAACTTGACTTTGCGTGTCTTATTAATATTAGATTTTTCATAGTTTGAAGATTTCGTTAATAATCATTTTAAAATTATTAGTATCCTATTATATCCTAAAGTAAGTAAATATAATTTAAATAAACTAAACCTTTTTTATTAAAAAACAGTTAATTCAAAGATTATTTCAATCTTTTCATCGAAAAATAAAGCTATTATTCTTTTACTCGTTTCTAAATTATATAACTTCGTACCGTTAAGTTAAGAGATAGGCCCCATTTGAAGTTTTTATTTGCTATTGCAAAATGTTAATCCACCCCAATGGATTTAGTTAAAATTTTTATGACATAATTAATTTATGTCACAGATTTTTGCTCCTAAAAAATTAAACAACCCCAAGTCTCTACCATTTATTTTTTTTAAAGAATTTATTCATTCAGAAATAATGTGGTTATGAGAGTATTTAAATTTAATCTGTTGCTTATTTTATTCGCAATTGGTAATTGTTATTCACAGTTTACAACCGATAAGCCAGATTTGAGATTGTGTGGAAATTCTCCAAATTATTATTTGGACTATTTCAATTGTACGTCTAACAATTATACGTTAGATAATGTTTTTTTAAGTTTGACTGATGTAAACGGAGTACCACTAGACACAACTACATGTACACCAGGCACTAGTCACACTATGTACATCATGTTGAACTATACTTCAAATTCTAATAGTGATATTTATCATGCAAGAATGTTTGCCGATTTAATTGTCAATGGTAGTTCAACTTCTTTAAACGTAAGTCTTGGAACCGTAGCACCAGGAAGTGGACAAAGATTATTATATGGTCCTTTTAACTGGGTTTGTGGCCAAGAAATTATGCTCGATAGAATCTTAATTGTTTGGAAAACAAGTGGTAACAATAATTTACTCGTTCCTTACAACTGTCATTCTTACAACAGATCACAATGTGAATATCCTGGAAGCGTTGTAGTTGTTGCACCACTAGCAGTTCAATTTAATTATGAAGGTTGTACTTCTGGGAACCTTGCAACTATTAATTTTGAATCTACAACAACTGGAGGAAACCCTCCCTACTCATATGCATGGGATTTTGATTCAGATGGTATTATAGATTCTACTCAAGAGAACCCTATAAATACCTATACGTCTTTATCTGCAACAACTGCAACATTAACAGTAACAGATTCATATGGCACAACAAATACTTTTTCAGTTTTATTAAATTTTCCGTCTGAGCTACTAATTAATGCTAATGTTCAAGGGTTAACCTGTGATCCAAACTCTACAGCATCAATAGATTTAACAGTAAGTGGAGGAACTCCACCTTATACTTATAGCTGGAATACTGGATCAACAAATGAAGATGTTTCTGGTTTAAGCGAAGGCACTTACAATGTTACTGTAACAGATGCTATTGGATGTATTAAAACCTATTCAACTACTATTTCTCAAATTGTTTGTTGTGAATTTTTAGTAACATGTCCTACATTTCCTCCAACAACTTTAGAATGTTATGATTTACTTCCTATTGAAGGAGAAATTTCTGAAAGTGATTTTGAAGCATTAGGAAATGGTGATGGATTTATAGGAGATAATCCGTGTGGAATTATATTAATAACTGTACAAAATAGTGCTTATGCAGGTTGTAATTCAAATGTTATAAGAACATATACAGTTACTGAATACCAAGACGACAATAATAATGGTATTCATGATCCAAACGAAACAACAATATTAAATACATTTACTTGTAATCAAACTATTTTAATAAACGATACTACGGCACCAACTATTGATATTGCCGCTGCTGATTTAACTGTGGAATGTGACGGTAATGGAAATACTGCCGATTTACAAGCTTGGTTAGCTTCAAACGGTGGAGCTTCCTCTTCAGATGCGTGTTCTTCGGTAACTTGGTCGAATAACTATTCTAGTCTTTCTGATGATTGTGGCGCTACAGGTTCGGTAAGTGTAACCTTTATTGCAACCGATGATTGTGGTAATAGTTCAAGCTCTTCAGCAACTTTTACTATTCAAGACACTACTGCGCCAACGATTGACATTTTGGCTTCCGATTTAACTGTTGAATGTGACGGAAACGGAAACGCTGCTGAATTACAAGCTTGGTTAGCTGCTAACGGAGGCGCTTCTTCTTCAGATGCTTGTTCTTCAGTGACTTGGTCTAACAACTACGCTAGTCTTTCTGATGATTGTGGCGCTACAGGTTCGGTAAGTGTAACCTTTACTGCAACCGATGATTGTGGTAATAGTTCAAGCTCTTCAGCTACTTTTACTATTGTCGATACTACTGCACCAACTATTGATATTGTCGCTGCTGATGTAACAGTGGAATGTGATGGTAATGGAAATACTGCTGATTTACAAGCTTGGTTAGCTTCAAACGGTGGAGCTTCTTCTTCAGATAGTTGTTCTTCAGTGACTTGGTCGAATGATTATTCTGCTTTGTCTGATGATTGTGGTGCGACTGGTTCGGTTACTGTAACTTTTACTGCTACTGATGATTGTGGTAATAGTTCAAGCTCTTCAGCTACTTTTACTATTCAAGATACTACAGCACCAACTATTGCTATTGCTGCTGCTGATTTAACTGTGGAATGTGACGGTAATGGAAACACCGCCGATTTACAAGCTTGGCTTTCTTCTAATGGTGGAGCTTCTTCTTCAGATGCTTGTTCAAATGTGACTTGGTCTAACAACTATTCTAGTCTTTCTGATGATTGTGGCGCTACGGGTTCGGTAAGTGTAACTTTCACTGCAACCGATGATTGTGGTAACAGTTCAAGCTCTTCGGCTACTTTTACTATTCAAGATACTACTGCGCCAACGATTGACATTTTGGCTTCCGATTTAACTGTTGAATGTGACGGTAATGGAAACACCGCCGATTTACAAGCTTGGCTTTCTTCTAATGGTGGAGCTTCTTCTTCAGATGCTTGTTCAAATGTGACTTGGTCTAACAACTATTCTAGTCTTTCTGATGATTGTGGGGCGACTGGTTCAGTTACTGTAACTTTCACCGCTACGGATGATTGTGGTAACAGTTCCACTTCTTCTGCAACATTCACTATTCAAGATACTACAGCACCAACTATTGCTATTGCTGCTGCTGATTTAACTGTGGAATGTGATGGTAATGGAAACACTGCCGATTTACAAGCTTGGTTAGCTTCAAATGGTGGAGCTTCTTCTTCAGATAACTGTTCTTCAGTAACTTGGTCGAATGATTATTCTGCTTTGTCTGATGATTGTGGGGCGACTGGTTCGGTTACTGTAACTTTCACTGCAACCGATAATTGTGGTAATAGTTCAAGTTCTTCGGCTACTTTTACTATTCAAGATACTACAGCACCAACTATTGATATTGTGGCTTCCGATTTAACAGTGGAATGTGACGGTAATGGAAACACTGCCGATTTACAAGCTTGGTTAGCTTCAAATGGTGGAGCTTCTTCTTCAGATAACTGTTCTTCAGTAACTTGGTCGAATGATTATTCTGCTTTGTCTGATGATTGTGGGGCGACTGGTTCGGTTACTGTAACTTTCACTGCAACCGATGATTGTGGTAATAGTTCAAGCTCTTCGGCTACTTTTACTATTCAAGATACAACTCCACCAACTATTGATATTGTGGCTGCTGATTTAACAGTCGAATGTGATGGTAATGGAAACACTGCTGATTTACAAGCTTGGTTAGCTTCAAATGGTGGAGCTTCGGCTTCAGATAGCTGTTCTTCAGTAACTTGGTCGAATGACTATTCTAGTCTTTCTGATGATTGTGGCGCTACGGGTTCGGTAAGTGTAACTTTCACTGCAATCGATGATTGTGGTAACAGTTCAAGCTCTTCGGCTACTTTTACTATTCAAGATACTACTGCGCCAACGATTGACATTTTGGCTTCCGATTTAACTGTTGAATGTGACGGAAACGGAAACGCTGCTGAATTACAAGCTTGGTTAGCTGCTAACGGAGGCGCTTCTTCTTCAGATGCTTGTTCTTCAGTGACTTGGTCTAACAACTATTCTAGTCTTTCTGATGATTGTGGCGCTACAGGTTCGGTAAGTGTAACCTTTACTGCAACCGATGATTGTGGTAATAGTTCAAGCTCTTCAGCAACTTTTACTATTGTCGATACTACTGCACCAACTATTGATATTGTCGCTGCTGATGTAACAGTGGAATGTGATGGTAATGGAAATACTGCTGATTTACAAGCTTGGCTTTCTTCTAATGGTGGAGCTTCTTCTTCAGATGCTTGTTCAAATGTGACTTGGTCTAACAACTATTCTAGTCTTTCTGATGATTGTGGCGCTACGGGTTCGGTAAGTATAACTTTCACTGCAACCGATGATTGTGGTAACAGTTCCACTTCTTCTGCAACATTCACTATTCAAGATACTACAGCACCAACTATTGCTATTGCTGCTGCTGATTTAACTGTGGAATGTGATGGTAATGGAAACACTGCCGATTTACAAGCTTGGTTAGCTGCTAACGGAGGCGCTTCTTCTTCTGATGCTTGTTCGTCGGTAACTTGGTCGAATGATTATTCTGCTTTGTCTGATGATTGTGGGGCGACTGGTTCGGTAAGTGTAACCTTTACTGCAACCGATGATTGTGGTAATAGTTCAAGCTCTTCAGCAACTTTTACTATTCAAGACACTACTGCGCCAACGATTGACATTTTGGCTTCCGATTTAACTGTGGAATGTGATGGTAATGGAAACACTGCTGATTTACAAGCTTGGTTAGCTTCAAACGGTGGAGCTTCTTCTTCTGATGCTTGTTCGTCGGTAACTTGGTCTAACAACTATTCTAGTCTTTCTGATGATTGTGGGGCGACTGGTTCGGTTACTGTAACTTTCACTGCAACCGATGATTGTGGTAATAGTTCAAGCTCTTCAGCAACTTTTACTATTCAAGACACTACTGCGCCAACGATTGACATTTTGGCTTCCGATTTAACTGTTGAATGTGATGGTAATGGAAACACCGCCGATTTACAAGCTTGGTTAGCTTCAAATGGTGGAGCTTCGGCTTCAGATAGCTGTTCTTCAGTAACTTGGTCGAATGACTATTCTAGTCTTTCTGATGATTGTGGCGCTACGGGTTCGGTAAGTGTAACTTTCACTGCAATCGATGATTGTGGTAACAGTTCAAGCTCTTCGGCTACTTTTACTATTCAAGATACTACTGCGCCAACGATTGACATTTTGGCTTCCGATTTAACTGTTGAATGTGACGGAAACGGAAACGCTGCTGAATTACAAGCTTGGTTAGCTGCTAACGGAGGCGCTTCTTCTTCAGATGCTTGTTCTTCAGTGACTTGGTCTAACAACTATTCTAGTCTTTCTGATGATTGTGGTACTACAGGTTCGGTAAGTGTAACTTTCACTGCAACCGATGATTGTGGTAATAGTTCAAGCTCTTCAGCTACTTTTACTATTGTCGATACTACTGCACCAACTATTGATATTGTCGCTGCTGATGTAACAGTGGAATGTGATGGTAATGGAAATACTGCTGATTTACAAGCTTGGTTAGCTTCAAACGGTGGAGCTTCTTCTTCAGATAGTTGTTCTTCAGTGACTTGGTCGAATGATTATTCTGCTTTGTCTGATGATTGTGGGGCGACTGGTTCGGTTACTGTAACTTTCACTGCAACCGATGATTGTGGTAATAGTTCAAGCTCTTCGGCTACTTTTACTATTCAAGATACTACTGCGCCAACGATTGCTATTGCTGCTGCTGATTTAACTGTGGAATGTGATGGTAATGGAAACACTGCCGATTTACAAGCTTGGTTAGCTTCAAATGGTGGAGCTTCTTCTTCAGATAACTGTTCTTCAGTAACTTGGTCGAATGATTATTCTGCTTTGTCTGATGATTGTGGGGCGACTGGTTCGGTTACTGTAACTTTCACTGCAACCGATAATTGTGGTAATAGTTCAAGTTCTTCGGCTACTTTTACTATTCAAGATACTACAGCACCAACTATTGATATTGTGGCTTCCGATTTAACAGTGGAATGTGACGGTAATGGAAACACTGCCGATTTACAAGCTTGGTTAGCTTCAAATGGTGGAGCTTCTTCTTCAGATAACTGTTCTTCAGTAACTTGGTCGAATGATTATTCTGCTTTGTCTGATGATTGTGGGGCGACTGGTTCGGTTACTGTAACTTTCACTGCAACCGATGATTGTGGTAATAGTTCGACTTCTTCGGCTACTTTTACTATTCAAGATACTACAGCACCAACTATTGATATTGTCGCTGCTGATTTAACTGTGGAATGTGACGGTAATGGAAATACTGTTGATTTACAAACTTGGTTAGCTGCTAACGGAGGCGCTTCGGCTTCAGATAGTTGTTCTTCAGTAACTTGGTCTAACAACTATTCTAGTCTTTCTGATGATTGTGGGGCGACTGGTTCGATTACTGTAACTTTTACTGCAACAGATGATTGTGGTAACAGTTCAAGCTCTTCGGCTACTTTTACTATTCAAGATACTACAGCACCAACTATTGATATTGTCGCTGCTGATTTAACTGTGGAATGTGACGGTAATGGAAATACTGTTGATTTACAAACTTGGTTAGCTGCTAACGGAGGCGCTTCTTCTTCTGATGCTTGTTCTTCAGTGACTTGGTCTAACAACTATTCTAGTCTTTCTGATGATTGTGGGGCGACTGGTTCGGTTACTGTAACTTTCACTGCAACCGATGATTGTGGTAATAGTTCAAGCTCTTCGGCTACTTTTACTATTCAAGATACAACTCCACCAACTATTGATATTGTGGCTGCTGATTTAACAGTCGAATGTGATGGTAATGGAAACACTGCTGATTTACAAGCTTGGTTAGCTTCAAATGGTGGAGCTTCGGCTTCAGATAGCTGTTCTTCAGTAACTTGGTCGAATGACTATTCTAGTCTTTCTGATGATTGTGGCGCTACGGGTTCGGTAAGTGTAACTTTCACTGCAATCGATGATTGTGGTAACAGTTCAAGCTCTTCGGCTACTTTTACTATTCAAGATACTACTGCGCCAACGATTGACATTTTGGCTTCCGATTTAACTGTTGAATGTGACGGAAACGGAAACGCTGCTGAATTACAAGCTTGGTTAGCTGCTAACGGAGGCGCTTCTTCTTCAGATGCTTGTTCTTCAGTGACTTGGTCTAACAACTATTCTAGTCTTTCTGATGATTGTGGTACTACAGGTTCGGTAAGTGTAACTTTCACTGCAACCGATGATTGTGGTAATAGTTCAAGCTCTTCAGCTACTTTTACTATTGTCGATACTACTGCACCAACTATTGATATTGTCGCTGCTGATGTAACAGTGGAATGTGATGGTAATGGAAATACTGCTGATTTACAAGCTTGGTTAGCTTCAAACGGTGGAGCTTCTTCTTCAGATAGTTGTTCTTCAGTGACTTGGTCGAATGATTATTCTGCTTTGTCTGATGATTGTGGGGCGACTGGTTCGGTTACTGTAACTTTCACTGCAACCGATGATTGTGGTAATAGTTCAAGCTCTTCGGCTACTTTTACTATTCAAGATACTACTGCGCCAACGATTGCTATTGCTGCTGCTGATTTAACTGTGGAATGTGATGGTAATGGAAACACTGCCGATTTACAAGCTTGGTTAGCTTCAAATGGTGGAGCTTCTTCTTCAGATAACTGTTCTTCAGTAACTTGGTCGAATGATTATTCTGCTTTGTCTGATGATTGTGGGGCGACTGGTTCGGTTACTGTAACTTTCACTGCAACCGATAATTGTGGTAATAGTTCAAGTTCTTCGGCTACTTTTACTATTCAAGATACTACAGCACCAACTATTGATATTGTGGCTTCCGATTTAACAGTGGAATGTGACGGTAATGGAAACACTGCCGATTTACAAGCTTGGTTAGCTTCAAATGGTGGAGCTTCTTCTTCAGATAACTGTTCTTCAGTAACTTGGTCGAATGATTATTCTGCTTTGTCTGATGATTGTGGGGCGACTGGTTCGGTTACTGTAACTTTCACTGCAACCGATGATTGTGGTAATAGTTCGACTTCTTCGGCTACTTTTACTATTCAAGATACTACAGCACCAACTATTGATATTGTCGCTGCTGATTTAACTGTGGAATGTGACGGTAATGGAAATACTGTTGATTTACAAACTTGGTTAGCTGCTAACGGAGGCGCTTCGGCTTCAGATAGTTGTTCTTCAGTAACTTGGTCTAACAACTATTCTAGTCTTTCTGATGATTGTGGGGCGACTGGTTCGATTACTGTAACTTTTACTGCAACAGATGATTGTGGTAACAGTTCAAGCTCTTCGGCTACTTTTACTATTCAAGATACTACAGCACCAACTATTGATATTGTCGCTGCTGATTTAACTGTGGAATGTGACGGTAATGGAAATACTGTTGATTTACAAACTTGGTTAGCTGCTAACGGAGGCGCTTCGGCTTCAGATAGTTGTTCTTCAGTAACTTGGTCTAACAACTATTCTAGTCTTTCTGATGATTGTGGGGCGACTGGTTCGATTACTGTAACTTTTACTGCAACAGATGATTGTGGTAACAGTTCAAGCTCTTCGGCTACTTTTACTATTCAAGATACTACAGCACCAACTATTGATATTGTGGCTTCCGATTTAACTGTGGAATGTGACGGTAATGGAAACACCGCCGATTTACAAGCTTGGTTAGCTTCAAACGGTGGAGCTTCTTCTTCAGATAACTGTTCTTCAGTGACTTGGTCGAATGATTATTCTGCTTTGTCTGATGATTGTGGGGCGACTGGTTCGGTAACTGTAACTTTTACTGCAACCGATGATTGTGGAAACAGCGCAAGTTCTTCAGCTACTTTTACTATTGTAGATACTACGGCACCAACTATTGATATTTTGGCTTCCGATTTAACTGTTGAATGTGATGGTAATGGAAACACCGCCTATTTACAAGCTTGGTTAGCTGCTAACGGTGGCGCTTCTTCTTCTGATGCTTGTTCTTCAGTGACTTGGTCGAATGATTATTCTGCTTTGTCTGATGATTGTGGTGCTACGGGTTCGGTAAGTGTAACTTTCACCGCTACAGATGATTGTGGTAATAGTTCAAGTTCTTCAGCTACTTTTACTATTCAAGACACTACTGCGCCAACGATTGACATTTTGGCTTCCGATTTAACTGTTGAATGTGATGGTAATGGAAACACCGCCGATTTACAAGCTTGGTTAGCTGCTAACGGAGGCGCTTCTTCTTCTGATGCTTGTTCGTCGGTAACTTGGTCTAACAACTACGCTAGTCTTTCTGATGATTGTGGCGCTACGGGTTCGGTAAGTGTAACTTTCACTGCAACCGATGATTGTGGTAACAGTTCAAGCTCTTCGGCTACTTTTACTATTCAAGACACTACTGCGCCAACGATTGACATTTTGGCTTCCGATTTAACTGTTGAATGTGATGGTAATGGAAACACCGCCGATTTACAAGCTTGGTTAGCTGCTAACGGAGGCGCTTCTTCTTCTGATGCTTGTTCTTCAGTGACTTGGTCGAATGATTATTCTGCTTTGTCTGATGATTGTGGGGCGACTGGTTCGGTAAGTGTAACTTTCACCGTTACAGATGATTGTGGTAACAGTTCCACTTCTTCGGCTACTTTTACTATTCAAGATACAACTGCACCAACTATTGCTATCGCTGCTTCAGATTTAACTGTGGAATGTGATGGTAATGGAAACACCGCCGATTTACAAGCTTGGTTAGCTGCTAACGGAGGCGCTTCTTCTTCTGATGCTTGTTCGTCGGTAACTTGGTCTAACAACTACGCTAGTCTTTCTGATGATTGTGGAGCAACTGGTTCGGTAAGCGTAACTTTCACTGCAACCGATGATTGTGGTAACAGTTCAAGCTCTTCGGCTACTTTTACCATTCAAGATACTACAAATCCTGAGTTTACATCAAATTTACCATCAGACGTTTCAGTTTCTTGTGATAATGTTCCGACAGCTGAAACGTTAACAGCCTCAGATAATTGTTCTTCAAATGCTACAGTTGTAGTTGATGATGAAATTATTACTGATGAAAGTGCTTGTGCTGGAGAATATATTATTTTAAGAACTTGGACTGCAACAGACGATTGTGGAAACTTTATTACTTATACACAAACAATAAGTGTTTATGATAATACAACTCCTGTTCTTGATACCCCTTATGATGAACAAATTGAAGTAAATTGTAGTGAAATTCCCGATATTCCTCAATTAGAATTTAGTGATAATTGTTCTGGTATTGCAAGTGTAGATTATAATGAAAATACAACTACAATCAGTATTTATGAATATTATATTGAGAGAGAATGGTTAGTAAGTGATAACTGTGGAAATGTTGCTACATTTAATCAAACTATTCATGTAAATGTTGACCAACCTTTCAATGCTATTCCTTATTCGATTTGTACAGATGAGGAACCAATAAATTTATTTACTATTTTAGACGGATCGTTACCTACAAATGGAGAATGGATTGAAGTTACAAACTCTGGTGGACTAAATGGAAATATGTTTGATCCAAATGGAGTTGCAACTGGCTATTATACAATTCAATACATAGTTACATTAGAAAATAATGCTTGTCCTTCTAAATTTGAAATATATTTGAATGTTAATGACGATTGCGTTGTTTTACCTGCTTGTGACATTGTAATTTATAATGCAGTTTCTCCAAACAATGATGGTTCTAACGATATGTTTGTAATTGATGGAATTGAATGCTACCCAAATAATACTGTTGAAATTTATAACAGATGGGGAATATTGGTTTATGAGACAAAAGGTTATGATAATTTAATTCGTTCATTTAAAGGATATTCTGAGGGCAGAACTACTTTAAATAAAAATGAATTATTACCAGATGGAACATACTTCTATATCTTGAATTACAAAGATGAAGAGGGCAAAACACACGATAAATCAGGATATTTATATCTTAATAAATAACTTGATTAAGTAAAAAAATTAATTAAAAACATTGATCATGAAAACAATATATATATTAATCATCACAGTTTTTACTCAATTATTGTGCTTTGCTCAACAAGATTCTCAGTACACACAATATATGTATAACACTGTAAATATAAATCCTGCATATGCTGGTTCTAGAGAATCATTAACTATGTTCTTACTTCATAGAACACAATGGGTAGGATTAGACGGTGCTCCAGTTACTAATAATGTTTCTGCGCATACACCAATTGGAGATTCAAATTTTGGAGTTGGACTTTCATTTGTAAATGATAGAATTGGTCCAGTTGATGAAAATGCTATTTCAGCAGATTTAGCATATTTTATTCAAATTTCTGAAAATTATAAACTTTCTGTTGGATTAAAAGGAACGGCAAATTTATTTAATCTTGATGTTAACAAATTAAATCCTCAAGACCAAACAGATCCAAAGTTTCAAAATTTAGACACTAAATTTTCTCCAAATATTGGTGCCGGTGTTTACTTATTTTCAGATAAAACTTATGTAGGATTATCATCGCCTAATTTCTTTGAAACCAATCGTTATAATGACAATGATGTGACTGTAACCAAAGAAAAAATGCACTTTTATTTAATTGCTGGACATGTATTTGATCTTAGTCCAAGTATAAAATTTAAGCCTGCATTATTAGCAAAAGCTGTAGATGGAGCTCCGTTACAAGCCGATGTAACTGCCAATTTTTTAATTCATGAAAAATTTACAATTGGTGCAGCTTATAGATGGGATGCTGCAGTAAGCGGATTAGTTGGTTTCCAAATTACTCCTACTCTTTTTGCAGGATATGGTTACGATATGGAAACTACAAAACTGAGAAACTATAACTCGGGTTCACATGAAATCTTTTTACGATTTGAAATATTTAGTAATAACAGAGTCGCAGATCCAAGATTCTTCTAAAACAAAGATTATGAAAACAATATATTCAATACTATTCTTACTATTTTATTGTGTAGGTTTTTCACAAGCTGCTCAATTAGCGTCGGCAAACAGAAAATATGAAAAATATTCTTATGTAGATGCAATCGAAATTTATGAAAAAGTAGCCGAAAAAGGTTATAAATCGGCTGAACTTTTCAAAAGACTTGGAAATGCATATTATTTTAATGGCGGAATTGATAAGGCTTCAAAATGGTACAAAGATTTATTTGACTTAAATGAAGAAGTTGAGCCAGAATATTACTTTAGATATTCTCAAACTTTAAAATCTCAAGGAAAATATGATGAAGCTGATAAATACATGTCTAAATTTTATGAATTAACAAATGATTCTAGAGGTGAAAAATATTCTAAAAATAAAGATTACCTAAAAAACATAGAGGCACTTTCTGGAAAATATACTGTTGATGAAATCAATTTAAATTCGGAATATTCAGATTTTGGGCCAGCGTTTTTTGGAAAATCATTAGTTTTTTCTTCTTCGAGAGAAACTGGAGCAGTATCTTCTAAAGTTAATCGATGGACAAATCAAAATAACAGAGATTTATACATCGCAGAAATGCAGGACAGTAAAAATTTCTCTGAAGCTAAAAATTTCTCGGAAGAAGTAAATACAAAATTCAACGAATCAACTCCTGTTTTTACAAAAGATGGTAAAACAATGTATTTTACACGAAATAATTTTAATGATGGTAAAAAAGGAAAAGATGATGATAAAAGTACTCTTATTAAAATTTATAAAGCCGAATTAATTGAAGGAAAATGGGATAATATAAAAGAACTTCCATTCAACAGCGATCAATATAGTTGTGCACATCCATCGTTAAGTGATGATGAAAGAACACTTTATTTTGCTTCCGATATGCCAGGAGGATTTGGTAACTCAGATATTTATAAAGTTAGTGTTAATGGTGGTTCAGTTGGAACTCCAGAAAATTTAGGAAATTCAATAAATACAGAAGGTAGAGAAACTTTTCCTTTTATTTCTCCTGATAACAAAACCTTATATTTTGCTTCAGACGGACAATTAGGATTAGGTGGTTTAGATATTTTTGAATCTAAACTTGTGAATAATTCGTTTGAAAAACCTGTTAATTTAGCTCGACCAATTAATAGTCCAATGGATGATTTTGGTTTAATCGTTAATAAGGACAACGTTGGCTATTTTTCTTCAAATAGAAATGGCGGAAAAGGATTTGATGATATTTATGCGTTCACAATTTGTATGCAACGTCTTCATGGAACCATTACAGATGTTGATACAAAAGAATTGCTATCAAATTCTAAAGTGGAATTATTTGATGAAAATATTAATAAAATTTCCGAAACATTTTCAAAAGAGGAAGCTAAATATTCATTTAATGTTGATTGTAACACAAAATACATTATAAGAGTTTCTAAAGAAGATTATGATACTACTGAACAACAAGTTACAACTAACAAAGAAAATGGAGAAACTGAATTAAATATTGCTTTAAAAAGATATAAATTCCCAATTGAGGAAGGAACTGATTTAGCTAAAATATTTGATATCAGTATTATATATTTTGATTTAGATAAATGGAATATTCGACCAGATGCTGCTAAAGATCTTCAAAAAATTGTTGAAGTAATGAAACAATATCCAGATATGCAGGTTTCGATTAGATCACATACTGATAGTAGACAAACCCACAAGTATAACGAATTGTTATCGGATAGAAGAGCAAAATCTACTCTTGAGTTTATGGTTAAAAACGGAATTGAGAGAGAAAGATTAACAGCGAAAGGATTTGGTGAAACGGAATTAGTGAATAACTGTTCAGACGGTGTTCCCTGCTCGGAAGAGGAACACCAAAAGAACCGTCGTAGTGAATTTATTGTATTGAAAATGAATTAGTTTTTCTTCTCTCTTAACCTCTTTCAACTAATTCATTGGGTAAACCTCTAAGTAATTTAGAGGTTTATTTTTTTAAATTCACCATGCAATCATAACTCAAATTAAACTTAGCGCATTTGTTTAATCTACTTAATTAGAAAGCTCTCTTAACCTCTTTACTAATTAATTGTGGGTAAACCTCTAGTTGTCGAAATAACTATCTTTAATACTTTAAAAGTATTCTTTACTTATTTTTTGATGAACATATTTGTATAGTAGAATCTACCATTCGCATCCTGACTTATTGAAAGTCCGAAGTGTGAATAATCTCCTTCTAAATTTGCTCTATGACCATCACTATTAATCCATGCAGTTAAAGCAGCCTGTGGGGTTGAAAATCCGTAGGCAACATTTTCACCAACTTTATAAGCTCCTAAAACGTGTTGTAAATTTGTTTTTCTATCATCAAAACCATCATGATTAACTGAATTAGTTTCAATCATGTAAGTGTTATGTTCTGAAGATTTATAAGAAATATGTTCAATAATTTGTAAAGGGCTTAAACCTTGCTCTACTCTGTAATCATTAATTAAATCTAATAACTGAACCTCAGTTGTTGTATGATTATAATTTTGAGCAGTTTCTGTAGTAGTATTGTTTGTAGTAGATGCTTCTGAAGAATCTGAAGAACATGAAGTAAATGATAGACTTGTTAATAATAGGGCAAAAAGGATTAAACAATTTTTCTTCATAATCAATCTCAATTAAATGTTATCTTTTTTAATGCTTTATCTTAAAAAAACCAATCAAATCGATTAAATGATTGATTTTCAAGACAAATGTACTCCATTATCGATTATATGCAAATTTTTTCGATAAAACGCACTATTTTTTAACATTTAATTAAGCAGTTGACCATCAAGGAGATAATCTATCTATTTTCCAGTCAAAATTTTCTAACAATTTATAGCGAATACGATCATGAAGACGATTAGGACGACCTTGCCAAAATTCAACTTCAACTGGTCTCACTAAAAAACCTCCCCAAAAGTCGGGTCTTGGCACTTCTTTTCCTTCAAATTCGGCTTCAAGTGCTTTTAATTTGGTTTCCAAATATTCTCGATTCGGAATTATCTCACTTTGGGCAGAAACTAATGCTCCTAATTGGCTTCCTTTTGGTCTTGAAGCAAAATAATTATCAGAAATATTTTGAGCAGTCTTTTCTGCAATCCCTTTTATAATGACTTGTCGTTCCATCGAATGCCAAAAAAATGACAAACAAATATTAGGATTATTTAAAATAGCTTTTCCTTTTTCAGATTCATAATTGGTATAAAAAATGAATCCTTCTTCATTGTATTTTTTTAGTAGCACTACTCTACTTTTTGGAAATCCATCTAAACCTTGTGTAGAGACTGTCATGGCGTTGACTTCATCTACTCCACCAAAATCTTCAACTTCATGAAACCATCTGTTGAATAAGTTTATAGGATCTTCAGGAATATTATTCTCAAGAAGTTCCGATTTCTCATAGGATTTTCTATAATTACTTAAATCGCTCATAATTATTAAAGTATATCATTAAAGCGTTGTATATTATTTATTTTTCTTCTTTGTAAAAAGATTAAAAATAAACTTTAAAATTCTAGTTAAATAAGTCTCAGAGTTCGATTGTTTTTCCATCATCGCCTAAAATTACATTATTAAATATAGTTTCTGCCTCACTTTTAAAAGGTTCAATACTACCATAACGAGTAGAATAATGACCAACAATTAAAGTTTTGACATTGGCTAATTTAGCAATTTTTGCAGCTTGTATGGCTGTAGAATGCATCGTTTTTTCTGCTAAATGAGATTCGCTATCTAAAAAGGTCGTTTCATGATATAAAACATCTATATCTTGAATATCAGGAATCATCGCTTCATTATAAACCGTATCACTACAAAAAGCGTAAGATTTTTCAGGCTCAGGATCAAAAGTTAATTCATGGTTTGGAATTATAGATTCATCATCTAACTTGAAATCTCCCCCGTAAATTAATTTCTGATAGTAACAAGTGTCTATATTATATTTTTCGACAGCTTCAAGATTTAATTTTCTTTTAATATTTTTCTCTTGAAACAAATATCCATTAGCATATATTCGATGTTTTAAAGGAATCGTTTTAACCACAACTTTTTCATCTTCAAAAACAATTTCACTTTCCTCTGAGGTAAGTTCGTGAAAATATAAATTATATCCTGTAAATGATCCCGAAGCTCTAAGTTGAAGTAAGATAATTTCTTTTATTCCTTTTGGACCGTAAACATGTAAATCGTTTTCTCGATTTAAAAGCATAAAAGTTGAGATTAAACCAACTAAACCGTAAAAATGATCTCCGTGTAAATGTGAAATAAAGATATGATTAATCTTAGAAAACTTAATTTTATGTTTTCTTAATTGTACTTGAGTTCCTTCTCCACAATCAATTAAAAACATATGGTTTTTAATTTCAAGTACTTGAGCAGTAGGATTTGTTATAGTTCTTGGGGTTGCTGCATAGCAGCCTAATATTGTAAGTTTCATTTCAATTGATAGTTGATAATGAATAATTAACAATTATCAGAATTATCAATTTTTAATTATCAATTTTTAATTATTAAAATCCTAAATCGCGTTCAATTTCTTCCATTTCAATAATATCTTGAGCTTCTAAAACTGAAGGTACAATACTTAAATCTTGTGGAACATCATTAAAATCTATATCGTTTGCTACAATAACAAATGATTTTTTTCCTTTTTTATGATTTTTAGAAAGTGGTTTAAAATTTAATAAATCAGTTAATGAAACATTTTTATCATGTGTAACATCAAAAATTAAATTTTGGTCACTAAAGTTTTTAATTTCATTCGAAATAGTATTCAAAAATAAATTGAAATCTCCTTTAGTTTCTTTAATAATTGTAGTATGACCTTTCTTCTCTACTTTCATTATTGTTATGTTTTAGCAATGCTAATATACTAACTATCGCTGAATTTTACTAGCCAATAAATAAATTACTGCCATTCTAATTGCAACTCCGTTTTCAACTTGATTTAAAATAACTGATTGTTGTGAATCGGCAACATCTGAAGTAATTTCTACACCTCTATTTATAGGTCCTGGATGCATAATTATAACCTCTTTATCAAGGGAATTTAATAATTCTTTTGTTACACCATATTGCTGCGTATATTCTCTTGTTGATGGAAAATAATTAACATCTAAGCGTTCATTTTGTACGCGTAACATGTTAGCAACATCTGCCCATTCTAATGCTTTTCTTAAATTTGGTTCCACTTTTACACCTAACGATTCTATATATTTAGGAATTAAAGTTTTTGGTCCACAAACTCTTACTTCTGCACCTTGCATTTGTAAGGCAAAAATATTTGATAACGCTACTCTTGAGTGTAAAATATCGCCAACAATAACAATTTTCTTTCCTGCGACATCTCCTAATTTCTCGCGAATTGTAAAACTATCTAATAAAGCTTGAGTTGGATGTTCGTGTGCTCCGTCTCCAGCGTTAACAATTCTTGCATTTACATTTTGAGATAAAAAATGTGCTGCTCCTGGCGAACTATGACGCATAACTACCATATCTACTTTCATAGATAAAATGTTATTTACAGTATCAATAAGTGTTTCTCCTTTTTTTACGGAAGATTGTGCTGCAGAAAAGCTAATTACATCGGCCGATAATCTTTTTTGAGCCAATTCAAAAGAAAGTTTTGTTCTTGTACTGTTTTCAAAAAAAATGTTGGCAATTGTAATATCTCTTAATGAAGGAACTTTTTTAATGGGTCTATTAATAACTTCTTTAAAATGATCTGCTGTTTCAAAAATTAAATCAATATCTTCTTTATTAATATGTTTAATTCCTATTAGATGATTTACAGATAACTCTTTCATTTATTTTAGTTGTGTGTTGTTGTGTATTATTTTTCAATTAGTAAAACAGCATCTTCTCCATCATTTTCGAGCCATTTTACTAATACTTTTTCATTGTTTATAGCATCTACTTGCCTACCTCTATAATCTGGTTGAATAGGTAAATGTCTACTAAATCTTCTGTCAATTAAAGTTAAAAGTTCAATTTCAGATGGTCTTCCAAAAGATTGTATTGCCGTTAATGCCGAACGAATACTTCTTCCAGTGTATAAAACATCATCAATAAAAACCACTTTTTTATCTTCTACAATAAAATCAATTTCAGTTTTATTGGCTTCAAATGGTTTATCACTTCTTCTAAAATCGTCTCTAAAAAAAGTAATATCTAAAAAACCGAGTTTTAAATTTGAAATTTTGTAATCGTTTTCAAGAATTGTTGCCAATCTTTTTGCTAGAAAACTTCCTCTTGGTTGAATTCCAATTAAAATAGTTTCAGAAAAATCTAAATGATTTTCAATTAATTGACAAGCCAAACGATGTAGTATAATGTTTACTTCTTTTGCAGAAAGTAGTATTTTTTGACTCATAAAGTAAAGCGTTGTGTTTGGTGTGTAAATTTACAATAAAAATTTATTAACTTAAAGGAATTATTATAAATCTATAATCGATTTTATTTCTTGTCCTACATTAACTCTAATCCTTTAAACAAGTAGTAAATTTGTAATAGACATTTAAAGATTAAACTATGAAAACAAAAAATATAGAGTTAGTATTGGCTCCACCTGCTCCTCATTTTGTAGGCGATGGCTTTAGAGTACACAACTTCATTCCAAGCGCATATCACTTAGATATGGAACGAATGGATCCTTTTATCATGCTCGATTATAATTCTAAGCACTTTTTTTCGCCAACAGATATTCCCCGAGGAGTTGGTGTTCATCCGCATCGTGGTTTTGAAACCGTAACTATTGCTTATAACGGAAAAGTAGAACATCATGATAGCGCTGGTGGTGGCGGAATTATAGGTCAAGGAGATGTACAGTGGATGACTGCTGCTAGCGGCGTTTTACACAAAGAATTCCACGAAACCGAATGGGCAAAAGAAGGTGGTGTTTTTCAAATGGTACAATTGTGGGTAAATCTTCCGGCAAAAGACAAAATGAGTACACCAAAATATCAAGCGATTAAAAATGACCAAATGACAAAAGTAAATTTGGGTGAAAATGGCTTTGTTGAAATAATAGCTGGTGATTATAATGGAAATACAGGTCCAGCTACTACTTTTAGTCCTGTAAATATGATGAATGCAAAGCTTCATAAAGATGGAAAAGCAACATTTAATTTTCCTTCACATTACAATACTTGTTTAATTGTTATTGAAGGAAATGTAAAAGTTAACGATAATAATCTTGCTACTGACCATTTTGTTTTATTTGAAAATGAAGGCGAATTTTTTACAATTGAAGCAACTGAAGAAGCAATTGTTTTAGTATTAAGTGGAGAACCCTTAAATGAACCAATTGCTGCTCATGGTCCTTTTGTAATGAACACTCGTGAAGAAATAATTCAAGCGTTTAAAGACTTTAACCAAGGAAAATTTGGCTTTCTAGAAGATTAATCGAACCATTTAAAATGACAAAACTATGAAACCTGAATTTGAAAACATTATTCTTCATAAAAACCAAGACCAGAAACGCTTTGAACTAGAAGTAAACAATTTCATTGCTTTTATTGATTATAAAGAAACTGAAAATCATATTGCTTTGATTCATACTGAATCTCCCACTGAACTTGCGGGAACAGGAGCAGCTTCTGCTGTAGTCGAAAAAACTTTAGTTTACATTAAAGAATCTGGTAAAAAAGTATTACCTTATTGTCCGTTTGTGTTTGCTTATATCAAAAAACATCCGGAATGGAAAACAATTGTTGATGAACACTTTAATGGTTATGACCAACTTTAAATACAACTAGAAATGTCAAATATTGGATTAATTTTAGAAGAAAAAGCAGCAGACATTGGAAATTTCCTAGTAGGGCGATTATTGCCTTTTCGTGAAAAAGAAACGTAGGTCCGTTTGTTTTTATTGACCACATGGGACCAGCCGATTTGAAAGATTATCAAAATTTAGATGTGGCTCCACATCCACACATTGGACTTTCTACATTGACTTATTTATTAGAAGGTTCTATATTTCATCGCGATAGTTTAGGAAGTGCAGTTGAAATTACTCCGGGAGCTGTAAATTGGATGACTGCCGGAAAAGGCGTAGTACATTCGGAACGAACTCCAGAGTATTTACGACAAACCGATAAAAAACTTCATGGGTTGCAAATTTGGGTGGCTTTACCGAAACATTTAGAACAAAGCGAACCTACTTTTCAACATGTAGAAGCTAGTGAAATTCCAGTTTGGCAAAATGGAACGACTCATTTTAAATTGATTGCAGGAAAAGCTTTTGGTAAACAGTCACCTGTAAATGTTCATTCTGAATTATATTTCTTGGAAATAAAAAGTGAAGAAGCAGTAACGTTAAACATTGGCGAAAATTTGTATGGTGAAGTAGCCATGTATGTTTTAGAAGGAAATGTTTCTCTTGAAGGGAATGATTATGGAACCAAGCAATTATTGGTTGCCAAAAACTCGAAACTTTGCCAATTTAGCATGAGTAAAAACACAAAAGTTTACCTTTTTGGAGGAACACCTTTTGACGAAGAACATTTCATCTATTGGAACTTTGTAAATTCTGATAAAGAAATTATTGAACAAGCGAAAGAAAATTGGCAAAACCAAAATCACGAAGCTTTTCCTCTTGTTCCAGGAGATGAAGAAGAATATGTTCCGTTACCTATAAATCCATTTAGTAAAAAATAAAATTATATATGAAAATACTAGCTTTTGCAGGAAGTAGTTCTTCCACATCAATAAATCGTGAATTAGTAAAATTTGTTTTAAAATCGTTCCCAGAAGATGAAATCAATCTATTGGATTTAAATGATTTTGAAATGCCTATTTTCTCTGTTGACACAGAAAAAAAAGGATTTCCTGAGCAAGCACATCAATTTTTAGCAGAAATTGAAGCCAGCGATGTTATTATTTGCTCAATGGCAGAACACAATAGAAATTTTACAGTGGCTTTTAAGAACATATTTGATTGGTGTTCTAGAATTAATTCAAAAGTTTTTCAAGATAAAAAGATGTTTTTAATGAGTACATCGCCAGGCGGTTTTGGTGGTGGAAATTCAATGGCTATAGCTCAAAAAAATTTTCCAGATTGGGGAGCTATAATCATTGACAGTTTTTCGTTACCAAAATTCTACGAAAATTTTGATTTAGAAAATGGTGTTATCAATCCTGATTTATTAAAAGAATTAAACGATAAAATAGCCCATTTTAAACAACAAGTTCAATAAAACCTTATGGAAGCAACCGTAAAAGCCGTAATTAAACAAGAAAATTATTATACCGAAATTTCAGCTGGAAATCATACTATAATTGCTGACGAGCCTTTAGATTTAGGTGGAAAAGACAAAGGGTTTAATCCTATGGAATTGTTAGCAAGTGCTTTATCGGCCTGTACTTTAGCAACATTAAAAATGTACATGGATCGAAAAAATTGGACTGCTGAAAAAATTATTGTAGAAATTCACTTAGACAATATTCGCGAAACGAAAACTACTAATATAAATAGAAGCATAAGTTTCAAAAATCATAATTTAACAGATGAGCAACTTAAAAGATTGCATCAAATTGCAGAAGCTTGTCCGGTTCACAAAGCCCTAACAGGCGAAATTAATATCAATACAAAAATTGATTTATAAAAAAACTCCCGCTAATTGCGGGAGTTTTTGTTATTATGCATACATCGATTTACGAAGTTCTTTTACTTTAGGATCATCTAAATATTCATCAAATGTCATGTATCTATCGATAGCTCCATTTGGTGTTAATTCTAAAATACGATTACCAACAGTTTGCGCAAACTCGTGGTCATGTGTTGTAAATAAAACAGTTCCTTTAAAGTTTTTTAATGAGTTATTGAAAGCAGTAATAGACTCTAAGTCTAAGTGGTTTGTAGGCTCATCTAACATTAAAACATTCGCTCTCATCATCATCATACGCGATGTCATACAACGCACTTTTTCACCTCCAGATAAAACGTTACATTTCTTTAAAGCTTCTTCTCCAGAAAAAATCATTTTTCCTAAAAAGCCTCTAATATTTACTTCTTCTCTTTCTTCTTCAGTTTTTGCCCACTGACGTAACCAATCTACTAAGTTTAAATCTTTAGATTCAAAAAATTCATGGTTATCAACTGGTAAATAAGATTGTGTAGTAGTTACACCCCAATCGAATTTTCCTGAATCGGGTTTCATTTTATCATTTAAAATTTGATAAAAAGCTGTTGTTGCTCTCGAATCTTTTGAGAAAACTACAACTTTATCTCCTTTTGCTAAATTTAAATCAACATTTTTGAATAGAACTTCACCATCAATTGAAGCACTCAAATCTTGAATATTTAAAATTTGGTCACCCGCTTCACGTTCTTGTTCAAAAATAATAGCTGGATATCTTCTGCTTGAAGGCTTAATATCATCAACTTTTAATTTTTCTAACATCTTTTTACGAGAAGTAGCTTGTTTTGACTTTGCTACGTTCGCACTAAAACGACGGATAAACTCTTCTAATTCAGCTTTTTTCTCTTCAGCTTTCTTATTTTGTTGTGCTTTTTGACGCGCAGCTAATTGCGAAGATTCGTACCAGAAAGTATAGTTACCCGAGAAATGTGTAATTTTTCCAAAGTCAATATCAGAAATGTGCGTACAAACTGCATCTAAAAAGTGACGGTCGTGAGATACTACCAATACAGTATTTTCGTAGTTTGCTAAGAAATTTTCTAACCACCCGATTGTTTCAAAATCTAGGTCGTTAGTTGGCTCATCCATAATTAAAACATCTGGATTTCCAAACAAAGCTTGTGCTAATAACACACGCACTTTAAGTTTACCATCCATTTCACCCATCAAAGTATAATGAAACTCCTCACCAATTCCTAAGTTTGATAATAATGTTGCGGCATCACTTTCTGCATTCCAACCGTTCATTTCATCAAACTGAATTTGTAATTCCCCTATTCTATCAGCATTTTCATCAGTATAATCAAGGTATAAAGCATCCATTTCTGCTTTAATCTTATGTAATACTTTATTTCCCATCATTACAGTTTCTAAAACTGTATGTTCATCAAATAAGTTGTGATTCTGATTTAAAACCGACATACGTTTTCCCGGCTCTAGAATTACTTGACCAGAAGTTGCTTCAAAATCTCCAGATAAAATCTTTAAAAATGTAGATTTTCCAGCACCATTAGCACCTATAATCCCATAACAATTGCCTTGAGTAAAAGTAACATTTACTTCATCAAACAAAACTCTCTTTCCAAACTGTACGGATAAATTAGAAACTGTAAGCATTTTAGTTTTTTTTATTAAAATTGTTGCAAAAGTAGAAAAAATAGTGCAGTTTTGAAGCTATTATTTAGAATTATTATAGGTTTATTTTAACTGTCTATTAACAAGCCCTTTAAATATTAACCAATACATTTGTTTTAAGAAATTCAAATCTATTACATGCTTAAAAATTACCTACTTAATTTTTTGCCAGTTTATGCTCTGTCGTTTTTTTCATTAACTTCTTGTGAAAAAGTTTTTGAACCCGATGGTTATGAGGCATATTTTGGTGGAGAAATAATTAATCCTCAAAGCAAAGAAATCTTATTTTTAAAAAATGGAGTTGTAATTGATACGATTAAACTTGATGAAAATAATAGATTTTTACACAAATTTGATTCGCTAGCTCCTGGCTTATATACTTTTCAACACGCACCCGAATATCAATATATCTTTTTTGATAAAAACGATAGTATAATGATTCGTTTAAATACTAATGATTTTGATAATTCGTTAGCATTTTGCGGTCGTGGAGACGAAAAAAATAATTTTTTGATTGACCAATTTCTTAAAAACGAAAAAGAGAAAATCAACTTTTTGAAATATTAGATAAAGATTTTAAAACATTTAATTCTACAATTGAATCTGATTATAGATCTAGAACAGCCGATTATTTAAAAAGAAGAGCCGAAATTGGTTGGAGTGAAGATTTTGATGCTGTAGCAAAATCAGGTGTAGATTTAAACTATTATTATAAAAAAGAATTATATCCGTTTGTTCATCAATATAAAACAGGTGAAGAAGTTTATAAAGAATTACCAAATAATTTTTACAGTTACAGAACTTCGTTAAACTTTAACAACGAAAATTTAGCCAATTTTTCACCATTTATTAAATATGTAACATCACTTCTGAATAACAAATCTTTTGTAAAAAATCATTACAAAATTGATGAGTTATCATTAGAAAATAGTATTTACAAATTAAATTTAACCGATTCTTTAATTTCTAATCCAATTATTAAAAATATAGTTTTAAACAACGTTGCTTACATGTATTTACTTGAAGAGCAAAATATGTTTAATAATAAGAAATTTATTGATCGTTATTTAGAATTATCTACTGATAAAGAACAACAAAAAGAAGTTAAAAGTATTTATGACGCTGTTCAAAATTTGAAAGTTGGTAACAAACTTCCAGAAGTTGAAATCGTTGATAAAAATTCAGAAAAAGTAGATTTACAATCTATAACAGATAATAAACTTACCGTTATTTTCTTTTGGAGTTCATATGCTGAATCTCATTTAGAAGGCGTACACAAAAAAGCAAAATTATACAAAGAAAAATATCCTAATGTAAACTTTGTAGGTATTAATATTAACGATGCTAGTGAAAACTGGAAAAGAGCTTTAAAAGATTACAATTTTGGAAATATAAAAGAATTGAGATCTACGAATTTTTCAGACATTAAACACAAATGGGTTATCACAAAATTACATAGAACTATCATTTTAAATCCTGATGGAACTATTAAAAATGCATTTGTTAATTTGTTTGACGTTAACTTTGAAAAAGATTTGAAATAACATTTTCAGAAAAAAGATAAATAAAAAAGGGATGTCTTTGACATCCCTTTTTTTATATGTTGTATTTAATTATTGATTTCCTTTAGCGTAATCTGCTAAGAATTGAGCTAAACCACTATCAGTTAAAGGATGTTTTAATAATCCTAAAATTGATGATAAAGGTCCAGTCATTACATCTGCACCAATTTTAGCACAGTTAACTACGTGCATTGTATGACGAACTGAAGCTGCTAAAATTTGAGTATTAAAAGCATAGTTATCATAAATTAAACGAATTTCCTCGATTAAATTTAAACCATCAGTTGAAATATCATCTAATCTTCCTAAGAATGGAGAAACATAAGTTGCTCCAGCTTTAGCAGCCAACAAAGCTTGACCTGAAGAAAAAACTAAAGTAACATTAGTTCTAATTCCTTTATCAGAGAAATATTTACAAGCTTTAATTCCTTCTTTAGTCATAGGAATTTTAACCACAATTTGTTCGTGTAATTCTGCTAACTCCTCACCTTCTTTAATCATTCCTTCATAATCAGTAGCAATAACTTCTGCACTTACATCACCATCAACAATATTACAAATATCTACATAGTGTTTTAAGATATTATTTTTACCTGTAATACCTTCTTTAGCCATTAAAGACGGATTTGTTGTTACTCCATCTAATACTCCTAAAGCTTGTGCTTCTTTAATTTGCTCTAAATTAGCTGTGTCAATAAAAAATTTCATACAAATACTAGTTTATTTTTTGTGTTGTTTTATGAGTGCAAAAGTAAGAAATCAAATTCAATTATAGATATTCTATTTTCTATTCTCTTTTCTCAATTTTCTTATAACTTATAATGATTCATCAATAGTTTTTCATAAACCGTGTCGGGTAAAATTCTCTTTAAAACAATTGAGAATTTTTGCATAAAAGCTCCAACTTTATAATGTACTTTTGGGTTTTGAGACTCTATTACTTTAAAAATTGCTTCAGCCATTTGATTTGGATTACTACCAGCATCAACATGTTCATTCATCATTTCAAGAGTGGTTCCATAAGTTTTTTCATAAGCCGAACCTTTAACTAATGGCGCATGATAACGACCCGCAGCAATATTAGTAGCAAAATCTCCAGGTGCCACATTTACAATATGAATTCCAAATGGTTTTACTTCCATACGAATTCCTTCAGTAATTAATTCTAATGCTCCTTTAGAAGCCGAATAAACACTTCTAAAAGGTAACCCCATATAACCAGCAATTGAAGTAATATTAATTATTAAACCTACTTTTTGTTGGCGCATAGAAGGTAAAACAGCTTTCATTACTTCGATTGGTCCAAATAAATTGGTTTCGAAATTATTTTTGATTTCTTCTAATGGAATTTCTTCTAAAGGACCTGTAATGCCAACTCCTGCATTATTAACTAAAACATCAATTTTTCCTTCTTTATCTAAAACAGTTTGAATTGCAGTTTGAATACTTGCTACATTTCTTACATCTAGAGCAACTAATTCGATACTTGATTGTTTTACATTTTCAGGATTTCTACTAGTACCATAAACTTTAAAGCCTTTAACTAATAAAAATTCTCCTATTGCTTTTCCAATTCCAGATGAAGCTCCTGTTATAAAAACTACTTTACTCATATAAAAGTTTATTTGCGAAGGTAACAAAAAGGCATAAAAAAAGCCCTTAGTGGGCTAACAAAAAATGGCAAGCGACCTACATCGCACCGCTACAACCGCTTACCCTTGCTGCGTTCCCACCCTGGGGGATTCTGCAGGAGCTGGTCGTGTAGGACTTGCCGGTGCAAATATACAATCTTTTTATATTTTTGCAAGGCAATTGTAACTTTAAAAATTCGTTGTATATTGTACTAGTAAATAAAAAATATTATGCTTAACCCTAAATTACTAGCATTCATAACTTTAGCTATTATTACTAATGCTTGTGATGGCGATAAAAAAAATTTAAACGATAGTTTTTCTATAGATACTTCTAACTTAAAACAAGTATATACTACAAATGAAGGTTTAGATTTATCTGTAAAAAATCTTAAAAATGTTACTATTGATTCGATAGTTTACTATATAAATGAAAATAGAATTGGTAAATCATTAGATAAGTTACATTACGATTTTACTAATGAAAAATTAGGTCCTAAAAAGGTAAAAGCTAAAATTTATACAACTGATGGTGATGCTGAAGTTGAAACAAATTTAACTATTGCTTCTAGTATTGAACCAAAATTGTTAAAGTACAAAATCATCAACACCTATCCTCATGATATTCATGCTTATACACAAGGTTTTGAGTTTCACAACGATATTTTATTTGAAGGAACTGGAAACGGAGCAGGCTCAGGAACCGGTGTTAGAGATACTTCTAGTATTAGAAAAACAGACTATAAAACTGGTAAAATACTTAAAAAGCACATACTCGCACAACAATATTTTGGCGAAGGTATTACTATTTTAAATAATAAATTGTACCAACTTACTTGGCAAAATAATGAAGGCTATGTATATGATGTTGAAACATTTGAAAAATTAAAAACCTTCAAATATTTTAAAGACATGCAAGGTTGGGGATTAACAAACGACGGTTCTAAACTTTACATGAGTGAAGGTTCTGAAAAAATATATGTTCTTGATCCAGAAACTTTAAAAGAAGTAGATTATATTAATGTTTATACTCAGCATGCAAAAATTGAAGCTTTAAATGAATTAGAATGGATTGATGGTAAAATTTGGGCTAACGTTTACGGTAGAGATGCTATTGCTATTATTAATACCAAAGGAGAAGTTGAAAGTATTATCAATTTAAGCGATTTAAGAAGTAAAGTTACGCAGCATCCTGATATTGATGTTTTGAATGGTATTGCTTATAATCCTAAAACCAAAACTATTTTTGTTACTGGTAAAAATTGGGATAAAACATTTGAAATTGTAATTGAAGAATAACAAAAAATCCGACCAAATGGTCGGATTTTTATTTATAACGTGTCCAATTCATAAATTCAACATATTTTCCTTTCTTTTCAAGCACTAACATATTTGATTCTATTTTCTTCAACTTATAAATAGAATTATTTATGGTATCTTTTCTTTTGATATACAATATAGAGTCATTAACATTTACATACCAATTTCCAGAATAAATTTTACTATTATCGGAACCGTGATATGTATAACTTCCATCTGCACTAAACAAATGAAATCTATTATTATAAACTGATTGATGTGTGTCAAAATTCCATTTACCAACTATTTTCTTTTCTATGAAATTTCTCTCATTAATGTATTTTATTTTATTTTTTTCATTCTCATTTTCTGTTGGAATAATAAAATGAAGTAACACATAAACAAATATAATAAATGGAAAAATTAGCATTTTATACCATTTAAATTTCATGATTTATTAATTAGATGTTAACTTTTCAATAATCTTTTTTATTGGTAAAATTTCTTTAGTATTTTCGATACTTGGTCCAGCAACCCAAACCGTTTTATACGTAACTTCTGTAGCCGCTTTTTCCGTTGCTTTCATTCCAATATAAAAACGGAACATTTTAACCCACTTTTTAAGTTTTTTGTTCTTGTTTAAAATGCGTTCGATCCAAGGTTGTTTGGTTCCCACTTTTTGAACATAAGGCGTATTAATAACAGTACAAGGAGTTCCCGAAATACGTTCTGTCATCACTATATCTTTAGCACCATAATCTACACAAGCTTGCTTATATTCTTGAGAAACTCCAGATTCAATAGATGCAATAAATGGACTTCCAACAGAAACACCAATAGCTCCATAACTTAACATTTTATCTACATCAGCTTTAGTGGAAACACCGCCAGCCGAAATTACTGGAATACTCGTATTTTCATTTAATAGTTTAATTAAAGACTCTGGATCTATATCTCCACGATGACCTCCTGCCTGATTATTAACGGCAATAATAGCATCGGCTCCTAAACTTTCCACTTTTTTAGCATAAGCTAAATCGGTCACATCACACAACACTTTAACTCCAGCCTTATGTGCTTCTTTTATAGTTTCTTCTGGACTTCCTAATGAAGTAACAATAAAATCTACTTGTGCATCGCACAACATACGAAGCTGTTCTTTATATTTTACGTTCGATTTATTCACAATTAAATTAAAACCAAAACTTCCACCGTCAACTTTTGCAGCTTTTAATTCATTTATAGCAACTTGTAGCTCTTCTAAAGTTCTATAGTTTAAAGCTGGAATACATCCTGCAATTCCATGTTTCATGCCTTCAATAACCATTTTGGTATTAGATACTAAAAACATGGGCGCCATTAAAATGGGATGTTTTATTTGCAATAATTCTTGTAAAGATGATTTTGACATAATTTCAATTTTATTCAAATATACTAAAATTTATTATGCATGCATATAATTTTTTGCAAGCATAAAAAAATCCGATTTCTCGGATCTTAAATTATTTTTTCTTTTTAGTTGCAGTTTTTACAGTTGGTTTTTGAGCTTCAAATTTATCTGTAGCACTATTATATTTATAATTATTGTCTTGAGTTTTTGTTTTAAGAGCTACTGAACCATCAGTATTTAAAACAAATTCATAACCTTCTCCTCTCTTCTTTTCTACTTCGTGTGAGGCAGATTTATTATTGTCTAAAAATACCGTTTCTTTTATATAAATTGATTTTTGTGTATTACCTAAAAGCAACGTTTTTGTCGTTGGATTCCAAATTTGATTTTCAGTTATATCTGCTACTTCTTTTTTTAATTTAGTTTCAGTTGTGACTTGTTCTTTCCAAGAAAGTAAATAAAGCTTTGAACCTGAAGCCGTAAATGATTTTAGAACAAAATCTGTTGGTTTTAAATTAGCATCTTCAGTTACTTTAACAACTAGAGTGTCTGTAGAAGTTTCATTTTTTACAAATACTAATAACTTTTTTCCTTTCCCTACAGGAACAATTTCAGCAGATAAATGATCAACTTTAGCTAAAATTTCATTTTTTGGCTTTGTTGTTTTAGTAGTTTTTTTCTTTTGAGCATTAGCATTTAGAGCTAGTAACGATAAGAACGTTACCATAAGAATTTTTTTCATGAATATATTTTTTGGTGTTTCAATATACTCATTTTTTTAATTCATAAAACAAAAAAACCGAATCGTGATGATTCGGTTTTTTTTATGTAACTAATTATTCTAAAACTTATTTTACTTCTTCGAAATCTACATCCTGAGTTTGATCTCCAGAATTAGCATTTCCTTGAGGTTCTGCTTGTTGAGCACCACCTTCAGCTTGTGCTTTGTACATTTCTTCTGAAGCATTTTTCCAAGCTTCATTGATTTTATCTAAAGCTGGTTGAATGGTATCAACATCTTTAGTTTCATAAGCTTTTTTCAATTCTTCTAAAGCTCCGTTTAATGCTGTTTTGTTTCCTTCAGATAATTTATCACCAAACTCATTTAATTGTTTTTCAGTTTGGAAAATCATGCTGTCAGCTTCATTTAATTTATCCACTTTTTCTTTCGCTTTTTTATCAGCATCAGCATTCATTTCAGCTTCTTTCTTCATTTTTTCGATTTCTTCTGGCGTTAATCCCGAAGAAGCTTCAATACGAATATCGTGTGATTTTCCTGTTCCTTTATCAGTAGCAGAAACTTTGATAATACCATTTGCATCAATATCGAATGTTACTTCAATTTGAGGTACACCTCTTTGTGCAGGTGGAATTCCGTCTAAATGGAAACGTCCAATAGTCTTATTATCCGTTGCCATAGGTCTTTCACCTTGTAACACGTGAATTTCTACCGATGGTTGATTATCTGCAGCTGTAGAGAATACTTGCGATTTCTTAGTAGGAATTGTAGTATTCGCTTCAATTAATTTGGTCATTACGCCACCCATAGTTTCAATACCTAATGAAAGTGGTGTAACATCTAATAATAATACGTCTTTTACATCTCCAGTTAATACACCACCTTGGATAGCAGCACCAATTGCCACAACCTCATCTGGGTTAACACCTTTTGAAGGTTTTTTACCAAAGAATTTTTCTACTTCTTCTTGAATAACAGGAATACGTGTAGAACCACCTACTAAGATTACCTCATCGATATCTGATGTTGATAAACCAGCATCTTTTAATGCTTTAGCAACAGGATCCATTGAACGTTTTACTAAATCGTGTGCTAATTGCTCAAATTTAGCTCTTGTTAATGTTTGCACTAAGTGTTTTGGTCCTGATGCAGTAGCTGTAACGTAAGGTAAATTAATCTCCGTTTGAGATGAAGATGATAATTCAATTTTCGCTTTTTCAGCAGCTTCTTTTAAACGTTGCAAAGCCATTGGGTCTTTACGTAAATCTACTCCTTCAGCAGCATTGAATTCATTTGCTAACCAATCGATAATTACTTGGTCAAAATCATCACCACCTAAATGTGTATCACCATTAGTTGATAATACTTCGAAAACTCCGTCTCCTAATTCTAAGATAGAGATATCAAATGTACCACCACCTAAATCGTATACTGCAATTTTTTTGTCTTGTCCAGCTTTATCTAAACCATACGCTAATGCAGCAGCAGTAGGCTCATTAATAATACGCATAACTTCTAAACCTGCAATTTGTCCAGCTTCTTTAGTTGCTTGACGTTGCGCATCATTAAAATATGCTGGAACAGTAATAACAGCTTGAGTTACTGTTGTTCCTAAATAATCTTCAGCTGTTTTCTTCATTTTTTGAAGTGTCATTGCTGATAATTCTTGTGGCGTATATAAACGTCCGTCGATATCTACACGTGGCGTGTCGTTATCTCCTTTCACTACTTTGTACGCTACAGTAGATGCTTCTTTTGCACTTTCTGAGTATTTGTTACCCATAAAACGTTTAATAGATGCAATAGTCTTAGTAGGGTTTGTTACAGCTTGTCTTTTTGCTGCATCTCCTACTTTAATTTCTCCACCTTCAACAAATGCAATTACTGATGGTGTTGTTCTTCTTCCCTCTGCATTGGCAATTACTACTGGTTCCCCACCTTCCATAACTGCTACACATGAGTTGGTTGTTCCTAAGTCGATTCCAATAATTTTACTCATAATATTTTCTCCTTTTTGATTCTTTTTGATAGCTCCTCTACGAGTGAACTGTGCTAAGCACGCTTTCTATTAGTCAAGGATTGTGCCAAGAGAAAAAAACATACATTTTGCTTTTTTTTGTCATAATTTGACTTTTAAAATATGACAACATGACACATTAATGTCAAAATTGATAGTAATTTATGACTTAATAAACCTTATCTTTGCCAAAAAAGTACTATGCAGTTTACAGATTTAGCCTTACATAGAAGTATATTAGAAGCTATTAAAGAAAAAGGATATGAAACTCCTACTGAAATTCAGCAACAAGCCATTCCTGAAATTTTAAAAGGAAATGATATTGTGGGCTGTGCTCAAACTGGTACTGGTAAAACTGCGGCATTTGCTATTCCTATTTTAGATATTATTCATCCTATTGTAGGTTCTGCTAAAAAAAGAAAGTTTATTCGTTCGGTAGTTGTAACACCTACTCGCGAATTAGCAATGCAAATTCAAGAAAATTTTGACGAATATGGTAAATATTTAAACACAAGAACATTAGTTTTATATGGTGGAGTAAACCAAAATCCACAAGTTGATGCTTTAAAAGAAGGTGTTGATATTGTAATTACTACACCGGGACGTTTTCTTGATTTATATAAACAAGGATTTATCAGTTTAGATCAAATGCATCATTTAGTGCTTGACGAAGCCGATTTAATGCTAGATATGGGCTTTATTAATGATGTGAAAAAAATTGCCAAATTAGCTCCCGAAAACAGACAAACACTTTTATTTTCAGCTACTATGCCATTTGAAATTCGTGTGTTAGCTGATTCCTTCTTAAAAAACCCGAAATACGTTATTGTTGATCCGGTTACGAGTACTTCAAGCAACATTAAACAATCGGTTTATTTTGTGGAAAAGGAAGATAAGAAAAAATTGTTGGCTCATATTATTACCGAAGATAATATTGAACAAGCTATTGTTTTTGTTCGTACCAAACATGGCGCTGACAATGTTGTGAAATCATTGGCGAAACAAAATATAACCGCAGTTGCCATTCATGGTGACAAATCGCAATCGGCTCGTATAAAAGCTTTGGAACAATTTAAAAACAAAAACGTCAAATTTTTAATTGCTACCGATATTGCAGCGCGTGGTATTGATATTGAGCAGTTGCCAATAGTTATCAATTATGATTTGCCTAATGTTCCTGAAACGTATATTCACCGAATTGGAAGAACTGGTAGAGCACAAAACGATGGTAAATCGATTTCTTTTTGCGGAAAAGATGAGAAAACATATTGGCAAGATATTTTAAAATTAACACAAGCTAAAATTAAAGAAGTTAGCAATCATCCGTTTCCTTGGAAAGATAATCAGTCTCAAAATTCAAGTTCAAACGAGAATGCTCCCAAAAAGGATTTTAGAAATAAAAACAAATCGCAATCTAAGAATTCAAGTTCTAAAAATTCTAATTCAAGAAAGTCGGATAGTTCAAAGAAAAACAAAAAACGTTGGTACTAAATCTTTACTAATTTATGTTTCGCATAGCATCAATTAATTTTCTATACATTTTACTATTCGTAATTGTAATTTTATTAAATCTCAATTCTTTTTATTGGGCAGATGACTATGCTATTTTAAACGAATTAAAAGAATTTGGAGTTTTCAAAAGATGTCTTAATGGCTATTTAACTTGGGATGGGCGTTATTTAACGCCTGCTAGTTTTATACAAGGTTATTTATTAAATTATTTACCTATTAATAACCTTAATTTGGACTTGTTTATTTTTAGCAAGTGGTTTTCTACTAGTTAAAATTTTAGAGAACGAAAACTTAATGTTTTTTAAAGAAAAGTCGCATAAATTATTATTCTATCTATTTGTAATTCTTGCTTTTTGGTTTTCTTCAAGTAAGCATTTATCTCAAACCGTTTTTTGGGCTACTGGAGGAGTTTATACTTTTAATTTATTTATTGGAACATTATGGCTTTATTTATTTAGTATTAAAAATAAAAGCAAACAGAATTTAATTTTCTTGGTCTTAATTTCGGTTTTAACAGCTTTAACAACTCAAAACCTAATTTTAGCTTTACTCTTTTTTTTAATTATAAAATCATTTAGTAAAGAAGGCTTATTTATTAACACATTACTATTCATTATCTTATTATCAGGTTTATTGTTTTTAAATTTTGCACCTGGAAACAAACTAAGAGTCAATGAGATTGATAGCAATTTAATCGATAACATCAATGGTATTACATTGTTCAAAAATTTAGCATTGGTAACTTTTCAATACTTAAAGCATTCTATCTTTCTATTCCTAACATTACTAATTGTAATAGCATTTTTTAATAAAAACATTAATTTAAAGCAATACTTTTTTCTTCCTAAGAACAAAAAACAATTTATTACACTATTACAGCAAAACATCTATTTAATCGTAGCGATAAGTACAATAATTCCTTTTATATTAATACCTAGTTTAGCATCAGTAAGGACTTCAATATATTTTGTTTTCTTTTTTATCTTATATTTTTTTAAAATATTAAGTGATTCAAACATTGAAATTTTTAATAATCGTAATGTAATAAAACACTTAAGTTTTGTTCTAATTTTAATGGTTTTCTATAGCTATAACTTTATACTTGGTTTTCAATTAAAAAATAAACTGTTCTATAGAGCAACTGTTCTAAAAGAGGCAACAGAAAAAACTGTCACTATAAAGCTAATTGACAAAAATGAAATGCCAACTTTATTCCGTTTTAGAGAAATTAAAGATCAAAATGACTGGGTTTTATCTGAAATACGAAAACATTTTAATTGTAAAGAAATTTTAATAGAAAAATAATTTTTTTTAAGACTACATTACAATAAATATATTTTTGTTAAAAATCTATACTTTATTTTATATATTTTCCATTTGACTATCTTTGCATCGAAAACTATTTTTGACTAAATTATGGAGTGTATTTCTGTATTTGATATGCTTAAAATTGGGGTTGGCCCATCTAGTTCACACACTTTAGGCCCATGGCGTGCTGCTGAACGTTTTTTAAAAGAATTAAGAAAAGAAAAAAGCATAGACCTCATCAACAGAATACAAGTCGATTTGTATGGTTCACTTTCTCTTACAGGTAAAGGTCACGCTACCGATTTAGCTGTAATGCTAGGTTTAAGTGGCGCTGATCCCGAATATATTCCTGTAGAAAGTATAGATGTAATTATTTCTGCTATCAAGAATAAACACGAAATTTTCTTGGGCAACGAAATCATTATTCCTTTTAATCCAGAAACTGACATTATTTTCAATAGAAATTTTCTTCCATTTCATGCAAATGGACTAACTTTCACCGCTTTTTTTGAAAACGATTCTTATTCACTCACATATTACTCAATTGGTGGTGGATTTGTAGTTACTGAAGACGAAAATAATAGAAATGAAGAGATAAAATGTGCATTTCCTTATCCAATAGATAAAGCAAGTGAACTTTTAACTTATTGCGAGCAAGAAAATAAAAGTATTTCTGAAATAGTTTTTGCCAATGAATGTTCGATGCGTTCTGAAGAATTTGTTCACAGCGAATTAATGCGCATTTGGGACACCATGTTAGAATGTATGTACATTGGTTGCCACACAGAAGGAATTTTACCTGGCGGACTAAATGTAAGACGACGAGCTTATGACATGCATAAGAACTTAATTGGCGTTTTACCTTATGACAATCCCTATTCTTGGTTACAAATTATTCGTCAAACAGAAGTTAAGTTCCGTCAAATATTAAAATGGGTATCTTGTTTTGCTTTATCAGTTAACGAAGTTAATGCTTCTCTCGGTAGAGTTGTTACTGCTCCTACAAATGGAAGTGCTGGTGTTATTCCTGCGGTTTTAATGTATTATATGGTAATTGAAAATCATGAAGCCAATGAAAAACAAATAAAAAAATTCCTAATGGTTGCTGGCGAAATTGGTTCTATTTTCAAAAAAGGAGCTACAATTTCAGCTGCAATGGGTGGATGCCAAGCAGAAATTGGTGTTTCTAGTGCCATGGCTGCCGCTGCATTATGCGAAGTAATGGGTGGAACTCCAGAACAGGTTTTAATGGCTGCTGAAATTGCAATGGAACATCATTTAGGCTTAACTTGTGACCCAATTGGTGGCTTAGTTCAAGTACCGTGTATTGAGCGAAATACTATGGGTGCTATTAAAGCAATTAATGCCGCGGAATTAGCTTTAGAAACAGATGCTAAAAATGCAAAAGTACCTTTAGACAAAGTTGTAAACACTATGTGGGAAACTGCAAAAGATATGAATTCTAAATATAAAGAAACTTCAGAAGGTGGATTAGCTGTTGGTGTAAACTTGACCGATTGTTAATGTTTCGTAGAAATAAGGATAGAATTTATTATTTTGGTATAACGCTTCTAATTATTGCCTTGGGTATTCTTTCTAGAAAAATTGAAGGTATTCCTCTTTTTGTAGGTGACATTTTATATGCTGTAATGACTTATTTTGGCTTGAAAGCTCTATTTTTGGCTTCGCCCAAATGGACATTGCTTTTCAGTCTCTTATTTTGTTTTACTATCGAAATATCACAAACTATCCAATGGGAATGGTTAACCACTATTCGAAGAACTACTTTAGGCCATTATATTTTGGGTGAAGGTTTCCTATGGTCCGATTTAGTTTGTTATACTCTTGGAATTAGTTGCGCTTATTTTATTGATACTAAATTCTAGGTTAATGTTAATTTTTCATTAAAATAATCCAATCCCATTCTTCTGGATTACCCACACCAACACTTGGAGTATATAAAAATACTTTAACTGTAGCATCAGGATTTTCTGCTAAATATTCTCTAACTTTTACCAAACCCTGAACTGATGACCACATCACATTATAATCATAGACTGTATTATTAGAATTAAAAACGTTTTCAAATCCTGCAGATGGTACAATATAATCGGTTGTTTCTACATAATCAAATTGGTTTGCCGATAAAAAATTTTGTGGATAATTAATTTGACCTAAACCATTCCAAACAATTGTTCCATCAAAAACCACTTCGTTTAATTCATTATAAATTAAAGTCAGGTTGCCAAAATCACTCGGCGGAGTATAAACTTTACTTATTGTCATTTCCTGAGAAGCAAGTTGAAATATCAATTCTTTTCCTCCTTCAAATGTGTTTGTTGTATAATCTACTTTTAATACTAACACCGAATTTGAGGCGAGTAACCACGTATTTTCTTCTTTGGAACACGATTGAAATAGAAAAAAACAAGAAACCAAAAGTGTAATTTTTAACTTCATTCTTTTAATTTTAAAATTTAATAATTCTACCTCTAAGATTCTTTTTATGTAAAAAGGTTGCTTTACTTAGTAATCTTTTTTCTTCTTGTATCTATAATATGAACAATTTTCCATTCGCCATTTGGTTCCAAAACCATTGTAAAAGAGTTGACACCAATGTGACTTAATTTATCATTTACATAAAACTCATAGGGAGTCCAAACATGTGCCATATTTCCATCTATTTGAACTTTGTAATCAATTATTTTTTCAAGTACTTTAACTTCTGCTGGAATTGAAGCAATTGATTTATAAAATTCTGAAACTACTTCTGTTTTTAGTCTTGAATTTTCATTTGCGTTTGTTACTGTTTGAAGTACCATATTAGCATGACAAACTTTTTGTAGTGCAATTGAATCTTTAGAATGGAAACCAAAGAAAAAATCATCTACAACTTGTTTTGGTTCAGAATTTTGACTTAAAATTAAGTTCGAAACTAAAACAGCGATAAAAACAATAACTTTTTGCATAATCGATTTTTATTTAATTAGTAACTGTATCAGTAAAAATGTTACAATTCCAGCAATATAACCTGCAACTGCTAGTGGCGTAATATTTTTTAAATACCAACAAAATGTAATTTTTTCTTTGTCCATTATAGCAATACCAGCTGCTGAACCAATGATTAACATACTTCCTCCCGTACCAGCGCATAAAGCTATAAATTCCCATAATTGATTATCCATAGGGAATTCGCTAAGTGAAAACATTCCTTGAGTAGCTGCAACTAAACTTCCGTTATCTACAATAGATGATAAAACGCCAATTGCAATTACCATTGAGTTATTGTTTGGTAAATGTTGTTCTAAAAATAAGGCTAATTTGGAAAGTATATGAACTTCTTGTAATGCAAAAACCATTAACAATATTCCCATAAAATATAAAATGGAACTTACATCAACCTTAGTTAAGGCATAAGTAACTGAATATTTTTCTTTTTCTTCTTGCGTCTTGTTTCTGTGATAAATAATGGATACTAATGAAACTAAACTTAACGATACTAAAACCCCAATAAAAGGCGGCATTCCTGTAAGCGATTTTATAATTGGTACCAAAAGTAAACCTAAAACACCCGCAATAAATATACTAACACTACCACGCATTTTCTCTTCTATTTTTACCTGAGCCATAGACATTTGTACTCGTAAAACGGCAAAACCTTTCATTCTTAAACTCGCAATTACAATAGGAACTAGAATCGTAACTAAAGCCGGAATAAATAATTTAAAAACAATATTTGAAGCGCTAACTTGTCCACCAATCCAAAGTAATGTTGTTGTAACGTCACCAATTGGACTAAAAGCTCCACCTGCATTTGCAGCTATAACCACTACTCCAGCTAAAATCATTCTAATATTACTTTTTGGCATTAACTTTCTAAGTAATGTTACCATGATAATAGCTGTTGCTAAATTATCTAACAACGCCGACATAAAGAAAGTTACCAAACCTACAATCCATAATAATTTATAAACTGATTTTGTTCTAATTCTACTAGTAATTACCGTAAAACCTTTATGCAAATCAATTAGTTCTACTATAGTCATTGCACCAAGTAAAAAAATCAGTAAACCCGAAATTTCACCAAAATACTCAACCAGTTTAGTAGCTATTTCATGCTGATCATTTTGAAAAATGGCAATTGTAATCCAACACAAAGATCCAGTTAATAAAGCCGAAATAGTTTTGTTTATCTTAAGAGGAGATTCTAAAATTACTGCGCAATAACCTAATATAGCTATTGCTAAAAGTATTGGTATCATCGGGGAAAGTTTTAAGTAAATTTAAAACAAAAACAAATTACTTCTTCATTTTTCCTTAAAAGAATTAATCTTTTATAAATTTGTGTTTCTAAATATTTTAAGAAATGTCAGTAGCTAAAAAAGATTATAAAAGAATTACCACTAAAACATTAATAGAAATGAAAGAAAATGGAGAAAAAATCTCCATGTTAACTGCTTACGATTACACTATGGCAAAGATTGTAGACGCTGCTGGTGTAGATGTAATTTTAGTAGGTGATTCTGCAAGTAACGTAATGGCTGGTCATGAAACAACTCTACCTATCACTTTAGACCAAATGATTTATCATGCTGCTTCAGTTGTAAGAGCTGCAGAAAGAGCTTTAGTTGTTGTCGATTTGCCTTTCGGAACTTATCAATCTGACCCTAAAGAAGCACTACGTTCTGCTATTAGAATAATGAAAGAAAGTGGCGGACATGCAGTAAAACTTGAAGGAGGAAGTGAAATTAAAGAAAGTATTAAAAGAATATTACATGCTGGAATTCCTGTAATGGGTCATTTAGGATTAACACCGCAATCTATTTATAAATTTGGTACCTACACTGTGCGTGCAAAAGAAGATGCAGAAGCTGAAAAACTTATTGAAGATGCTAAAATGCTTGAAAAAGTGGGTTGTTTTTCAGTTGTTTTAGAAAAAATACCTGCTAAACTAGCTAAAAGAGTTGCTGAAAGTATCAGTATTCCAGTAATTGGAATTGGTGCTGGTAATGGTGTTGACGGACAAGTTTTAGTAGTTCATGATATGATTGGTATGACACATGAGTTTCATCCGCGCTTTTTACGTCGTTATATGAATTTATATGAAGACATGAGTAATGCTATTGGTCAATATGTGGATGATGTGAAATCTCAAGATTTCCCTAACGATAATGAACAATATTAATCAAGATATCTAGATAATTAGAATGTTAGATTAAAGACATTGAACATTTATGCATAATTTTAAAGAATTGGAAATTTGGAAAAGGAGTCGTCTATTTTGTTCTTCAATTTATGACATTACTACTCAATTTCCTGAATCAGAAAAATTCGGTTTAACCAATCAATTAAGAAGAGCTTCTGTTTCGATCCCATCTAATATTGCTGAAGGTTCATCAAGAAATTCAAATAAAGAATTTGGACGATTTTTAGAAATAGCTATTGGTTCCTGTTATGAAATCGAAACACAGCTATTAATTTCTTTAGATTTAAAATTTATTTCTTCAAATAATATCGAAGATTTACTAGTTGAATTAAACGAAATTATTAAAATGATTGTTCGATTCAAATCAATTCTAAAAATCTGAAATCTGAAAGTCTAAAATCCAAATGAAAATACTTTCTAACAAAGACAACTTACAAGTACTACATGAAGATAACCATATTATTGTGGTTAATAAACGTGTTGGTGATATTGTTCAAGGTGATAAAACAGGAGATAAACCTCTATCTGATATTGTAAAAGAATACATTAAAGAAAAATATAATAAACCCGGAGAAGTATTTTTAGGTGTTGTTCATAGATTAGACCGACCAACATCGGGAATTGTAGTTTTTGCCAGAACATCAAAAGCATTAACTAGATTAAATGAAACTTTTAAAAATAGAGAAACTCAAAAAACATATTGGGCGATAGTAAAAAATCAACCGCCTAAAGATGTAGATACTTTAATTCATTTTCTTACACGAAACCCTAAAAACAATACTTCAAAAGCACATTCAAAAGAAGTAAAAGATAGTAAAAAAGCAAGTTTAAGTTATTCTATTATTCAAAAATTAAATAACTATTTTGCTTTAGAAATCGATTTACATACTGGAAGACATCATCAAATACGTTGTCAGTTAGCTGCCATTGGCTGTCCAATTAAAGGAGATTTAAAATATGGTTTCGACAGAAGTAATCCCGATGGAGGAATTCATTTACATGCACGTAAATTAATTATTACTCATCCTACAACAAAAGAAACTTTAACCTTTGTGGCACCAACACCAAATGATGTTATCTGGAAATCAATAAACTAAAATTATAACTATGAGAAAAATTGTCGATCAAAAATTACAAAAAGGTTACACTTTAGATTTAGGTAAATTAATAGAAGAAAGCTTCGAATATTTTAAAAAAACATTCTTAATTGGAGGTTTAGCTTTCATGATTATTGGAGTTGCAATTGTCATTTGTTACGCTACTTTATTTGGAATAATTTTTGGTTTTGGAAATTTTGTAGATTCCATAACGCAATTAGGGTTAAACGCATCTAAACCGTCTTATGTTATTGGAAATGTAGTTTTAACTACAATTTTTAGTGCAATAATGGCTCCTTTAACAGCCGGATTTATTAACCTTAATCATTTAGCACGAAACAATAAAGAAATCAATGTAAGCAATGTTTTTGAGTTTTTTAAAAGCATTTATTTCAGAGATATTTTTACCGCTTATTTAATCATTGGTTTTACTAATTCTGTTGTTAGTGCCATCTCATTATTAAACCCACAAAACATAGCACTTAGTTTATTAACTTCAGTATTTAGTGGTGTTGTAGCTTTATTTACAATTTTTGTAATTCCTTTAATTATTTACGGAGAACAAAATTTTAGCAGCGCCATTTCAAAAAGTATATCATTATTCTTAAAACAACCGTTATATATAATATTAGCTTTAATTATTGCAGTTATTGGTTGCTTTTTAGGTTTTATTACTTTGTGTATCGGAATATTTTTTACTTTTCCTTATTTATACAGCATGCATTACACTATTTACGAGCAAGCAATTGGATTTGAAGATAAATCTGAAATCGAAGAAATAGGTTTAGAATAAAACACAACAACTATGAAAAAAAGTCTTTTATTATTAAGTAGCGTAATAACTTTTGTTAGTTATTCGCAAGATCATTTCAGCGGAATTAATACTTCTAAAAGAGTTGGAATTTTAAACAGTACGGTAAACCCTGCTGAGTTAATTAACATGACAAATACTTATGAAATAAGTATATTTAATGTAAGTACAATTGTCTCAAATAATAAGATAACTTTTCAAGAAATAATGAAAGGAGAAAACATTGACGATAAATTTTTCTCTGGAAATGAGCCTGCAAATATGAGGTTAGATGCGGTTATATATGGACCTGCTTTTGCAATGAAATATAAAAAATGGGCTTTTGGTTTAAATTCAACAGCTTACGTTAAAGCAAACGCAATTGATGTTGATGTAAATTTTGGAAAAGCTTTAACTAATAGTTTTGTTGGAGTAGATCATATTAACACTCATTATAACCAAAGAATGAATGCTGCCTCTTGGGGAGAAATAGGGTTATCGGCCTCTAGAAATTTATTCGATAACAATACGCATAAATTTAGTGCAGGTGCAACATTTAAATTATTATTTCCTGGATCATTCATGAATTTAGGTGTTTCTAATTTAGAAGGAGATGTTACCAATGTATTGGGAAATGTTAATTTAACGAATGCTACAGCTCAAGTTAATATTGCTTATTCTGGAAGTTTAGCAAACAATTATAATGATGCTTCAAACTACAGTAAATTCTTTGCTGGTGGACTTAATGGTGTAGGCGCAGATATTGGTGTAAATTACCAATGGAAACAAAAACGTTACGATGAAGAAGTAAACGAGAATGCTTCTCCTACAACAGATTATAAATTAAATCTTGGACTTTCAGTTAGAAATATTGGAACCATGACATTTAAAGATAATAACAATGTTTCTACAAACTATAATTTAAATATTGATGCTTCACAAGGAGAATCTTTAAATTTAAATCAATTTGATGGTTCAGAAAGTATTACAGATATCGAACAAGTTTTATTAGATAGCGGCTATTTAACAAAAACTGATGGTCAAAAAGATTTTAGAATTAAATTACCAACAGTTATAAATATTTATGCTGATTATCAATTGGCAAGTAAATGGTATGTTTCTGCATACATACAACAAAAATTAAATGACGATTCTGAAAACGATTTTACAACGATTCAAAATGTACTTACTTTAACTCCTAGATTTTCTGGTAAACATTATGAAATCTATGTTCCGTTTACTAAAAACGAAGTATCTGATTTTACGACAGGTTTTGGATTTAGATTAGGCGGATTCTATATGGGTTCTGGTTCTATTGTTACGGCTTTAATTAATGATTCTACTCAAGCCGACTTTTATCTTGGTTTTAGAGTCGGAATTTAATACATTAGTAAATATTAAATTTTTAAATTATGAAATGGCAAGGTAGAAGACAAAGTGATAATGTTGAAGATCGAAGAGGAATGTCAACAGGAGGCAAAGCAATCGTCGGCGGTGGAGCTCTCGGAATTATAATATTATTATTACAATTATTTGGTGGAGAAACTGGACAAAATTTGGCTCCCGTTTTAGAACAATTTAATCAAGGTCAACAAACCGAGCAGGTTCAAGAAAGAGAACTTACAGCTGAAGAAAAATCAATGGGCGAATTTGCCGCAACGGTTTTAGCAGATACAGAAGACATTTGGACCAAAATATTTCAAGAAAATAATTTAGGTGTTTACGAGAAACCTAAAATGGTTTTATTTTCTGGAAGTGTAGAAACTGCTTGTGGTGGCGCTAGTTCTGCTTCAGGTCCGTTCTACTGCCCTGCTGATAAAAAAGTGTACATGGATTTAACTTTCTTCGAAGAATTAAAAAATAGATTTGGAGCAAAAGGTGGCGATTTTGCAATTGCTTATGTAATTGCACATGAAGTAGGTCACCATGTACAAACTCTTTTAGGAACCTCAGCAAAAGTGAGACAACTTCAACAAGGCAAATCTGAAGCAGATGCTAATAAACTTAGCGTTTGTTTAGAATTACAAGCGGATTTTTATGGAGGTTTATTTGCACATTACAACAACAAATATTTAGAAGAAGGTGATATTGAAGAAGCATTAAGTGCCGCACACGCTGTGGGTGACGACGCTATTCAAAGTAAAATGCAAGGTCATGTTGTTCCCGACTCTTTTACTCATGGTTCATCAGAACAAAGGATGAAATGGTTCATGAAAGGTTACAAAACTGGCGATATTAGAAACCACGATACCTTTTCTGAAGAGCTATAATTAGCAATATTAAAAATTAAAACGATTTAGATTTTGAATTGTATAATTTTTAATTCCTTTTTTTAAAATAATCATAAATCGATTCAAAACGATTTTATATAAAGTGGATTCAATGTAAATTTGAGTTCACTTTTTTATTTTTAAAATGCGCGTAGGAATTGAAGCCATACAGTTTGATGTACCAAAAATATTTTTACCTATAAAAGATTTAGCAACGGCTCGAAATATAGAACCTGCTAAACTTGAAAAAGGTTTAGGTTTACTTAATATGAGTTTTTTAGATGTACATCAAGACGTTATAACTTTAGCGGCTAATGCTGTTTATAAACTTATTCAACAAGAAAATATACAACTAGAAGAAATTGCAAGAATTTATGTTGGAACCGAAAGCGGATTAGACAATTCTAAACCCATTGCTTCTTATTTAGTTTCTATTTTAGAAACAGAATTTGGTAACGGAAAACTTCGAAATTGCGATGTTGTAGACATGACTTTTGCTTGTATTGGCGGAGTTGATGCTTTTCATAATTGTTTAGATTTTATCCGATTAAACCCAAATAAAAAAGCAATTGTAGTTACTACTGATAACGCAAAATACGATTTAAATTCGACTGGGGAATATACTCAAGGAGCTGGTGCTATTGCCATGCTATTGAGTTCAAATCCTAAAGTAATGACAATAGATCAAACAGTTGGTGTTTCAACTGAAGGTGTTTTCGATTTCTTTAAACCAAAACAAACTATTTCAAAAGAATTAATTACTGCTGGTAAAGATAATCCAGAATGGTTTGGAATTTTAGAATCAGAAATATCAATTGTTAAAGAACAACCCGTTTTTGATGGTCAATATTCAAACGAATGTTACATAAATAGAATTAAAGAAGCTTACCAACATTTTAAAGTTGAAAGTAATCAGCAAAAAAATCTTTCAAATGAATGGGAATTAATTCTAATGCATTTACCTTATTGTTACCAAGGAAGAAGAACTTTTATCGAAATTTTCACAGAAGAAAACCCTGATTTATTAGATCAACAAGAAGGCGAAAATCTAAAAGAAAAAACACGAGCTTTAAGTAAATCTCCAGAATACTTAGAATTTGTTACCAAAAAATTATATCCAGCAGAAGTTGCATCTGGAAACATTGGAAACATTTATACTGGTTCCATTTTCCTAGGATTATTATCTGCTCTTTATTTTGCCTTAAAAAACGATAGAAATATAGCACAGCATAAAGTTGGTTTTATTGCTTACGGAAGTGGATCAAAATCAAAAGTATTTGAAGGAACTGTTCAAGAGGATTGGAAAAAAACAATTGAAAAAACAGATCTTTTCAATATTCTTGAAAATCGTGTAGCCATTGATTTTGAAACTTATGAAAAGCTACATAAAAAAGAACTTAAAAATTCTATAATAGAACCTGAAAATGAGTTTGTATTAGATTTTATAGAAAATACAACTGCTACACTTTTAGGAGCACGATATTACAAAAGAAAATAGTTTTCTGTTTTGTACATTTTGGTTAGAAAAAAGCTGGTTTAAAAAACCAGCTTTTTTTTTATGATAACCATCCATCTCTATCTAAACTTCTATATTGAATAGCTTCTGCAATATGATGTGATTGTATTGCATCAGAAAATTCTAAATCGGCAATAGTTCTCGAAACTTTTAAAATTCTATCGTATGCTCGCGCCGATAAATTTAATCGTTCCATCGCATTTTTAAGTAAACTTAAAGAATCATCATTCAAAGCACAAAACTGTCTAATGTGTTTACTCGTCATTTGAGCGTTATAATTAATGTTTTGGAAACTTTCAAAACGTTTTGTTTGTAAAGCTCTGGCATGAGTTACTCTTTTTCTAATCTCTATACTCGATTCGGCTGTTCCTTTATCACTTAACTTCTCAAACGGAACTGGATTTACTTCAATATGAATATCAATTCTATCTAACAATGGTCCCGAAATTTTATTAAGATAGCGTTGCATTTCTAATGGAGAAGAACTCATTGGAGCATTAGGATCATTAAAATATCCACTCGGACTTGGGTTCATACTTGCAACTAACATAAACGAAGATGGATATGTAATTGTAAACTTGGCTCTAGAGATAGTAACTTCTCTATCTTCTAAAGGTTGACGCATAACTTCTAAAACTTCTCGTTTAAATTCGGGTAATTCATCCAAAAATAAAACACCATTATGCGCTAACGAAATTTCTCCTGGTTGTGGGTAACTTCCACCTCCAACAAGCGAAACAGAACTCGCTGTATGATGTGGACTTCTAAAAGGTCTGCCTCGCATTAAACCTACATCTTTTGTTTTTCCGGCTACTGAATGTATTTTAGTTGTTTCCAAAGCTTCTTTCATAGTCATAGGAGGCAATATACTCGGCATTCTTTTGGCTAACATAGTCTTCCCTGAACCAGGAGGACCAATTAAAATTATATTGTGCCCGCCAGCTGCCGCGATTTCCATACATCTTTTTATAGATTCTTGACTTTTAACCTCAGCAAAATCAAATTCTGGAAAATCTAGTACATCACCAAATTCTTTCTCAGTATCTAACTTTTCGGGTTGTAAAACAATTTTTTCTTCAAAAAAATCAATAATTTCGTTGAGTCTTGTAATTCCGTAAACGTCTAAACCTTCAACAATTGCGGCTTCTTTTACATTATCTTTTGGTAGAAATATACCTTTAAATCCTTCTTCTTGTGCTTTAATTGCAATCGATAAAGCTCCTTTTATAGGTTGCAAAGTTCCATCAAGCGATAATTCGCCCATAATAATATAATTGGCAAAATTGTCGGCTTTTATTTGTGAAGAAGCAATTAAAATTCCAATGGCAATAGTAGCGTCATACGCTGAACCTTCTTTGCGTAAATCGGCAGGAGCCATATTAATTGTAATTTTTTTTCCGGGAAGTTGGTAACCTATATTTTTGAGAGCTGCAGCAATTCGATAACTGCTTTCTTTAATCGCGGAATCTGGTAAACCTACCAAGTGGTAGCCAATTCCTTTATCACAATTTACTTCTACTGTAATAGTAGTAGCGTCAACACCGAAAACGGCGCTTCCAAATACTTTAACTAACATGGCGAATATATTTTAATTAATGGCTTATAATGGTACAAATATAGAAAAGTTTTTAATTCGTTGTATAAATTCTTAAATTTGCAGCAGTTATTTGATTTTTTGTCTAGTTCAGACAGCCCGAGATTATCTATCTCATTATTATCAGCCTAGCTGATGCCTTTTGGAAAATCCATTATGGTTTATTGTATTAATCGTCGTAATTCTATTGCGATACAAATTTTTATTTATGGTATTTACCCTTATTGATTCTACTGATGAAATGACCCACTTATATTCGGAAGAGAATATTATTAATTTCCTTTTTACTCATTTAGAACAGTATGGAGACGAAAAAAAAGACATCAAAAAGTGTATTGATTATGTTGTGAATCCAAACAAAGGAGGAAAAATTATCATTGGTACAGAAAATGAAAAAATTGTTGGGATTGTAATCCTTAATAAAACTGGCATGGATGGTTATATTCCTGAAAACATATTGGTTTACATTGCTGTCGATAATTCTCAAAGAGGAAAAGGATTTGGTAAAAAACTAATGCAAAAAGCAATTGAAAGTGTTGAAGGAAATATTGCTTTGCACGTTGAACCAGATAATCCTGCCAAAAAACTATATGAAAGCCTTGGCTTTACAAACAAGTATTTAGAAATGCGTTTAACTAAATAAGATGGCATTTATAACTTTACATAGAGAAAAACTTCGCCATAATTTCAATTTTTTAAATTCACTTTTTAGAGAACGTAATATTCATTGGGGAATTGTATCCAAATTACTTTGCGGAAACACTATCTATTTAAAAGAAATTATGGAACTCGGAATTATGGAAATTCATGATTCTAGAATTAGTAATTTAAAAAAGTTAAAAAAGATAAATCCCGAAGTACAAACCGTTTATATTAAACCGCCTTCGAAAAGAAATATTTCAAAAATAATAGCTTTTGCGGACGTAAGTTTCAATACCGAAATTTACACAATTAAAATGCTTTCTGAAGAAGCAAAAAAGCAAAATAAAACACACAAAATCGTTATTATGATTGAGATGGGCGATTTACGTGAAGGTGTGTTAGGTGAAGAATTAATCAATTTTTATAAAGAAGTATTTAGTTTACCAAATATTGAAATTAGCGGTATTGGAACCAATTTGAATTGTTTAAGTGGTGTGATGCCTACACAAGATAAATTAATTCAGTTGAGTTTATACAAACAATTAATTGAAGCTAAATTTAATGTTGAAATTCCATTTGTTTCTGGAGGAACTTCTGTAGCAATTCCTTTACTATTAAAAAATGCACGTCCTATGGCAGTAAATCATTTTAGAATTGGTGAAGCTTTGTTTTTTGGTAAAGATTTATTTACTGGAGAAACTATTGAAGGAATGCATAACGATGTTTTTAAGCTTTATGCTGAAATTATTGAAATTACTGAAAAACCTAACAATCCAACAGGCGAATTAGGTGAAAATGTTGCAGGAAATACTTATGAAATAAATGATGATACCGATTTAAGCGAAACTTCTTTACGTGCTATTTTAGATTTTGGTTTACTCGATATGCAACCTCAATATTTATCATCAACCGATGATTCTATTAATATTATAGATTCGAGTTCGGATATGACTGTTATTGATATTAGTAACTCAAAAAGTAATTATAAAGTGGGAGACTTAGTTTCTTTTAACTTACAATATATGGGTGCTTTATATCTTTTAAATTCAGATTATATTGAAAAGGTTTTTGAGTAAATTATTTTACATTTTGTAAATTTTATTTGTCAATATGTAAAATACACTTTACATTTGAATTGTATTTTAATTCAATTCTTATGAAAACACATTTTCTTTTTCCAAATCAATTTAAAGTAATTGGTTGGTTATTATTTGTTCCTAGTATTGTTCTTGTAATAAGTTTATCGCTTTCACGAATATCAATTGACGATTATTTACAAGTAAAAGTATTTGCTATTTATGCAGATGAGTTTATGGGTAAACAAACATTTTTAAAAGTAATAACTAATGGAATATTAGATGAAATATTAACTATTACAACAATTGTTGGTGGTTTATTTGTAGGATTTTCAAAAATGAAAACGGAAGATGAAATGATATCGAAAATTAGATATGAAAGTTTAGTTTGGTCAACTTATTTAAATTACGGACTTATACTATTCTTTACCATTTTCATTTACGGAATTTCCTATATGAATGTTTTAATTCATAATCTATTTACGTTACTGTTATTTTTTATAATACGTTTTCATTATATGATTTACAAACTTAATAAAGCTAGCATCGATGAAGAATAATCTCAAAGTTTTGCGAGCTATTAAGAATATTTCGCAAGAAGAATTAGCAAATCAAATTGAAGTGAGCCGCCAAACGATTAATGCCATGGAAAAGGGTAAATACGTTCCCTCTACCTTGCTAGCATTAAAATTAGCACGCTTTTTTGAAAAACCTGTTGAAGAAATTTTTGAACTTGAAGAAAATGAATAAAAAAATCCCAATCTTGCGATTGGGATTTTAAGATTCTGAAAAAATTCAGAATGACAATATTTACTTTTTAAACTTGTTTATTCCACTCTCTAACCAAGCTTTGTATTCTTCTGCATCTGGTGTATAACCAACAGGAATATTTAAATCTTTTCCTTCAGTATCTTGTATAATATATAAAGGTTGTGCATTACTTTTATAACGTGTAATTTGAAAATCACTCCATTTATTACCAATAGTTTTGATTTCTTTTCCTGTTTCTTTTGAAACATATTGTTCTTCTTTTGGTAATTCAATTCTTCTATCGCAAACTAGCGAAATTAAAACCACTTCATTTTTAAGGATATTCAAAATTTCCGGTTTAGACCAAACGTTTTCTTCCATTTTACGACAGTTTACACAAGCATCTCCTGTAAAATCTACTAAAGCAGGTTTGTTTACTTTTTTAGCATATGCCAAACCTTCTTCATAATCTTCAAAAGCAATAATTCCTTGTGGGCCTAAATGTGCATGTTCAGGTAATTCGACATTTGTTTGAACAGACGAACCATTCCCTCCTATTCCATAAGGACTTTCGCTATAAGTCATTGGCGGTGGAAACCCAGAAATTAATTTTAATGGAGCACCCCATAAACCTGGAATTAAATAAACAGTAAAAATTGTGACTAAAATTGCCATATATATTCTACCAACTGATAAATGTGTAAGTGGACTATCGTGTGGTAACGTTAATTTTCCGAATAAATAAACTGCCCAAGCTCCGAAAATTGCAATCCAAATTGCTAAAAATAATTCTCTTTCTAACCAATGAGATTGCGAAACTAAATCGGCATTTGATAAAAATTTAAATGCTAACGCTAATTCTAAAAATCCTAATGAAACTTTAACTGTATTTAACCATCCACCCGATTTTGGTAACGAATTCATCCAACCTGGGAACATTGCAAATAACATGAATGGTAAAGCTAATGCTGATGAAAAACCTAACATCCCAATTATTGGAGCAATTCCTCCTTTAGAAGCTGCTTCTACTAATAAAGTTCCTACAATTGGTCCAGTACAAGAAAATGAAACAATAGCTAAAGCTAATGCCATAAATAAAATTCCAATTATTCCGCCTCTATCCGCTTGACGGTCAACTTTATTTGCCCAAGAATTTGGTAACACAATTTCGAATGCTCCTAAAAAAGAAGAAGCAAAAACTACTAAAATGATAAAGAAAATAATGTTGAACCAAACATTGGTAGATAATGCATTTAATGAATCGGCTCCAAAAATTCCTGTTACTAATGAACCTAATAAAACGTAAATTAAAATAATAGAAACACCGTAAATAATTGCGTTTTTCTTTCCTTCTGCTTTTGTTTTACTTTGCTTTGTAAAAAAGCTTACCGTCATGGGAATCATTGGGAAAACACATGGTGTTAATAACGCTGCAAAACCACCCAGAAATGCAAAAATAAAAATTGATAAGAAGCTTCTTTCTTCTGCTTTTTGCTCTACATGTTCTGCTGTTACAACCTCATCTTTAGTTATTTCTTTTTCAGTAATAGTATCAGTTCCTAAAACAATTTTCTCTTCAGAAACTGTGTCCATAACTGAAGTTACAACTTCAGTTACATTTTCAGTTGAAGCTAATTCTTTTACAGCTTCTGACTTAATTACTGGAAGTTTAAATGTGAACGATTTATCTTGAGTAATACATTGCTCTTTACAAACTTGGTAAAACAAATCAACTTTAATTTCTTTTAAACTCGTATTAGTAACTTTTACTTTCTGAGTAAATGTGGCATTATGAGCAAAGAAATATTCGTCGACTTCAAAAATATCATTAAATACTTTTTTGTAGGGACTTTCAACTGTCTTTCCCACTAAACTATAATTTCCTTTTTGATTTTTATAAGTAAACTCTGTTGGTAAAACTCCTCCTTCTGGTGTAAATTGAGAATACATATGCCACTCGTTATCGATAGTAGCATTCATTACCAATTCGAACTCATTATTCGATAATTGCTTTACCGAAGTTTTCCACTGTACTGGATCTAAAATTTGAGCATGTATTACTAACGATAAAAGTAATGAGGCAAAAAGGAATATTTTTTTCATTTGTTTAATCTTCTAATTGTATTTTTATAATGTTGTGTGTTGTTTCTGTTGCTATAAATCGTTCATCGGCTCTTTTTCCTATAACCCAAACAATTTCATTATTGGAACATAAAAGCCATTGATTTTCTTTGTCGAAAAGTGAATATTTTTCATCCTTATAAAACTTGCTTAGTTTTTTCTTTCCTTGCATTCCACTTGGATAAAAAACATCGCCTGCATTCCATTTTCTAATTTCCAAAGGAAAACTCAACTTATCTTCATCCACAAAAATAACATGCTTACTTGGATTAGAAATGTTATCTACTTTACTTTTCGTAATTTTTAAGGGAACTTTAAGAGTATTTTCATCTTCGTTAAGAAAGTAACTCTCAAAATTATCTGTTTTTTCAAAAAGCAATAATGAGGTTCTATCTTTCAACAAAATAAATTCTTCCGAAAAAATTTGTTTTCCTGAAGTTGCGTTCACCAAATCATAAATATCATTCCAAGCAGTAAATTTGTATGGTTTTAACCAATGATACAAATAGGTTTTCCAGTTTTGAAGTTTTAGCAATTTTTCTATTGAAATTACTTTTTTGTTTTCATCTTCTTGGACAACATCATTATATTTCAAATTGACTTCATCTTCAATTAAAGCTTGGCTTTCATTTAAAAATTCTTGCGTTTTTTGAAAGTTCTCTAAAAATGTTGGGTGTAATTCTTTTAGAATCGGAACAATTTGGCGACGGATTTTATTTCGTAAATATTTATAGGAAGCGTTGCTACTATCTTCTTTCCAAAACAATTCATTTTCTTCAGCGTAAGCTAAAATTTCGTCACGAGAAAATGACAATAACGGACGAATAATGTAATCGTTTTGTGCAGGAATTCCGGTTAACCCTTCTAAACCCGTTCCACGACTTAAATTGATTAAAAATGTCTCCAAATTATCATCGGCGTGATGTGCCGTTAGTAAATATTGAAAATTATTTTGATTTAGCTTTTCTTGAAACCAATTGTAACGCAACTCTCTCGCTGCTAATTGAGTAGAAAGCTTTTGCTCTTTAGCATATTGTTCCGTTTCAAAATAACGGATACTGTAATAAATTTGGTTTGCTCGACAAAAATTTCTTAAAAATTGAGTTTCAGCCTCACTTTCTTCTCCTCTTAATTGGAAATTACAATGAAGAATAGAAAATTTATAATTCGACTTTCTAAATAAATCAACTAAAACCATACTGTCAATTCCACCGCTAACAGCAATAAAAAATTTACTTTCTTTTAAGAAAGGAAATTGCAATTGAATATGGTTTTGGAATTGGTTTAACAAACTATTTATGTTATTTTTTACACCCCTAAAGTCCCCCTCAAGGGGACAATTTTGAAAACAAAGATAATTTAAATATTTTTCAAGTCTAAAAATCTAATTTCTAACTTCTAATTTCTGAATTTAAAACCTCAAACATTGCTTTGGCTTTAATTAAACATTCTTCATATTCATTTTCAGGAATCGATTTTGAAGTAATGGCACTTCCTACAGAAAAAGATACATACTTATTTTCAGCATTGTATAAAATGCTACGAATTACAACATTGAAATCGAAATCGCCAGTTGGAGTAAAATAACCAACTGCACCACTGTACAAGCCTCTTCTTGTTTCTTCCAATTCTTCAATAATTTTCATAGCGGAAATCTTCGGAGCTCCAGTCATGCTTCCCATTGGGAAAGTGGAACGAATAACCTCAATTGGCGAGATAGAATTTTCAACATTTGAAGCTATTGTAGAAATCATTTGGTGAACTTGTTTAAAAGTATAAACTTTACAAAGTTCTTCTACCTCAACACTTCCTTTTGAAGCGGTTTGTGATAAATCATTTCGAACCAAATCAACAATCATAATATTTTCAGAACGTTCTTTTTCGTTTTGTTCTAGCTCAATCTTCAATTGCTCATCTTGTTCTAGGTCAAAACTACGCCTAGCGGTTCCTTTTATAGGTTGGGAAATAACTTTATTTCCTTCTTTTTTTAAATAACGCTCTGGTGAAGCTGACAATAAATATCGTTTGTTATTTTTAAAATAAACTGCAAATGGAGGTTCTGAAATTTCGTTTAGTTTTTGATAAATTTCTAAAGGATTAATCTTTACTTCATCAGCATAAAATTCCATACAAAAGTTAGCTTCGTAGATATCGCCACGATGAATGTAATCCAACATTTTTTGGACTTTTTCTAAATACTTTTCTTTAGAAATTTGTTGGTGAATAGTTATAGTTGACTTTTGACTTTTGACTTTTGACTTTTGACTTACTATTTCATTAAAATCATATTCGATTTCGTCGTCAACAAAATGTAAATATTGAATTTCTAATACATTTTCTTTAAATAGAAACAACTTTTTAGGTTGGAAGAAAAACAAATCCGGAAAATGTAAACCATCAAAATTATTAGATTGTAATTTTTCAATATCATTCTTTAAATCATATGATAAATAGCCAAACAACCAATCTTTAGTAACCGATTGATATTGATATAAATCATCAAAAGCATTTTGATAATCCGTTTGAATAGATGTAAAAGCTTCAACAGCAACCACAAAATCATAATTTGAATATTGCTGTTCGTAATTATTTGAATCTAAAACAACCACTTCTCTAAATTGGTTCGCCCAATGAAGTAGTTTTGTTTTAAAATCGTTAGTATTTTGTATGTGTTTTAATAGTGAAGTTCTCACAAATCGCATTTAAAAATTCAAAAATACAATAAAAAAAGTCCGCATATAGCGGACTTCTCATATATAATGTTTTTTTTAAACGTGTAATGCTCTATTGTCTGTAGCCGCTAATGCTGCTTCTTTAATAGCTTCAGCAAATGTTGGATGCGCGTGCGACATTCTTGAAATATCTTCTGCACTTGCTCTAAATTCCATAGCCGTAACTGCTTCTGCAATTAAATCGGCGCAACGAGCACCAATCATGTGAACTCCTAACACTTCGTCTGTTTTAGAATCCGCTAAAATTTTTACAAATCCGTCGATATCGCCACCAGCTCTAGCTCTTCCTAAAGCTTTGAAAGGGAAACTTCCTGATTTATAAGCTACACCATCTGCTTTTAATTGCTCCTCTGTTTTACCTACAGCTGCAACTTCTGGCCAAGTATAAACTACACCCGGAATTAAGTTATAATCGATATGCGGTTTTTGACCTGCTAAGTATTCAGCGACTAAAACTCCTTCTTCTTCTGCTTTATGCGCTAACATTGCTCCGCGAATTACGTCTCCGATTGCATAAACATTTGAAGCCGTTGTTTGTAAATGATCGTTAACTACAACTTGACCTCTTTCGTTTATTTGAACTCCTGCTTTTTCAGCATTTAATCCATCGGTGTAAGGACGACGTCCAACAGCAACTAAACAGTAATCTCCTTCTAATGCAATTTCATTACCTTTTGCGTCATCAGCTTTTACCGTAACAGCGTTTCCGTTTCTAGTTACTTCTTTTACTTTATGCGAAGTATAGAATTTCATTCCTTGTTTTTTCAATACTTTAGTCAATTCTTTTGATAAAGCACCGTCCATTCCAGGAATAATTCTGTCCATATATTCTACAACAGAAACTTGAGCTCCCAAACGTAAATACACTTGACCTAACTCAATTCCTATAACTCCTCCACCAATGATTACTAAGTGCTTTGGAACTTCTGGTAATTTTAAAGCTTCAGTAGAAGTAATAATTCTTTCTTTATCAATTGAAATAAATGGTAATGATGAAGGTTTTGAACCTGTAGCAACTATAATATATTTTGATTCAATTACTTCAGAACTTCCGTCATTTTTAGTAACTTTTACAGAAGTTGCACTTTCGAAAGAACCTACACCTTCAAAAACAGCAACTTTATTTTTATCCATTAAATATTTTACACCACCTGAAGTTTGATCCACAACTGCTTGTTTTCTGTCAATCATTTTTTGAAGATTCACTTTCACATCACCAGAAACTTCAATTCCATGATCTGCAAAGTGTTGTAATTCTTCATAATGATGTGAAGATGCTAATAACGCTTTTGAAGGAATACATCCTACATTTAAACATGTACCTCCAAGGGTTGAATATTTTTCAATAATAGCTGTTTTGAAACCTAATTGAGCACAACGAATTGCTGAAACATATCCGCCTGGCCCAGAACCAATAATGGTTACATCAAATTGACTCATTTTGACTTTATTTTTTTAGTAGTTACTTTAATTATTTATTGAAAACAAAAGTACAATTTTTAAAAGAATTAAAGATTGGCTTTTATTTAAAATTAATGTTATTTACCAAGATTGTAAATTTCTTGTATAGATTTTAATTTTTCTTCATAATTAAAGTTTAAATCTATTAATTTTCCTGTTTTAATATCGAAAACCCATCCGTGAATAGTTGGCGTGTTATCAGCATTATAGTGTTTTTGGAAAATTGCTGTTTTAATAACATTAATACATTGTTCTTCAACATTTAGTTCTACTAAACGATTATAGCGAGCATCTTCATCTTCAATTGCATTCAATTCTTTGCTGTGCAAACGAAAAACATCTCTAATATTTCTTAACCAAGGATTTAAAATTCCTAAATCTTGTGCTTGCATAGCTGCTTTTACTCCACCACAAAAATAGTGTCCGCAAACCACAACATGCTTAACATTTAAATGACCAATTGCATATTCAATAACCGATGCTGAGTTATTATCGTTATTAGGAACTAAATTTGCAATATTTCTGTGCACAAACATTTCTCCTGGTTTCATTCCTGTCATGTCTTCTGCTGTAACACGACTATCGCTACAACCTATGTATAAAACCTCTGGTGATTGCCCTTCAGATAAATGTTGAAAGAAATCAGCATCTGTGGCTTTTTGTCTTTCAATCCATGCTTTATTTTTTTCGAATACTTCTTGATATAAATTCATGCTTTTATATTTTTAAATAATTATTTCTTATGTTAACTTAAATGCAGTTGAATACTTTACTTCTCCAATCATAAAAGTACTATGTGTACTACCAATGTCTTTTATAGTTGTTAATTTAGTAACCATAAATTCGCGGTACTCTTCCATATCTTGAACAAAAATTTTCAAAATATAATCATAATCACCACTCACGTGATAGCATTCTAAAACCTCATCTAATTTTAGAATTTCTTTTTCAAAATGCTTTATTAAGTCTATATTATGTTGAGCTAATTTAACATGACAAAAAACAACAAAATTTTTCTGTATCTTTGACTTGTCAATTATCGCTACATATTTATCGATAACGCCTTCACGTTCTAATTTCTTTATTCTTTCATAAACTGCAGTAACCGAAAGGTTTAATTTATCTGACAGTTCCTTAGTAGTTTTTTTAGTATCCGCTTGAAGTAATTCAAGTAGTCTTTTATCTATAACATCTAACTTCATTTTGAAATAAATTTTATTACAAGCACAAAATTACAAATTAAAAAGAATATAGTTCTACTTACAAGTGTTTTTTTAGTTTTAAAAACCATATTTTATTAAATCAGTTGAAAAATTAATTGTATTTTTTAAAATTTGCTTTATAATTCAACAAATCAATTACTTATGAGTCAATTCAATCCAGCTGATAAAATCCAAGATTTACAATACTTTGGAGAATTTGGTGGCGTTAATCCATCAATTTCAGATAGTTCTACTTATACATTCCTTTCTGCAAAAACAATGTTTGATACATTTGAAGGAAATGCAGAAGGGTGCTATTTATATTCACGTCATTCTTCTCCATCAAATCTATATTTGGGTCAAGCATTAGCAGCAATGGAAGGAACCGAAGCTGCAAATGTTGCTGCATCTGGAATGGGAGCCATTACACCTGTAATTATGCAATTATGTGGCGCTGGCGACCATGTGGTTTCAAGTAGAACAATTTATGGCGGAACTTATGCTTTCTTAAAAAACTTTGCTCCAAAATTTAACATTCAAACAACTTTTGTTGATATTACTAAATTAGACGTTGTAGAAGCTGCAATTACTCCAAATACTAAAGTTTTATATTGCGAAACTGTGAGTAATCCATTATTAGAAGTTGCCGACATTGAAAGTTTGGCTAAAATTGCTAAAAAACATAACTTAAAACTTGTTGTTGACAATACGTTTTCTCCTCTTTCGGTAGCTCCTGGAAAACTAGGTGCAGATGTTATTATTCACAGTTTAACAAAGTTTATTAATGGTAGTAGTGATACTGTAGGTGGTGTTGTTTGTGGAACTCAACAGTTTATTGATGATTTACGTAATGTAAATGATGGAGCAAGCATGCTTTTAGGACCTACAATGGACAGTTTAAGAGCGGCGAGTATTTTAAAAAACTTGCGCACACTACATATTAGAATAAAACAACATAGTTTTAATGCTAATTATTTAGCAGAAAAATTTGAAAAAGATGGATTAAAAGTGGTTTATCCAGGATTAGAAAGTCATCCTAGTAATAAAATTTATTCTTCAATGATTAATAAAGAATATGGTTTTGGTGGAATGATGACAATTGATGTTGGTTCACTAGAAAAAGCAAATGCTTTAATGGAATTAATGCAAGAAAGAAATTTAGGTTACTTGGCTGTAAGTTTAGGTTTCTATAAAACATTATTTAGTGCACCTGGAACTTCAACCTCTTCTGAAATCCCAATGGAAGAACAAATTGAAATGGGATTAACCGATGGTTTGATTCGCCTGTCGATAGGTTTAGACAATGATATTGAAAGAACTTATCAAATGATGAAGCAATGTATGCAAGAATTAAACATTTTATAATAAAAATAATTTAAATTTATAAAAACCGATTCAACTACTATTGGATCGGTTTCTTTTTTGAAAAAATAACAAATTGTTTATTCTTTTTCAAATTCCTATATTGCGTTAAATTTAAAAACCATTTATGAGTACAAAAATTCACAGAAATAAAGAATTAAATATTTTCGAAGCCTTAATACCCGTATTTGCACTAATTGGAATGCTTGCATTCAATGTTTTTGTTTTTGGAGATGAAGCCTTAGGTGGAAGTAATCAATTTGTTTTATTACTTGGAGCTGCAGTAGCCGCTATTGTAGGATTTTTTAATAAAGTTTCTTATAAAAAAATGCTCGATGAAGTTGCTGAAAATATCAAGTCTACAGCAGGAGCAATTTTAATATTATTAATGGTAGGTTCTTTAGCCGGAACTTGGTTAGTAAGCGGAATTATTCCTTCAATGATCTATTATGGATTACAAATTTTAAGTCCAGCTATATTTTTACCAGCAACTTTAATTATATGTTCGGTTATTTCAATTGCAACTGGTAGTTCTTGGACAACTTCTGCAACTGTGGGTATTGCTTTAATAGGAATTGGTGGTGCTTTAGGATTTGATTTAGGTATGGTAGCTGGTGCAGTAATTTCAGGTGCTTACTTTGGAGACAAATTATCACCAATGTCTGACACAACGAATCTTGCGCCTGCAATGGCAGGAACCGATTTATTCACTCATATTAAATACATGACTTTAACAACAGTTCCTACTTATGTAATAACATTAATTATTTTTATTATTTTAGGTTTAACAGTTGAAACTCATGGAACAGCAAACACAGCAGCTTTATTAGAAGACATTCAAAAAGCTTTTAATATTTCTCCTTGGCTATTTTTAGTTCCAGTTATTGTTATTGGTTTAATCGTTAAAAAGACTGAGCCTTTAATTGCATTGTTAGTTGGTACATTACTAGGTGCTATTTTTGCTTTAATTTTTCAACCAGAAATTATTTTAATGTTGTCTGGCGCAAAAGAACTAAACTTTATTTCAGGATATAAAGGTATAATGAATGCTATTACAATTGAATCTATTATACCAACAGAAAATGAAACTTTAAAGGATTTATTTAAATCTGGAGGAATGCAAAAAATGTTAGGAACCATTTGGTTAATTCTTTGCGCAATGGTTTTTGGTGGAATTATGGATGCTATCGGAGCATTAGCTAGAATCAGTCAAACATTATTAAAATTGGCACACTCTACTTTAGGTTTATTTGCTTCAACAGTAGGAAGTTGTTTAGCTTTAAACATTACAGCTTCAGATCAGTATTTAGCAATTGTTGTTCCTGGAAAAATGTTTGCAAAAGCATATAAAGACCGTGGTTTAGCTCCTGAAAACTTAAGTAGAACATTAGAAGACTCAGGAACGGTAACTTCTGTTTTAATTCCTTGGAATACTTGTGGAGCGTATCAATCGGGAGCGCTTGGCGTTAGTACTTTTGACTATTTACCTTATGCTTTCTTCAACATTATTAGTCCGTTTATGACATTAATTTATGCGGCATTTAACATTAAAATACGTCAAATTATTGACAATGTTAACGAATAGATAAATCTTATAGAGAAATAAAAATAAACCATAACTCAACCTTAGTTATGGTTTATTTATTTGTAATTTTGCCATAGAAAAATAATTAACATTTTAATATTTAAAATCATGGCATTAGTAGGAAAAAAATTCCCAAACATTACAGTTGACGCTATCTCTGAAATGGGAGATAACTTAAGAATCAACGTTTTAGAAGAAGCAGTAAATAACAAGAAAAAAGTATTATTATTTTGGTATCCAAAAGACTTCACTTTTGTTTGTCCAACAGAATTACATGCTTTTCAAGCTGCTTTAGGTGAATTTGAAAAAAGAAACACAACAGTAATTGGAGCTTCTTGTGATACAAACGAAGTTCACTTTGCTTGGTTAAATACTGCAAAAGATAATGGTGGTATTGAAGGTGTAACTTATCCTTTATTAGCTGATACAACAAGAAACTTATCTGCAGCTTTAGACATTTTAGATGCTGAGTGGGTTTTTGATGAAAACTTAGGAGAAGAAATTCTTGAAGGATCTAACGTTACTTTCCGTGCAACTTACTTAATTGACGAAGAAGGTAAAATCTTCCACGAAAGTGTAAACGATATGCCATTAGGAAGAAACGTAAACGAGTACTTAAGATTAATTGATGCTTACACTCACGTTCAAACTAAAGGTGAAGTTTGTCCTGCAAACTGGGAAGAAGGTAAAGATGCAATGAACGCAGATAGAAAAAGTACTGCAGCTTATTTAGCTTCTCACTAATATAATATGTCAATTTTCAATGTGTCGATAAGACAATTATTGGCACATTGATTTATTGTCTAATTAAAATTTCAAAAATATGTTTCAAGAAATAGAACAAGATAATTTACAAGAAATTGTAAAGTCAAACGATATTGTATTGGTTCAATTTTCAGCTTCATGGTGTGGAAATTGCCGTATTATGAAACCAAAATTCAAAAAATTAGCTTCTGAAAATGAAAACGTACCATTCTTAGTAGTGGATGCAGAAAAATTTCCAGAATCTAGAAAATTAGCTAAAGTGGATAATTTACCAACTTTCGCTGCTTTCAAAAATGGAGAATTGGTTAACCAAACTCAAACTAATAAATTAGAAGTTTTAACTGAATTAGTTAGTGAAGTAATTTAATTAATGGTTTTTTGTTCATAGTTTATGGTTATTTAAAAATTTATTTTAACCCTAAACCACTAACAGCAAACTATAAACTTTAAAAACATGAAATTACCTGTAATTAAACAATTAACTCAGTTTATTGAAGATAACGACCAAGATTACTTAGTTGAAGCTATTGAAGTTTTAGAAAATTTAACTGAAGTTTCTTCTTTAAAAGACGAAGAGTTAGATGTAATAGGCGAATTGATTTCGAATATGTACGGAGCTTTAGAAGTAAATAAAGCAATAAAAGAAGGAGTTGATAAAAAAACCGCTTTAAATAACTTTATGCAGCGTGTTTTAGGTTCAATAGATAAAGAATAAGCAAAACTCTCTATTTAGAGAGTTTTTTTAAACTTTTTTTTGTGAAAATTAGTTTTTTAACATTTTATTTTTAAATTGCGTAAAAAATAACAAGATTTAATGCGATTATGAATAAAATTACCCTACTAGTAAGTACCATTTTCGTTTTCAATATAAGTGTTTCTATTGCACAAGAAAATTTCCAATTAAAATCGAGGCCAACAAGTTTTGAATCTGTTGGCGCAATTGGTGATAGTATTTTCAACATGAAAATGCCGGTTAGTTATGAGGCAAAAAATGCTGTAATTACCAACAAACTGCCCTATCCTATTATTTTCATTCACGGATTAAATTCGAGTTCAGAAACTTGGAATACTACATCCAATTACCTGGATTCGCAATATGGTTTCACTTTTGGTGGTCGTTTTGATTTCTGTTTAAATGCCGACAATAACGATGCTTTAGCCAATACTAATTTTTATCCTACCTCAGGTGCAGATATTGCCGCTTTTGAAACAACATTAATGCAAAATGGTGATTACTATTATGTAAATTACGATGTTGATCCAGACGGTTCAATCGGATCAAGTGTTTATAGTAATCAATCGGCTATTGTTAAACAAGGTGCAGCTGTAAAAAGAGCTGTTGAACGTGTTTTAGAGCTTACTGGAAAAGACAAAGTAATTTTAGTCGGTCATAGTATGGGCGGATTAGCTTCTCGCGAATACATTCAAAATAGTTATAACTGGCAAGCAGACAGTCAGCATCATATTGCTAAACTTTTAACTTTAGGGACTCCGCACGGAGGTAGTAATGCTAGTGACATTGGCTTAGGATGGATTATTGGAATGGAAACACATTCGGAAGCGTTACGAGATTTAAAGACCACTTATTATTACAGTGGAGATCAAGGCCGTTATCTTTTTGGTGAATCCGAAATTAACGACTCTAACAACATGAACGAACATTTATGGGGTGATGATTATTGGAATATCGATGTAAATTGTAATGGAACAATTGGAGATAATATTGTAGGGTTAAATCAAAAAACTATTGATAATTTAATTGATTTTACCAATGTGGTTGGAAAAGTAAATGGCGATACTACAGACGGAGTAGTTACTGAAACTTCTGCAAAAATGAACAATTACTTAACTAACTTACAATTCCCCGCTAAATATTTCTACTATACAGCGATTGGTATTGAAGTTCATACCGCTTTAACTGGACGATTATATCAAATTATGCAAGGCTTAGATGAACCTAACTTTAAAGAATTGGCCTTCGGAATTGACATTAATACTGTTTATAATGGTTTTACTACGGTTCAAGAAAATTCAGCTGATGGTGATGACGATTATTTTAAATTTACCGTTACTGACAATATAATTGCCACTTTAGATATGAGTGCTATTGTAACAAGTCAAATGCAAGCTTCTTTTCTAGATAGTGCTGGAAACTTAATTGGAAGTATCCAAAACAATAGTGGTGCTACTTTAAGCAATACAGTAACATTAGCGCCAGGTGACTATTTTTTAAAATTAAGAAGCACTACTCCAACCAGTACTGATTATGAAACACCTTATCAATTTGTGATAAATACGGTTTTAAGTACAAATTCAAATACATTCGAAAACTTCAGTTACTATCCAAATCCAGTAAAAAACAAAATTACGTTTGATAACATTGCCCTTTCTCAAATTAAAATTTACAATACGTTAGGACAATTAGTCGCTGTTAAAAATTTGAATATAAACAATACACAACATCAAATTGATGTTTCCAATCTCACCAAAGGAGTTTACCTTTTTGTATTAGAAGATAAGTCTTCGCAGAAAACAATTCGAATA